>JBNJII010000185.1:0-2565 GCA_051749205.1 Thermodesulfobacteriota bacterium | reverse complement strand
ATAACGGCCCTGTACCCTGAGGCCGGGAGCCTTGGCAGACAAAGACCACCCGGCTGGCCCCTGCATGGACACCAAGCCGGAGGTCCAAAAGCCGGGTTTCTTCCCCCCAGGCCTCATTTCCAAACCAGACCAGGATGAAGGCGCACAAAATAAACACACGGATCAAGTATCAGCCTCCCACGCTTGACATTTTATTTCTGGAGATACAAAAAACTCTGCAACAATGGGCTGAGCACAATTGTTGATATCGAAAAGCTTGGCATGTACTCTAGAACCCGGTAGATAACCTGTCAACAGAGGACGCCTCAGGTCAGCGGTAGTTGTGTTCTCAGGTGTCAGCTTTGCCTCCTGCAAATCTGAGATATTTTTGCCCCAAAGCGGGCAAAAAAGGGAAACTTGCCGGGTTGATCAATTATGAAACGTACGGATCAGCATGTAGGGGCGAATAATTATTCGCCCTCTTGTACCTGGGCGGATACCCAGTGAAATACCCTAAAGGAATCAAATTTCAGGCAAGCAAGGTCAGCCCCTACGGCTGTTACCCCAGCCGTGGATGAATTCGTAGGGGCGAAGCTTTTCTTCGCCCACAAGGCCGAGCAGAGCGAGGCATGAATATTCTTTCTGGATTCATACGAGCGCCGCCTCTGACGGCGGCCGCCAGTTTGATCGAGAAAGAAACATGGTATGAAGAGGGCGGGGCCCAGTAGCCGGGAGTGCGTTGATCAAAGAGGCTGGGCCTCGGAGAGGGCCAGCCCTACCCGGAAAAGCCAGAGCCACCAGGCCGCCCGGCACTCACGTGCAGCTTGAACGTCTCTGGAAAGTACAAAAGCCTGGCCTGCAAGTGAGTGCCGGGCTATGCCTTTTCGGTGTAAAAGATCGTTTCATGCGAAGAGGGATATTCCTATGCCACCTCCCATCGACTACTCCCTGTATCTGGTTATCAGCCAGAACGACTGTAAGGTCCGGGATGTATTCACTGTCCTGGACCAGGCGGTGCAGGGCGGAGTGACCCTTGTTCAGCTCCGGGAAAAGACCATGCCTACCCGAGACCTGGTCGCTTTGGCCCAAAAAATAAAGGACTTTCTGGCCCGGCAAAACATCCCCTTGATCATCAACGACCGGGTGGGTGTTGCTTTGGCCGTAGGCGCCGACGGCGTGCATGTCGGCCAGGATGACATGCATCCCCTGGATGTCCGTCCCCTTATCGGCCCCAACCGCATCCTGGGGCTGTCCATAAATACCGAAGACCAGCTCCAGGAAGCCCAGACCCTCCCTGTGGACTATCTGGGCATGGGCCCGGTTTTCGCCACCCAGACCAAGAAAGACAGCAAACCGGTCCTGGGCGTCGATGGTCTCGCTTTGCTGTGCCACACAAAACATATTCCTGCTGTGGGGATTGGTGGAATCAATGCCCACAACGCCTCTCAGATCATTGCGGCCGGTGCCGATGGCATAGCTGTTGTATCCGCCGTCTGCGGGGCTGATTCTCCCAAACAGGCTGCAGAAGAGCTCAGAGACGCGGTTGCACTGGGGAGGGTATAGTGCCTTATCTGAATTTTCTTCGTTACGATGGTCCTCCCTCGTAACGTCCGCTCTTGGGGCTCCGGCCCTTTTACTCATCCAGCTGAGAGCGCCGTGACAAAAAAAGAGGATGGAGCTTTATTAGCCCGGGCCTCTCCGATGGCCGGCGGCTTTCAAAGATTGAAGAGGCTGGGCCTCGGAGAGGGCCAGCCCTACCAGGAAAAGGCCTAGGTTTTTTGAAGCCAGAGAATCTTTTGCAAGCCAATAATTTTTTTGAAAAGTGCAGAAGAGGATGGGGATTTAGGAGCGCGACCGGCAGTTGACAGCGCCGACTTCCAGGGATAAGACTTTGTGAAAAATTTCCTTTAAGGAGGTCATGCGCATGAACTGTTTGATTTTCGGCCCCAATGGCAGCGGCAAAGGAACCCAGGGTTCCCTGGTCAAGGACAAGCTTAACCTGGCCCACATCGAATCAGGAGCCATCTTTCGGGAACACATCAGCCAGGGTACTGAACTGGGCAAAAAGGCCAAGGAATACATCGACAAAGGGGAATTGGTTCCAGACGACATCACCATACCCATGGTTCTGGAAACATTGAAGGAAAAAGGCCAGAATGGTTGGCTCCTGGACGGCTTTCCCCGCAATATCGTCCAGGCCAAAAAACTGTGGGAAGCCTTGCAGGAAGCCGGTATGAGCCTGGATTATGTGATTGAGATCACCTTGGACCGACAGGTGGCCAAGAACCGGATCATGGGCCGGAGATTGTGTGTCAATGACCCCAACCATCCCAACAATGTGTTTATCGATGCCATCAAGCCGGACGGCGACAAGTGCCGGGTCTGCGGCGGCGAACTCAAGACCCGCTCTGATGACCAGGATGAGGCGGCTATCGACAAGCGCCATGATATCTATTACGACACTGAGAACGGGACCCTGGCTGCGGCCTATTTTTTCAAAGACCTGGCCAAGCAGGGCAAGACCAAGTACATTGAGTTGGACGGATCAGGGGACATCCAGAGCATCAAGCAGAAACTGGCTGAACA
>JBNJII010000184.1:0-2567 GCA_051749205.1 Thermodesulfobacteriota bacterium | reverse complement strand
CCAACCACCCCTGCCCCTCCTTGAAAAGGAGGGGAGCCTGAACTGCTTGAGATTTCTGTATATCTTAGATTGCGGTACTCGACAAACCGGACGTTTGCAGATCATGACTAAACAGACGACCGTGGTCCTCTTTTCTTAACTCCCCTCATTGGCAAGGAGGGGTGAAGGGGTGGTTGGGAGTATGACTCTTGACCTTTGGTCCTCTTCAACCTCGCATGAAACTTACCCCGAAGAGGGCCAGGCCGGCACTCAATTGTAGGTTGGGCATTTGTATTTTGCAGTAACGTTTAAGCTGCAATTGATTGCCTGGCATCCTACTTGCGAGCCGGACTCTTCCAGTAGGGCGGGCTTGACCCCAAGCCCTGCCCTTTTGATAGAAAAGCTTTCCCCTAGATTGCCCGGTGAGTCTGATCCCGGTGTATTCGAAGGGTCCGGGCCGGGCAATGACGGAGGGAGACATCCGCGCGTTTCCTTCGTGAGCAAACTTGCGGCTTTGTGGGCATGGGGGGTTCTTACGAAGAACAGATAACGGATAACACAGCCGCCAGAGGCGGCGCTGAGAACAAAACATTCCCGGAAAACCAAGCCTTGACCACGATATCCGTCCTTCTTCCCTGCCACAACTGCGCCTCTACCCTGCCTGTGGCCCTGGACAGCCTGCTGAAACAGACCTTTTCTGATTTTGAGATCCTGGCTGTAAACAACGGATCAACTGACCACACCGAAGAAGTCCTACGCTCTTATGCAGCAGACGAGCCCCGCCTGCGCATACTGCGTCTGGAGCAGGCCGGGATTGTGTCCGCCTTGAACTACGGTCTCCGCCTGGCCCGGGGGCAATTCATAGCCCGCATGGATGCCGACGACATCTCTTTGCCGGACAGGCTGGAAAAGCAGGTGCATTACCTGCAGATCAGTCCTCACATCGGGCTGACCGGCGGCCTTGTTCTCCACCAGGACGGACCTGAAGCCAGCCCGGGTCGAGCAGCCTATGTCCAGTGGCACAACAGCCTGACCTCTGCCCAGGACTGCGCCCTGCACCGTTTTGTGGAGTGCCCCCTGGCCCACCCCACCTTCATGTTCCGCCATGAGGTGGCCGCCCGGTTCGGGGGCTACAGGTCAGGTCCGTTTCCAGAGGACTACGAACTTGTCTTGCGCTGGGCCGAGAACGGGGTGGGCATGGGCAAGATCTTGCAGCCGGTCTTGATTTGGCGCGACGGACCCACCCGCCTCTCCCGGTTGGACCCGCGTTACCTCCCGTCTGCCATGCATGCCCTGAAAAGCCCTTTCCTGGCCAGATGGCTCAGCAGACACAATCCCCACCATCCAGAGGTTGTGGTTTTGGGCGCCGGCCGGGAAAGCAGAAAGCGGGTCAGCTACCTGGAGCAGGAAGGCATCCGAATTACAGCCTTTGCCGATATCCAGGCCAGGAAAATCGGGCAGAAAATCCAAGGCCGGCGGGTCATATCCGTTAATGATCTTCCCCCGCCGGGCCGGAGTTTCTGCCTCTCCTATGTGGGGCAACGGGGGATGGGCAACCGGGTATCCGCCTTTTTGCAAAACAAAGGATACATTCTGGGACGGGACTTTCTTTTAGCCGCCTGAGGTCTCCATCCTGTTGACAAGGGGGCAAAAGGACTTATCTAGGCAGTCAGGTCTATCCTACCTTTCCGCTCACCTCAAAGAGAATGAAGCACAGCGGACAAACCAAAACACTGAGGAGGTTCCCATGGCAGATGCATCACGCGAAGAACGGCGGGGCAAGGTCATCGAAGTCCTGAACAAGGCCCGGGAGATGGAACTGCACGCCATCTATCAGTATATGAATCAGCACTACGGCCTGGATGATATGGACTACGGAGAGCTGGCCAAAAACATCAAGCTGGTGGCTATTGATGAAATGCGCCATGCAGAGATGTTTGCCGAGCGGATCAAGGAGTTGGGCGGCGAGCCTGTGGCCGGATCGTCCCAAAAGGTCCAGCAGGCCCAGAACGTGGAGCAGATCTTTGCCCACGACTCCAAGCTGGAGGACGACACCGTGGACACCTACAATCAGTTCCTCCAGGTCTGCCGGGACAACGGGGACAGCATCACCGCCAAGCTCTTTGAGCAGATCATCGACGAGGAGCAGGAGCACCTGAACTACTTCGACGATGTGGGCGATCACATCAAGGACCTGGGATCAACCTACCTGGCCCGCATAGCCGGAACTCCGGCCAGCACCGGCGGTTTTTCCAAGGGCTTCACCGTGGCCCAAGGCGGGGAATAGAGAACGGCCGAACTCAGGGGCTGGGCGGGTACTGAGATCCGAGCAAATGCCCGGACTTTTGTGCACAGAAAATCTTTGAAAGTGGCACAGACCGCCCGGTCCCTCTTAACCGCTTGCTTGGGTTTTATTTTTATGAGCTTTCATCTGTAATGGTCATCATCCAACCACCCCTGCCCCTCCTTGAAAAGGAGGGGAGCCTGAACTGCCTGTTTTTGCTTTATATCTTTGACTGCGATATTCGATAAACCGGACATTTGAAGATAAGAACTGAACAGACGACTCCGGTCCTCTTTTCTTAAAT
>JBNJII010000183.1:0-2606 GCA_051749205.1 Thermodesulfobacteriota bacterium | reverse complement strand
ATAATGACTCATATGTGTGTTATGCATGTCTTTAATCAGCCACAACATGCCCAGGAGCTGATCGTTTGTGCCGATAAGGGGCATCTCCAGCTTCATGGTTCCGGACATGCTTACGATCTGTTCATAATCGAAACCGTTTTTGGTCCAGATAAAGCGCGGATCTGTCTGGGTCCCGTCTGGGCTGGTGAACAGAACCATTTCCCCGAGGTCGAATTCAAACTTTTCCAGGGCTCGGGAAGTGTTCTCCCACAGGCTTATCAGGTCATGGGATTCGCAGATGGCCATCTGCAGGTTGACAAAACTTCGCCGGTCCTGGCTGAGTCCCGCCTCATAGCATACGTCTTGGAGCCATCTGGAGATACTGCCGTTTTTGAACTGGTTGAAGTAGCCCAGCTTGTACATGAACAAAACGACTGCCGATCCCAAAAGGACCAGAAGCAGTCCTCCCCGGGCGTCCCGCAATTGGACGACATACAGGGAAAAGAGGCACAAGGCCACGCTGATCCCGTAGAGGACCCAAATGGCCTGGTTGGTGGACAGGCCCTTGTGCAGTAAGCGGTGGTGGACATGGTCGCTGTCCGGGGAAAAGACCCCCTTGCCCAAAAGAAAGCGGCGGATGGGGGAGACAATGGTGTCCATCATCGGCACGCCCAGGCCGATGAGCGGAATGAGCAGGGAAGCCCCCATTTGGCTCTTGAAATCGGCTTGAATGGAGAAGGCGGCCATGGCGTAGCCCAGGAAGTAGCTGCCCCCGTCGCCCAGAAAGACAGTGGCCGGATTGAAGTTGTAGCGCAAAAAACCCAGGCAGCAGCCGGCGATAATGGCGAACCAGGCTGCATTGGCAATATCTCCCCGCCAGGCCAAAAGTATGGTCATGGTGGAGGCGGCGAAAAAGACGATCCCTCCGGCCAGTCCATCCAGGCCGTCGATGAGATTGACTGCATTGATGAATAAAAGGAACCAGAAAAGGGTCAGGCCGTAGCTGGTCAGGGGCCCGAAAGCCAGGTCCAGCCAGGGCAGGGTGAAATGGTCGATGTGCAGTCCGCCGGCATAGGCCAGGCTGGCGGCTGCGATCTGGAGTCCAAGCTTGAGCAGACAATGCAGATGCACGAAGTCGTCGATCAAACCGGTTGCAAAGGCCAAACTCAGACCGGACAGCATGAGGTACATGCCTTGATGGGGCTCGACCCAGGCAGAAAGGGAGGAGACCAAAACAGACGGAACCAGAATGAGCAGGAAAGTTACATAGATGGCTATGCCCCCGGTTCGAGGGCAGGGCCTGGCATGGACTTTGCGCCGGCTGGGGAGATCCATGGCTCCGAACTTTCTGCCGATCGCGGTTGCCCATGGGGTCAGGATCAGAGTTCCCAGCAGAGCAAGGACGAATATGACAGCTAAGGTTTGCATGCGGCCGTTTCTTTCATTTGCAGGTCACAGGATGAGCCTTTGATGCGACTGATCTTGTGTATCAGCTCTCAACTCAAGTGGCAAGAGGCGACCAAAGTGGGAGAAACCGCAGTGTATCCAATTTTATCGGACGTGTTATGGAATTTGCATACAAGGCAGTGACCCCGGACGGCAAGGTGCAGGAAGGCAGGCAAAGCGGTGAGAGTGAAGCGGAGGTTGCCGCCAACCTGCAGGGCCAGGGTCTTGTCCCCCTCCAGATTGTGCCTGCCGGTCAGGGACTGAGCCTACACAAAAAGAAAGAGCCTTTCTGGGGCCCTTCCGGCCGCAAGACCCCAGGAAGGAGCGAAAGCCTGTGGAAGCGCTTGGCCCATACCTCAATTCACCTCAAGAGCACGGCCAGGACCAAGGATCTTATTCTCTTTGCCGAACATCTGTCCATAATGCTCCATGCCGGGATCACCTTGAACAAAAGCCTGGCCTTGCTCGGGGAGCTCACAGAAAACAAGGCCTTTTGCCGGGTAGTCGTGGACATCCACAATCACATCCGGGAAGGGAGCTCCTTGTGGCAGGCCCTGCAGCAATACCCCAAGGTGTTTCCGGTGGTCTTTGTGCATATGGTCCGGGCCGGTGAAGCCGGAGGAGTTCTGGATGGGGTCTTGTCCAAGTTGGCAGGGTACTTAACCAGCGTTCAGGAGCTCAAAGAATATCTGCTTTCGGCCATGATCTATCCCTGCATCCTGGGTCTTACCGCTCTGGGTTCCGTGGTGGTCATGCTGGCCGTGGTCATTCCCAAGTTCGCGGAGATATTTTCCGGCATGGGAGTGGAGCTTCCTCTGCTCACCCAGGCCATGCTGGGAGCGGGAACGTTTTTGCAGGCCAAGGGGTGGATGCTGCTTGTGCTTGCAGCCCTGGTCCTTCTTGGAATACGCTCTGTGCTGAGCACTCCAGGCGGGCGTTTGTGGTGGGATACTGTCAAGCTGCGCCTGCCCTTGGTGGGCCAGATCATCCTCAAGGTTGAGATAGCCAGATTCTCCAGAACTCTGGGGACCCTCTTGAACAGTGGGGTGACCATCCTTTCGGCCATGCATATCGTCAAGGGCGTGGTCATGAATTCTGCCTTGCGTCAATCCCTGGACCAGGTGGCAACAGATTTGAAGCAGGGACGGATGCTCTCGGTCTCCCTGGAAAAGCGCCGGGTC
>JBNJII010000182.1:0-2614 GCA_051749205.1 Thermodesulfobacteriota bacterium | reverse complement strand
GGCCCAGGCCCTGCCCCTGGCCCTGGTCTTTTTTGTCCTTTTTCCCAGGCTGCCGGGCAGTCTGTTCGGTCTGACCCAGAATCCATCCACCGGCCGCACGGGCCTGAGCTCCACTCTCTCCCCGGGAAGCATCAGCCAGCTCATCCCTTCCAATGCCCCGGCCTTTCGAGCCGAGTTTGAAGATAAACCGCCTGAACGGGACACACTCTATTGGCGGGCAGCAGTGCTTCAGGACTATGACGGGGAAAAATGGACCTCAGGCGGACACAAAAGCTCCATGGGACCGGGATTAAGGTCTGATACATACAGGGAACAAGGCCTTGACCTGCGCATCACTTTGGAGCCCCACAATTCCAAAATGCTCCCGGCCCTGGACGTTCCTGTCCAATCGTCCAAAGGAACGTATCTTTTGCCTGGGCACATTGTGCGGGCCAAAGACAAAATAACCCAGACCTTTGCCTATGATCTGACCGCAGTCCCTGAGTTTGCTTGGCCCTCATTATCAGGGTCCGAGCGCAGGGCCTGCCTGGCCCTTGACCGCCACAGCAACCCCCGGACCAGAGAGGCCCTGGAAGCAATGTTTCCGGCCCAGTCCGACCCCAGGAAAAAATTGCAGGCAATCCTGCAGTTTTTTCAGGATCAGAATTTTACTTATACCCTTTCCCCGCCGACCCTGCCCCAAACCGACTCTATTGATGCCTTTCTTTTTGACACCAAAGCCGGATACTGCGAACACTACGCCCAGGCCGCAGCCTGGATGGCCCGGGCCGCCGGGATTCCGGCTCGGATCGTGGTCGGTTATCAGGGCGGAGAATACAATCCCCTGGCTGAATTCATCCTGGTTCGGGAATCGGATGCCCATGCCTGGACCGAGGTCTGGCTGCCTGAAAGTGGATGGGCCAGGGTGGATCCTACGAGCTATGTGGCCTCGGAGCGCATAAACCAGGGAATCCGCCGCCTCCATCCGGAACTTTTTATGAGCCCCTGGCGGGACATACAAGGACTTCGATGGGTGCATACAGCCTGGGACCAAGTGAACATGACCTGGAACGCGGTCAATTACAACTGGCGGGAATGGGTGGTTGGGTACTCAAATCGAAAACAGTCCGGGCTGTTTGCTTCCCTGGGACTGAACGCCGATATCCAGGATCTCCTGCCCCAGCTCATAGGACTTGCTATAGGGATTTTTCTGGCCTTTATGCTTTTCCTTGCTGCTGTCATGTTCACCCTAGGGAGCAAAAAACAGGATCCGGTCCAAGTGCCCTACCTGCGGTTTCGCAAAAAGTTGGCCAAGGCCGGGATCCGGCCCCTGGCCCATGAAGGGCCGCTGGATCTGGGCCGTCGGGTGGGTGGGTTGCGACCGGACTTGGAGGCAGAGGTGAAAAATATTGTCTCCTTATATATCGAGCAGCGATTCGGACCAGCACCGTCAAAACACGGCCTGCGCCAACTCAGACGAGCAGTACGCAGGTTTCGGCCGAGGACAAAATTTGAGGGGCCATGATTCCAATCCAATCCGCACCCTTTTTGCTTGATCAACGCAGCAAACCATACATTCGGCAATGCAGCTCAGAAAGAACCATACTTGTCAGAACAGGTCGGACCTCATACAATAACCTCCATGTCAGTCACATCCCCCAAGATCTCCCTGGCGCTGAGCTACGGCGGAGCCAAGGGCCTGGCCCATGTCGGCGTGCTCCAGGTTTTGCAGGAAAAGGGCTATGAGATCGGCCGGATAGCCGGGACCAGCGCCGGGGCCATTGTCGGAGCCATGTTTGCCGAAACCCTGGACGCGGATATCATGGAACAGCGCTTCCGAGAGCTCACAGCCAGCGACACATTCCAAGGCTCGGCTCTTTCCAAATTCATGCACCAGGGCAGCCGTAATTCCAGCTTTTGGGACCAGATTACCTGCCGCATCCGGGACACTCTGGCCATGTACATGGCCCAGAGCAGGAAGTCCCTTCTTGCCCCGGAACGGTTCATCCAGTGCCTGGAAATGCTTATTCACATCCGGGAGTTCCGGGAATGCCGCCTGCCTTTTGTGGCTGTGGCCACAGACATCAGCACCGGACAGGATATGCCCTTGTGCACCGGCAATCTCATTCAGGCCGTCCTGGCCAGCTCCTCCATCCCCGGCTTTTTGCCCCCTGTAGACATGGACGGAACATGGGCCAGCGACGGAGCCATCTGCTGTCCTGTACCGGTCAAGTATGCCCATGACCTGGAAGAAAACGTCCTGGTTGCAGTATCTGTCCCTCCCAGAGTCGATCCTCAGGCACCCATAGAAAACGCCCTGGACATCATGATCCGGGCTGAAGAAATCAACCTGTCCTACCTCTGCCGGGCCCAGGCAGCCAATGCAGACGTGCTCATTAAGCCGGACACCAAGGATGTGGGCTGGAACGAGATGCACAGATTGGACGAGATGTTGGAATCCGGGCGACAGGCGGCCCTGGAGGCCCTGCCCAGGATCGAGGAGGCGGTGGAGACCCGACACCCCTGGTGGCGGCGGCTGAAGACCCGGCACTAAACAAGACAAAGAGGGCGAAAGATCTTTCGCCCCTACATCCGGACTCCATGGCCGGGGGGACTGCGGAAAAAACAGCCTGCT
>JBNJII010000181.1:0-2726 GCA_051749205.1 Thermodesulfobacteriota bacterium | reverse complement strand
CGGATTTCGATATTCGAATTTAATAAACTTATAAATGAAATAGAACCGATTGCCAAAAATTGAGGCAATATTTTTGAGACGCAGTACTAGATTGCCCGGTGAGTCTGATCCCGGTGTATTCGAAGGGTCCGGGCCGGGCAATGACGGAGGGGACATCCGGGCGTTTCATTCGTGATCAATCCGGCACATTCTTTCTTTTTTGCCCGCTTTGGGGCAAAAATTTATTTCAGATTTGCCGGAGGCAAAGCTGAAACCTGAATACTGAAATGGAGGATCTTATGCAAGAACGACCACAAGTGATCACTATGAAAGGAAGCCCTTTGACCTTACTCGGCCCTGAACTTCAGACCGGAGATGCGGCCCCTGAGTTCCGGGTGGTTGATAATGACTTAAGTCCGGTGACCTTGAAGGACTTCAAGCACAAAGTGCTTATCATTTCTACTGTTCCTTCCCTGGACACCCCGGTATGCGACATGGAAACCAGACGGTTCAATACCGAAGCGGCCAATCTGGGCAGCGAGGTGAAGATCATCACTGCGAGTATGGATCTGCCCTTTGCCCAAAAGCGGTGGTGCGGAGCGGCCGGTGTGGACCAGGTGATGACTGTTTCCGATTATCAAGAGGCATCTTTGGGACAGAATTTCGGGGTCCTGATCAAGGAGTTGCGCCTGTTGGCTCGAGGGGTCTTTGTCCTGGATCAGTCCCGCATCGTTCGTTATGTACAGCTTGTTCCGGAAGTCACCGAGGAGCCAAATTACGAGCCCATTTTGCAGGCGGCCAAAGATCTGCTTTAAAAGTACGGTGAAAAGAGCCAGAAAAAGGAGTCCCTGACCCTGGCCGGGAGGGATCTGCTGTCCACCTGCTCCAGGGTCTCTTCCTTGGAGATCTGGATTGTGTCCTGGACATGACGGGTCAGGGAAGAGATAAGGTTTTGGTCGAAAAATTCGACGACCATCTCAAAGTTCAAACGCAGACTGCGCGGATCAAGGTTCGCCGACCCGATCTGGGCATAGCTGTCGTCCACCAAGAAGAGCTTGGAATGATTGAAGGGCGGGGGTTGGTAAAAGACGCGGACCCCGTACTGCAGAAGCTCCCAGAGCATGTTCCGGGTGGCCCAGTGCACAAAGGGCAGGTTGTTTTTTCCGGGGAGGACAATGTTGACCTGAATCCCGCGCAGGGCCGCGGATTGGAGGGCCCCGATAAGCTCACGGTTGGGCAGGAAATAGGGGGTCATGATCATAATATCTACCTGGGCCTGGGAGATGGCCCCGACCAGGATCATGCTCAGCTTGTTCAGGTCCTGGTTGGGGCCAACGGTGATTGTCCGGCAGATGGCCGGACCTGAAGCATCAAGTTGGGGTGGAGAAGGAGCTAGATCTTCATCTCCGGTACAAAACCCCCAATCCTCCAGGAAAACCTGTTCCATCTGGGCCACTACGGGTCCGGTACATCGAAAGTGGATATCCTGGACCCGGGAGGCCTTGGCCAGCTTGTCGAACAGATGTCGGTCCCCTATATTCATCCCTCCGGTAAATCCCGTCTTTCCGTCCACAGTCAGGATCTTGCGGTGATTGCGCAGGTTGAGGAATGCGGAGGGAGGGAAGAGGTGCACAGGCACAAAACGGGTACAGGGTATCTTTTTCTTTTCCATGAGCTTGCTGGCTCTGGGCCAGGAGTAGCAGTCTCCAATCCCGTCCACAATGACCCGGACATCTATGCCGCGTTGACAGGCCCGTTGCAAGGCCCGGATGATACGTTGCCCGGTATCATTGGTCTCAAATATATAGGTGGACAGATAGACGCTCTTTGTGGCTGCATCAATGGCCTCCACCATGCTGGGAAAGGCCTGCTCTCCGTTGTATAAGGGAGTGATGCTGTTTCGGCATAAAAGCGGGCGCTTGGTCACAGCTTCCGAGATATCTGCAATGCGTTGAAATGTCGGTGAGGCACCTTCCATATTGGCCAGGGCATACACCGCAGGGGTGCAGGGTTCTTCCGATGCAGGGGGAAACTCCAGATGGACCAGAGGCCAATACCACTTCAAGTGTTTGGCTTTGGTCCGGACTCGATTGATGCCCAGGAGAAAGTAGAGGATGGCCCCAAAAGGTGGAAGGAGGATGCAGGTGGCAATCCAGGCCCAGGAGGCCTTGGGGTCGCGTTTGTACAGAAGGGCATGTCCAGCCGCGTAGAGCTGGAAAATACCGAGCAGAGTAATCATCCACCAATGAAGAAATTGCATGTGTGTCGACCCTGATGATGTGTGCACTGTACGGCAGGTTGTTCAATCACGTCTGTATAAAATATCAATGGGTAAAATGCCTTTGAGCTTTTCTCCAGTACCAAAAAGCCATCCGGGAGGCAATCTTCATCCCTGGGCTGTCAGGGCTTTTGGGTTCTGCTTTCCATTTTCAACAATTTCAGGTGATGTGCTCTGTCTCTGGATAATAGCAATATGTTTCCAAAGTATAATATCCGCATGGATCAGGACTTTTGAAGCTGAACACTCGTATGAAACAAGGTTTGAACCTGAAGAGGGCCTGCCCTTGGGGGGCAAGGGCGGCTTACTTACGAGCCGGGCTTTTGCGTAGGGCGGGCTTGACCCCAAGCCCCGCCCTTTTGATAGAAAAGCTTTCCCCTAGTACCGTGTCTTATAAGTTCTGTCCCATATAGAGGCAATTTGTAATGTTGATTTTCTTTCGAAACTTGACCCACTATTCAACGACACG
>JBNJII010000180.1:0-2748 GCA_051749205.1 Thermodesulfobacteriota bacterium | reverse complement strand
CCCGCCCTACTGGAAGAGCCCGGCTCGCAGGTAAGTCGCCCTTGCCCTCAAGGGGGGGACGAAGAAGAGGGAGCGACGGATGAAAGTTGATTTTTGACCAGGCCTGCAGGGTAAAGGAGGAAAATGTACGACTCTTGCAGAAGATTTTCTGGAACCGAGGATATTTTTTGTGGACACATGGGGAACCGTATGCACGGATATAAGTTCGACGCCTTTTGGAAGACTGTGGCCGATACCATCCAGGAAGGCCTGATGATTGTGGATACCCAGGGCAGGATCACCGGAGTGAATCGGGCCCTGGCTGAGATGACCGGATATTCCCGCCAAGAGCTGATCGGATCCTCGTGCCTGATCCTGGACTGCGATATCTGCGAGATCGCCCGCCAAAAAAAGGGCAATGCCTGGTGCTGCCTGTTCCGCAACGGGACCATCAAGATGCGCCAGGCCACCATCGGTCTGCGGGATGGCCGGAGGCTGCCGATAATAAAGAATGCAGCCCTGTTATACGATGAACATGGGCGGATGAATGGAGCGGTGGAGACCCTGACCGACCTCTCTGAGCTCAATAAAAAGGAAGATCAGATCGAGTCCTTCCGGCGGGAGCTGTGCCGGGAGGACAGCTTCCAGGGCCTTATCGGTTCCTCTGCGCAGATGCAGTTCGTATTCAGCCTGATCACCAAGGCGGCTCAGTCCGACTGCCCGGTGATCATCACCGGGGAAAGCGGAACCGGCAAGGAACTGGCGGCCAAGGCCATACAACGCTTGAGTCCCCGCAAGGACGGACCCATGGTCAAGGTCAACTGCGCCGCATTGAGTGAGTCCCTTTTGGAGAGCGAGCTCTTTGGACACGTCAAAGGGGCTTTTACCGGGGCGCACACCGGAAGAGAGGGCCGTTTCGAGGCCGCCCAGGGCGGATACATCTTTTTGGATGAGATAGGGGACATCCCTTTGTCCGTCCAGGTCAAGCTCCTGCGGGTCCTGGAGCAGAAAGTCGTGGAGCGGGTGGGCTCCAATACCCCGGTTCATGTGGATGCCCGGGTGATCAGCGCCACCAACCGGGATCTGCAGGAGCGGATGCAGGCCGGAGAATTCCGGCCGGACCTCTTCTATCGCATAAACGTCATCCCCATTCATCTGCCCCCATTGCGGGAGCGCCCGGATGACATCACCCTCCTGGCCAATGCCTTTTTCCAGAACATGCAGATCAAATCCGGCAAAGAGATCGAGGGCATAAGCACCGAAGCCATGCAGCTGCTGCGGGGACACACCTGGCCGGGAAACGTGCGCGAGCTCAAAAGCGCCTTTGAATACGCCTTTGTCGCCTGCCAGGATCGGCTGATAGGGCCGCAGCATCTGCAGCCGATTTTGGATATGAATGAAAATCAAGGGGCTGAGGATAACGGCCCACCCCCGGAGTGCAGGCAGGAGCAGGAGCGCAGGGAGCTGATTTGGGCCCTGGAAAAGAGCGGGGGCAACCGGACCGAGGCCGCCCGCTTGCTGGGAGTATCCAGGGTCACGGTCTGGAGCCGGATGAAGCGTTACGACGTCTCCCTGGGGCCTGTCCATTTTTAAGTTGTTGAGTCACCGCCGCAGAAGATGTGCGGGCCTGGCACCAGAAGGCAGCCCACATCAGTTCAACTCCCACAAGATGCCGAAGAAGTGGAGAGAGAGCTTGGCTGAGGGCGATTGAGATTTCTAGATAAACAGATAATAAAGAAATGACCCCCAATCATACCCCCAGGAAGATTTTTGCTCGACCATCAGCAGATTCAAAGCCCTTGGGCAATCACGAGGTTTTGACATTGAAAGAAATTCAAACAGCTAAGGCACGGGCAAGAGGTATCGAAGATGCGTAATTGGAAGGACGTGA
Organism: Thermodesulfobacteriota bacterium; assembly: GCA_051749205.1. Classification (GTDB taxonomy): domain Bacteria; phylum Desulfobacterota; class Desulfovibrionia; order Desulfovibrionales; family Desulfothermaceae; genus Desulfovermiculus. Next base: position 878 of record JBNJII010000180.1, on the reverse strand, counting down.
AAAATGAGCTGCTACAGAATTCGGCAGTCAAGGCGGAATATGACAGGCTTGACCCCGAGTTCCGTCTGGCCTCCATACTCATTGCAGCCAGGACCAAAGCCGGACTTTCCCAAGAGCAGCTTGCCCAGCGTATGGGCATGAAGCAGGCTGGAGTGGCCCGGATCGAGTCGGGCCGGTATAACCCGAGCATGAAAACCTTACAGCGGTACGCGGAAGCAACAGGTCATAAGTTGCAAATAAGCATGGAGCCGCAATAGCCAAAATTTTATGTCACTTGACAGCGCACCTATGAGAGGTACATTTTGAGTAATAGGTGGTCAGTCTTTTTCACCAAGAAGGCAGCAAAGCAGTTAAAGATATTACCCGTAAAAGTCCATCGGCTTATGGATGTCTTGATATGGGAGATAGAAGAGTACGGGCCAGTGCGTGGGAATTGGCCAAATTACAGCAAACTTTCTGCCAAGAGGCATCACAGCCATTTAAACAAGAAAGGTCGGCCAACCTATGTGGCTGTTTGGGAAGAATCCGAGGCGGGTGTGAAAATAATCGAGGTCATTTATGTCGGTAGCAGAGAAAAAGCACCATACTGATGTATCCGAAGTCAAGTTTTATGGCCCTCAAGCAAAGCTTGAAGAGGCGAAGAAGGTCATGAATGAGCTTGGTTTTGTGGAAGTCACAGACCTGATTCCGGCTGAAGCTGTGCTTCCTGATCGTAACCCGGGAAAGCTCTTGACCGGCTTACGCCATAGAGAAGGGTTGACCCAGCAGGAATTGTCAAAACTGACTGGGATTCCGCGGAGGCATATTTCCGAAATGGAAAACGGAAGACGGACCATAGGTAAGCAGCGGGCCAAAGTGCTGGCTGATGCTCTACAGGC
>JBNJII010000179.1:0-2756 GCA_051749205.1 Thermodesulfobacteriota bacterium | reverse complement strand
CCTTCGAGCTGATATCGATCAAATCTGGCAAGGAACTCTTTGTGGCTTTCGCTTAAATCACAATTTGACATCTCAGTAAGCCGTAGTAAATTATGCATATGTGGGGCTATTTCTTCAGTGTGTTTGCATACATGAGCTTTCAATGTCTTTTCTAAAGCCAGGTGAGGACCTGTCCCCAGTCCGGTCTGTCCCCAGTCCGGTCTTTTCCGTCATAGTTACAAAGGGCTGTCAATTTGAGTGGTTGGTTTTATGCAACTTCGTATATTGCTGGACGATACTTGGGAAGGGGTACAGGCTTGCCTTCCTTTCTTGCAGCTTCTATCCATATTTTTTTGGCTAACAGGGCCTCTCTTAGTGCGTCTTCAGGGGTTTGCCCAAAAGCAGAGCAGGCTTCAAGATCTGGAATATCAGCTATATATCCTTGATCTTCCTGTGAATAGAAAATATTGATATGATAATCAGACATTATTCATCCTCCAAATGCAAGTTATGTTTTTCAATGAGTTTGATAACTTGGCGTATTTGATATGGTTTGGCCTCTCCATTTACTTCTTGAAGATTAATTTGTTCTGGGATATCTGGATGATTGAATATGTGGTGGCTGCCTTCAGTTCTGGATAAACGAAATCCAAATCCCTGTACTAGATTTACCATGTCGGAAAACCTTACATTTCTGGAACCCGCAATGATTTTTTTTAGCAGCTTCTTCTTTTTCATGAATATTTTTTCTAGCCATACTACTTTAGATCGAATGAGCTTGCAAGAATGAAAAAATGTAGGTGGTCATATTCAATTATTATGTTCCCAGCCGCTTCATGGAATAGATCTGCTCCAAGCCTCGTATTTTATGGGGTTTACGCTCCCGCCTAGGCTGAATGATGTCCCGGAAGAGCTCGAATCCCTGGCGGACGAACTCTCTTGAGCCGATGATTCCGGCATCGGTTCACCCAGTTAAGCACGGCTATCGCCGTAGACCGGAGGTCTGTTTAACCGGGTAAAAAACCGCGCGCGCTGGATGAAGTGTTCCACGCTCTCTGGCAGGGGAACAGCGTCCAGGATCTTGCCCTTGCTTGCCCGGTTAAATGCCGCAGAGCGGCCCTGCTGCAAGCAGGATTTAACTGGGTCCAGGTCCACGCCTCCCCGGGCGTAGACAAACTCCCGGTACAGGCGTAGCCGATCCTTGGGGCTTTTCACGTTGTATTCCTTGAGGCCCAGGTTCCAGGACAGGAACTCATCCTTGTGGCTGGTCCGAAATCGGTAGCCCAGGGAAGACCAGCGGTACTCCTCAGGCCTGTCCACCAGCCCGGCCCGGACAGGGTTTACCCAGTTAAATGCTGCTTTGCAGCCCAGCTCCGCTGGATTTAACCGGGTGAAGATCAATGTATGCCAGGCAGTATTACCCAGTTAAACACGGCAAAGCCGTAGACCGAAGGTCTGTTTAACCGGGTGAATCAGCGTTTCTCCCTTTTCCACGATCACGCTCTTAAACCGCTCAGCCCAGAAGGTACCCTTGCGGCCTCGTTTTTTATTGTAGACGCGAGTGAAGCTCTGCTTAATCTCCTTAACGTACTTAGATAGGGATGTCCATTTTTGGCGGTAGAAGGCGATCTGCCCGGTTATCAGAGTATACTCGTCTCCGTATCTGCGCTGAAAGCTTTCCTTGACCTCCTCATCCGATATCTCATCCTCCGGCCGCATGGTGACCAAAAGATGGAAGTGATTTCCCATAAGGCAGAAGCCTAAAACCTCACAAAAATAAACGTTTGAGAGCTGCTGGATAGTGGTCAGCAGAAGGCTCTTCTCTTGGTCGCCAAGTGGATATCCGTCCAGGGCGGTGCGGCTGATCACATGATACGTGGTCTGCTGGTGGGGAATCAAAAATCTGGGCGGGGTATCGGGATATTAGAGACCTCCAGTGCTCCATTCTCGCTACATAATATAACTGGCAACATAATGTCCCCGTTTCACCCGTCCCCGTTTCACCCCATGGCATCAATATCCAGGATGATAATATCAGGCTTGGAGATGCAAAGACGCCAGATGAACATGGCCAGATGGATTTTTCGGAAGGTCAAGATAAGTGGCCACGTGAATGCGTTAAGGAATCGTTTGACTGTATGCGAAGAGACCATATCTCCATGTTTGGACTCAATCAGAGCAGCATATGCCTCATCTTTCCGCAATTGGTCAAAATAGGACAAGTGGCGGCATGTACCATCCAGAAAATTGCAAATGATTTGCTTGAAAAGCTCCTCCACAGAAGCTCCCTTTTTGCTTTTCCGCAAGCATGCGAACATAGGAATGAGCATCAACTGCATAATATGGATGTTTTCCAAGTACTTCACAAAGAGGCTCAAACCGCCCCGTCCTGTTATCTTTTCATCTGTAGGCTCAACCCTATTGATTTTATGTTGTTTTTTTGTCTGGTGTTTGCTATTCTTGCTCATACGACCCTCCACTTTTTGGGTGTTGCTTTCTTTTTGGCCTTTGCCGTCAACAAAGGCATTTATACCAGAAAGTTGCCCAAATGTGGAGGGTTTTTTATGCACTAAAATCGCTCAGATCAGGTCCAGCCAAGTCCTGGCCATGCCATGGAATTGGATTCGCTGATGGCCCTTTCTGGATTTTTTTATGTGGGGAGCTCATTGGCTTTCCTACGCCGGAACACGTATATGTTCATAAAGAAATTCAGGGGCTATATCAGTGCCATTGGGCCAGCACAGGGTGCAAAACTCTGGATGGATGGAAAACTGCTT
>JBNJII010000178.1:0-2771 GCA_051749205.1 Thermodesulfobacteriota bacterium | reverse complement strand
TTAACCTGAAGAGGCCAGCCCTTGGGGGCAAGGGCGGCCTACCTGCGAGCCGGGCTCTTCCAGTAAGACGGGCTTGACCCCAAGCCCTGTCTTCTTTGCCAGTTTCATACTGGATCAAACTGGCGGCCGCCACCAGAGGCGGCGCTGAAACCTGTAAACAAACCATCTCCAACATTGGCACACTGATTGCTTACCCAGAAGCGTATCTCTAACCGTAGAACAGCACTATAGACAACACCATGCGAAGCCTTGATTTTGCCACCTTTCTGGGGATCATCTGCGCCTTCAGCCTCATGCTCATGGCCATTCTCACTGGCAGCAGCCTGGCCCTTTTTGTCAATTTCCCGGCCTTTATGATCGTTATCGGCGGGACATTCGGGGCCCTGCTGGTCCACTTTCCCTTCCGAGATGTCTTCAACTCCATATCTGTGGGCAAAAACGCCTTCTTGTACCGGGAGTCGACACCTCGGGAGGTCATTGATGTTTTGATCGACTTCGCCAGCAGAGCCAGAAAGGAAGGGCTGCTGGCCCTGGAGTCTGCAACTCATGAGGTGCAGGATGCTTTTTTGGCTAAAGGTCTGCAGATGGCTGCCGACGGGCACGAGCCCAGGGTCTTGGAAGATACCCTGAATCGAGAGATCGAATATATTGAGGACCGGCATGAGAAGGGTGCGGACATATTCGCCGCCCTGGGGGCGTATTCTCCGGCTATGGGCATGATCGGGACTCTCATCGGTCTGGTCCAGATGCTCAAGAATCTGGAGGACCCGTCTTCTATTGGGCCGGCAATGGCTATGGCTCTGATCACGACCCTGTATGGTTCGGTGATGGCCAATGTGGTTTTTCTGCCCATGTCCGGAAAGCTGCAGACCAGGTCTCAGACCGAGGTGCTCAAGAAAACCCTCATCTTGGAAGGCATGAAATCCATTTTGACCGGAGAGAATCCCCGGGTGATGGAGCAAAAGCTGCACGCATTCCTTGCCCCCAGGGAACGGGAGAGTAAGTTCAAACGCTAAGACGCTGTCACAATATATGGCTGAACGAAATAATAAGAAAAGAAGATGCAAAGGCGGGGGCAGCCCGGCCTGGATGGTCACCTACAGCGATATGGTCACCTTGCTTTTGACCTTCTTTGTGCTGTTGATATCCATGTCCGATATCAACAAGATCAAGTTTGTCAAGGCCGCAGGGTCCTTGCGCGGAGCGTTAGGGGTCCTGGAAGCTACTGACTATGAGGACATTTATCCCATTGAGCTGCTGGAGACAAGCACCCTGTTCGATGAGCGTGTGCAGCGGGTGTATAAAGACATAGAGAGCAGGGTTGAGGACTTGGATCTCAATGAGGAGATCGACGTGGTCAAGGACCGGGGAGCGGTTGTCCTGCGACTGAATACCTCAGTCCTGTTTCCGCCGGGGGAATCAGAGGTCAAGCCGGAAGCTTCGCCGGTCTTGGAAGATGTTGCCGAGCTGATCCGGCCCATGCAGCTCGATCTGCGCATAGAGGGACACACAGACGATACCCCGGTTGCCAGACCGGACTATTCCAACTGGGATCTGTCTGTGGACAGAGCCGTGTCCGTGCTCAAGTTTTTCGCCCAGCGTCAACTCCTGTCCTTGGATCGACTCTCGGCAGCCGGATATGGAGCCCAGCGGCCCATTGTGCCCAATGACACCCCGGAGCACAGGGATATGAACCGGCGGGTGGACTTGTACCTGGAGCAGGGCGAGGACTACCGCGAACAGCTCCCATACCTCATAGATACCCGGAACCAGTTTCCATTTTAGAAAAAGCTCATTGACCCCCGGACGTCAATGTAAACGGAGTAAAGAATTTTATGGCCAAGAATCAGGAAGAAAAGCCAGTCCAGGGAAAACAAAGAGATTGGAAGTTTGTGCTCATCATGTCCATGTTGACCGTTTTGCTCATTATGGCTGTAGGAGCCGGTGCCTATTACATCGGCTCGCAGTCTGCCGGGGAAGCCCAGCAGCAGGGTGAAGATGGGGAGGGGGACAAAAAGAGCTCAGGGTTTTCCTTTGGTTCCGACGAATATCTGGGGCCCCTGGTGGATCTGGAGGACTTTGTGGTCAATATCACCGATCGGGAGAAGACCAGGTATTTGAAGGTGTCCATTACCTTGGAAGCTGCCAGCAAAAAGACCAAGACCGAAGTGGACAATCGACTGCCTCAGGTCCGGGATACCATAATTTTTCAAATCAGCGGCAAGACCTATGATCAGCTCCGGGATCTGCAGGGCAAAAAGCAGCTCCAGGCGGAGCTTATCAAGAGCTTGAACGAACTTTTAGACAAAGGACAGGTCAAGCGCCTGTTCTTTACCGAATTCGTGGTCCAATAGGAGTCGGCTGTGGAAAAGACCCTATCCCAGGAAGAGATCAATGATCTCTTGCAGGCCATAGAATCCGGTGAGGTGGATATTGAAAGCGAGGCCGAGGACGAGTCGTCCAAGCACCGGGACCTGAATCGGCTTGATCTCTTCCGGGGGCAGACATCGGCCAAGTGGCGAGTAGCCAACTTCGACATCATTTTGGACGCCTTTGCCCGGAACAACGGCATCACCCTGGCCAACAGGTTCCGACAGAGCGCTTCAGTCAAGCGGGTGTCCTTAGAAAACGAGACCTTCGAGACCTTTCTGCAGGATCTCCAGGAGCAGGCGGTGATCGGCATTGTCCGCTTTGAGCAGCTGCGCAGCGCCGGGTTGCTTATCTTCGACTATCCCCTCTCCTTTTGTCTCTTAGAGGTCATGCTGGGGGGA
>JBNJII010000177.1:0-2772 GCA_051749205.1 Thermodesulfobacteriota bacterium | reverse complement strand
ATAAACTTATAAATGAAATAGAACCGATTGCCAAAAATTGAGGCAATATTTTTGAGACGCAGTACTAGTACCGTGTCTTATAAGTTCTGTCCCATATAGTGGCAATTTGTAATGTTGATTTTCTTTTGAAACTTGACCCACTATTCAACGACACGGAAATTCGAAATACGAATATCGAAATCCGAAACAATCAAAGCGAAATCCGAATAACACTACAGCGAAAGATAGGAGCCACATGCCTTTTCCGTCATTGCCCGGCCCCGATTTCAGAACACATCGCAATCTCACTCCCCGGGCAATCTAGGGGAAAGCCTTGATATCTGAGATCGCTTTATTCTATGGCGGGATGCCAGGATTCCCGCCTGCGCGGGAATGACGGAAAAGAACTGAAGTTTCGCTGTAGTGATAAGAAATAATATTCAAAATAAGACACTGTGATATCTCGATTTGGATTTTTTCAATGAAATAGACCCGATTGCCAAAAATTGAGGCAATATTTTTGAGACGCAGTACTGGTATCACCGCAACACACGTTTCATTCGTGATCAAACTGGCGGCTTCTTACAAAGAACAGATAACTGATAACCAATAACAGGCCGCCAGAGGCGGCGCTGAAAACAAACTGCTTTCCTCAGGCCCCCAGCCAACGGGCGAATCCTACGCCTGCCGTGCCCACGGCGGCGGAAAGGATCATGCCCCACAATATATCCACCAGGGACAAGGACAAAGACCAGTTTTTCAAAGTGGCCAGATTGGTCAGATCATAGGTGGCGTAGGTGATCAAGCCGAAAAACAGCCCGCGCAACACTCCTTGGACCAAAGAATCCTGAGCTGCAGCCGGCAGGACCACAAAAAACAAAAGACCGGCCAGAAAAAGGAGATAAAAGATGACCGCAGCCGGCCAATTCACATTCTCACTGAGCAGCCCCCCCAGTCTGGACTGATAGAAGCCCTTGGCCACAACCCCCAACCAGAGCATATCCAGTACAAAAAAGACTGGAATCATCAGAAGATATACTTTGCCTAAGGTCCAAATCTGCATACAACCTCCACAATGTGATAAAAACACCTGATTTTCTTATTTTTTTAAAAACAACGCCAATGCAATATGTGTCCCCGGAGAGCAAGCTGTGGCTTCCTGGCAGGTCCCTTCTTTGCTTTGACCTTGGATATGGAAATCTGTACAGTATCCGGATTTGCGCTTGGGAGCATACCCTGTAGTTCAAGCGTATTGCAAAACTGGCTATTTTACAGCAAACACACAAGTCATAGAGGCAGGATCATGACCAACACGCCCCCGATTTTTGATTGCAAGACCCCGGATGATGTGAAAAAGGCGGTCCAGGAACACAACATCAAGTTCATTCAGTTCTGGTTTGTAGATGTCATGGGCACGATCAAGAACTTCCAGGTCATGCCCCAGGAACTGGAGGAAGCCTTTGATGAGGGCATGGGGTTTGACGGCTCCTCAATCGAGGGATTCTCCCGCATCCATGAAAGCGACATGGTGGCCTTCCCAGATCCCACCACATTTCAGCTCATCTCCTGGCGGCCCACAGAATATCCAGTAGCCCGCATGTTCTGTGATATCAAGACCCCGGAAGGACTCCCCTATGAGGGGGACAGCCGGTACGTGCTCAAGCGGATCTTGAATAAAGCCGCAGAGCAGGGTCTGACCTATTATGTCGGGCCGGAGCTGGAGTTCTTCCTCTTTGCCAATTCCCAGGAGCCCAAGACCCTGGATGTGGGTGGATACTTCGACGCCCCCCCTCTGGACATGGCCAACACCATCCGCCGGGACATCATCCTGGCCTTGAACAACATGGGGATTGAAGTCGAATACAGTCACCATGAGGTTGCTCCCAGCCAGCACGAAATCGATCTGCGCTACCAGGAAGCCCTGAAAATGGCCGACATCTCGGTGACCTACCGGGTCCTGGTCAAGGAAATCGCCCGCAAGCACGGGGTCTACGCCACTTTCATGCCCAAGCCCCTGTTTGGTCAGAACGGAAGCGGCATGCATGTCCACCAGTCTCTGTTTCGGGACCAGGTCAACGCCTTCTACGATCCGCAAGGAGAGTACGGTCTGAGCCAGATGGGCCGATCATACATCGCCGGTTTGCTCAAGCACGCAAGGGAATATACAGCAGTGACCAATCAATGGGTCAACTCCTACAAGCGGTTGGTGCCTGGATACGAAGCCCCGGTATACATCGCCTGGGCCAAGCGCAACCGCTCCGCCCTGGCCCGGGTGCCCATGTACAAGCCGGGCAAGGAGGCGGCCACCCGGGTGGAGCTTCGCTCTCCGGACCCGGCCTGCAATCCCTATCTGTGCTTTGCCGTGACTCTGGCTGCAGGCCTTAAAGGCATCGAACAGAACTATGAGCTGCCCACCCCGGTGGAAGCGGACATCTACGATATGCATCACGAGGAACGTCTGACCCAGGGTATCCACAACCTCCCGGGCAGCCTTTACGAAGCCATCGATGAAATGGCTTCCAGCACCATGCTCAAAGAGGCCCTGGGAGATCATATCTTTGACAAGTTCATCGAAAACAAGCGCATTGAATGGCACAACTACCGCATTCAGGTCACCGACTATGAGATAAACAAGTACCTGCCCCTGCTTTAAAAAAAGGCGCCCTTTCGGGCGCCTTTTTTTAATTTGAACCTGAAGAGGGCCTGCCCTTGGGGGCAAGGGGGTCCCCCTTGCGAGCCGGGCTCTTCCAGGAGGGCGGGCTTGACCCCAAGCCCTGCCCTTTTGATAGAAAA
>JBNJII010000176.1:0-2947 GCA_051749205.1 Thermodesulfobacteriota bacterium | reverse complement strand
GGTCGAAATGGCAGGGCTTCTCGACGAAACCTTTGTTGATATATGGCAAAGGAGCTACCCACTGCGCGAGCAGTTGATTCTCTGCCCGCAGGCTTCCGGCATGCGGGCAGAAAAAAAATCCGGTAGATCCTGTTCATCCTGTCAAAAAACTCTTTTTCTTCGATTGAAGAAACTGCAAAGACAGAAGAATTTTCGACAGGATTAACAGGATTATCAGGATCTTTTCTTGGCGGGCCGGAAGCCCGCCAAGAAGAAATCAATCGCCTCTTCGGCGATGAAAGGGAGCTCTTCATACTGCGCGGGCAGTTGATTCTCTGCCCGCAGGCATCAGGCATGCGGGCAGAAAAAATAATCCTGATGATCCTGTAATGCCTTACTCCGAAAATCCGGTATGATACAATGAATACTCGGTCTTGCCCCCGAGCAAGTCGTCTATCTCCTGTTGCACCGCCTGCCGATCCTTGCTCTCCAGCCAGCGCTGCCAGTCGGCAGAGGAGTTCCAGGCACTGATGACCAGGTATTCGTCTTCCTGGTCGACATTGCGCAAAGTCTCACCGGATATATATCCGGGCTGCTGCATGGCCATGGTCCGCATCTTGCGAAACAGAGGGATCATCTCCCTGGCCTTATCACTGGGCACCCTGCGCTTGATAAATGCTTTGACCATAAACACCCTCCTTTGCGGTTCAACAATCTTTTCAAAAACTTTCGCACCAGCAGCACACGTCTGTCAAGACGCTTGGCCTTCCCCTGAAGGCGAGACATCCTCGAGGATGATCCGGCAATCAGCCACAGTTGCCCCCTGGCCCTGAGCATGAACCATCAAGGGGTTGATGTCCATCTCCTGGATCTGGGGATGGTTTTGGGCCATGTCCGAAAGGCTGACCAAAAGCTTTTCGATCTTTTCAACATCTGCTTTCTCCCGTCCCCGGAAGCCGGTGAGCATCTTGTGGGAGTGAATCCCGCGGACCATACGCCTGGCCTCGTTGCGCCGTACAGGAGCCAGACGAAAGGCCACATCCTTGAACACCTCCACAAAAACCCCTCCCAGTCCGAACATAAGCAGGGGACCAAAAGTGGGATACCTGTTCAAGCCCAGGATGACCTCCTGGCCTGAGGGGGCCATCTTCTGGACCAAAACCCCTTCCAGGCGGGCATCAGGGTCGTACTTTGCAGCATTGGCCATAATCGCGGCATAGGCTTGTTCAGCTCCCTGCCTGTCCTCAATGCCCACAACCACTCCGCCGGCGTCCGATTTGTGCAGAATCTGGGCAGAGACGATCTTCATGACCACCGGAAAGCCCATGTCTTCGGCCAACTGCCCCGCTTTCTCAGCGCTGACCGCCAGCTCGGTGGGCAAGACGTCAAATCCGTAGCATTTCAAAAGCTGAAGGCCGTCCAACTCCCCGAGTCCGGTTTTTCCCTGGTCCAGGCACTCCCGGATAATGCGGTCCGCTTCCTGCTTGTTGCTGGTCAGGGAAAACTCGGCCAGGTGCTGCCGGTTGATCCATTTGGAAAAGCGATACAAGACCCCAAAGGCCTTGGCTGCATTCTCCGGGAACCGGAAGACCGGATACCCCTGTTCCTGCAAGTATTGCACCCCTTTGGAGACGTCCACAACACCCATAAAACAGGAGATGACCGGCTTGGGCGATTCCCTGGCCACCTTGACCAGGGCTTCGGCCGTGGCCAGGGCGTTGGTCATGGACTGGGGGGTCAAAATGACCACGGCCCCGTCCACGCCTTCATCCCGGATGACGGCCTGCAGGGCGTGCTGATAGCGCTCCTGGGCCGCATCTCCGATAATATCGACTGGATTTTTGAGATTGGCGGTGCTGGGCAGATGACTGGCCAGGGTGTCCACAGTCTCATCGCTGAACTCAGCCAGCTTCAGGCCCGAAGAGATGGTCATATCCGTGGCCACAATCCCCGGTCCCCCGGCATTGGTCACAATGGCCACCCGGTTGCCGGCAGGCAGCTTGCGGGTGACTTTCCCCAATCGGCTTTGCTGCTTGTAGGTAAACACCCCGGCGAAATCAAAGAGATCGTTGATGGAGTCCACCCGGATGATGCCGCTTTGCTCAAAGATGGCGTCATACACCGCTTCCGATCCGGCCAGGGAGCCGGTGTGCGAGGAGGCGGCCTTAGCTCCGGCCGCTGTCCTCCCGGACTTGATAGCCAGGATGGGAGTGCGTCTGGGACCGGAGGTAATTTCCTTGACCTTTTCGATGAACTCCGGCCCGCGGCGCAGCTCTTCGATATACATCAAGATCACATCTGTATCCGGATCCAGATGCAAATACTCCAAGAGATCCAGCTCATCCACATCCGCTTTGTTGCCGATGGAAATAAACTTGGAAAACCCGAACTGCCTGTCCGCGGCCACATCCAGAACCGAAGTGCACAAGGCCCCGCTTTGCGAAATAAAGGAGATGTTCCCTGCCTCGGGCATGCGGGTGGCGAAGCTGGCGTTTAAACTGGCCGATGAAACCGGGTTGATCACCCCCAGGCAGTTGGGTCCGATGAGACGCACTCCCGCCTCCCGGCACATGTCCACAATCTTGTCTTCGATCTCCCGGCCTTCCCCGCCGACTTCCCGGAACCCGGCAGAGACGATGACGATGCCCCGGACCCCTTTTTCAATGGACTGGCGCACGGCATCTACGGCGAACTTGGGCGGCAGGATGATCATAGCCATATCCACTTGCCCCGGGATATCCTGCACACTGGCATAGGCCTTGACGCTGAGCACGGACTTGGCTCCTGGATTCACAGGATATAAGACCCCGGTGTACTCGCCCCGGAGAATATTTTTGAAGATGTCGTGCCCTACCTTGCCCGGGGTGGCTGAGGCCCCGATAACAGCGAGAGATTCAGGGGAAAAAATGGAATCGAGTTCGTGCATGGATTGGTACTCCTAAAAACAGATTGCAGGGTCGCCGGAGGC
>JBNJII010000175.1:0-2966 GCA_051749205.1 Thermodesulfobacteriota bacterium | reverse complement strand
CGCCCCGCTGCTGGGGAACGGCTGCCGCCAGCTGCAGCAGACGCACATCATCGCCCATGATCTGGGTTTCTTCCCAGTTAAGGATGGGCAGAATGTAGAACTGCTTGGTGATGTCCACGAAGCGCTGGGGCTCCATGCTGACGATATTTTTGGGGATCTCTCCACTCTCAATGCGGGTATAGAGCTGTTCGGCCTGATCAGCCATATCAAACGAATCGACCAGGGACTGCAGAGCATCCAGGCTGCGGAACATGAGCACCGGATTACGGCCTTCCAAAAGCCCTCCGGGATGGGTGTAGGAGACCAGCAGGGCCTGCCGCCATTCCATCACGTCTTTGGCCTGCATCCAGCCCTGGGCTGCGTCTTTGGACTGGCCTACCTGGTACCAGCCGGCTGGGGCGGCAGGATCACTTACATCCACACCTTGGCGGGCGAATACGTACAAGGGATGAAAGGCGGGGACATTGGCCTGGACAATCCCTTCTTCTTCGGCCTGGGGGCGGGAGTAGATGTGCGAAAACGGCCGGGGCAGGACCCGGAGGGGAAGCTGAGTTTCCTCTTCCAGGCAGACCGAGCCTTGAGGGCAGCTGATCCCGTCATGGACCAGATCTGCACCTGGTTCATCATGACCAATATCACCTTCCAGATCCGAAAGAGACGATCCTTGATGTCCGGTCGTGCCTTCCAGATCCGAGAGCTGGGCCACAGTTATTGGTTTATTTGGAGAATGAATAATATTGTTGAAACCTTCGGCACCGGAACTTACTCCACAAAACAAAACAAGCATGGCTACAAATGCATGCAATCTTAAAGAGATAGAAAAAATTGACGGAGATATTGATACTGTCTTTATCATTTTATTCCCCCTGTAATGCACCCATTTCCAACGAATTCAAACATTAAATATAATTCGCGCATATCTGTGTAAAAATGACCCATTTTCAAGGATTTTCTTGATACGAGAGTCAATGTCATGACTATATTTTGAGCATCAAGACAATCCGCTGTCAGCAGGCAGGTAAAAAGAGTTTTTTTTCCAGGATTGAAGTATATATCGATACTCAACAGAAAGCAATATTTTTTCAGCAGAAAAGCAGAATGTTAACTCTAAAAAATATCCTGAATGAAGTGACGAGTGAACGGAAAGACAAAATGCGGCAGGTCAAACAGTTGTCCCCGCTCTGGGCGGGGACATAGGGGGGGCAGGTCGAAAGCTTTCCTTACCGAAACCGGGGATGGCACATCTGGGAGGGAGAAAGGATCTTCTCCAGCTGTTCACGACTCAAAAGGCCTTCCTCCAGAACCAGATCCATGACTCCCTTTCCCGTCTCCAAGGCCTTGGAGGCAATGCGGGAAGAGTTTTCATAGCCTATATAGGGATTTAAAGCCGTGACTATGCCGATACTGCAATCCACGTACTTGCGGCACTGGTCCTCATTGGCGGTTATGCCTTGGATACACCGTCGGGTGAGGGTAGTGATGGCCTTGCTGAGCATCTTCAGCGACTGCAGGATATTGAATGCGATCACCGGCTCCATGACATTGAGCTGCAGTTGCCCGGCCTCGGCAGCCATGGTCACGGACAGGTCGTTGCCGATAACCTGGTAGGCCACCTGGTTGACCACCTCCGGAATGACCGGATTGACCTTACCGGGCATTATGGACGATCCAGGAGCCACGGCCGGGAGGTTGATTTCGTTCAGACCCGCCCGTGGTCCGCTGCTGAGCAACCTCAAGTCATTGCACATCTTGGATATCTTAACCGCCACCCGTTTGAGCACACTGGAAAACATGACAAAGGACCCCATGTCTGAAGTGGCCTCCACCAAATCTTCAGCCACCTCAAAGTCAATGCCAGAGATCCTGGACAGCTCCTCCACCACCAGGCTGGAATATTCAGGATTGGCCGTAATGCCGGTCCCGATCGCTGTCGCCCCCAGGTTTACCTCCTGGAACAGACAGACCAGATTATTGATGCGCTGCATATCCTCCTTGACCGTGATCCGGTAGGCCTCGAACTCTTGACCCAGGGTCATGGGCACCGCATCCTGCAGCTGGGTCCGGCCCATTTTCAGCACGCAGCTGAACTCCACCGCCTTCTGCTTGAGCTCATAGGCCAGCTCGCTCATGGCTGTTGTCAACTCTTGATAGCTGAGCAAAATGGCCAGCTTGATAGTGGTCGGGTACACATCGTTTGTGGACTGGGTCAGATTGACGTGATTGTTGGGATGGATGTATGCGTATTCTCCCCGGGTCCGTCCTATGATCTCCAAGGCCCTATTGGCGATGACCTCGTTGGCGTTCATGTTGGTCGAGGTCCCGGCCCCGCCCTGGATCATATCCACCACGAACTGGTTGTGCAGGTTGCCGGCTATGATCTCCTCGCAGGCTTGGGCAATTGCCTTCGCTTTGTCCGGCTCCAGGTCTCCCAGCTTTTGATTGGCCCTGGCGGCCGCCTTTTTGACCATGGCTATGGCCTTGATCAGATTGGGAAAAAGAGAGAGCTGAATGCCGGTGATATCGTAGTTTTCCACCGCCCGCAGGGTCTGGATGCCATAATAGACATCGGCCGGCACATTGCGATCGCCCAAGAGATCGTGTTCAGCGCGCTCTCCGCCCTGCAGCCCTGAACAGAGGGCCGGATCGTTGTACCCGTACCCGGCATACTTCAGCCGGTGGAGCATGACCTTGGCCACCTGGGCAAAGATTTTGCGGGCTGTTTCCGGTTTGTCCTGCAGCACTTCCTCAATGGCCTGCCGCCCCAAAGACAAGACCTCGGTGTTGACCACTGCCCGGCAGGAAGAAGAATGGGGCTCGTCGCTCAAGAGAGCCCCCTCGCCTACGAAGTTCCCGGCCCCCAGGCGGGCCACCACTTGCTGGGCTTCACCCACCCCGCGCAGGATCTCGACTTCTCCCTGGAAAATGATCGATATCTCAGTCCTTGGAGCCCCAAAGTGAAATAGATA
>JBNJII010000174.1:0-2987 GCA_051749205.1 Thermodesulfobacteriota bacterium | reverse complement strand
AACAGGAGCTGCTTTGGAAGGCAAAACCTGGCCGGGCCGCAAAAGCAGCAAGATTGGCCTCGTTGCGCAGCATGGAGTCGTATGGCACATTCGACCAGGATTGAGAGATCAAGTGCCTGGCCAGGTCCCCTTTGACGGCATAGGCGTGGGAAGAACAGCGAAAACGGATCTTGATAACTGAAGAAAATTCGGTTTTTTGGGCCTTGTCAATGAGACCTCCCAAAAAGAAAATCTTCCATTCCCGGTTTGTGCGCAGGAAGTGAACAATATTGTCAATGAGCTTGGGAGTGACCCCATGAAAGACAATATCGTCTTCAAAAACCAGGATCACATCGGCTTCGGAACGAAGCCCTTTCTGCAGACACAACTGGTGGGACTGGAAGATGCCTTGTTCGCAATCATAGGAATGTGTATCCACCAGAACGAATTCCACCTTGTGGTCCAGTCCGACTTTTTGGAATTCTTGCCGGGCTTGGCGCTGTCTATCTGTTCTGTGCTTCAAGGAAATACAGTACACGGCATCAAAGAAATCCCAGGGATCAGTTGTGGTCTCAGGGTCCTCCGGGAGCCAGGTTTTCGAAATGTATGGGTCCATGAAAAGTGAAGTCCTGCACAGGGCTGGGTGATATTGCAGCCGGAGAAGAGTTATGCAGCTTAAAAGAATGCTCATTCAGAGAATAGCCAAGACCCGATTTGCCCAGCAGGCCATAGCTGAAAAGGCAGATTTGAGTGCCTTCAAGAAAAGGCCCACCCTGCGCATCATTTTGGGCCTTGGGGCCATAGCTTTGAGTTATGTCATCGGATGGCCGGTCATAGGGGGTCTGACCACTTTGTCGGTGTATCTGCAAGAACCCTGGATAGCCGTGATCGGGGGACCTGTCTTTTATGCTTTATCCCATCTGACCTTCATTCTGGGCATGTACCTGGCTGGATACGAGTATACACGTCTCTTTTTGAGCTGGGCGATGCGGATGCTGGTGGAGAAGCATCTGGACAATCCGGACCAGCTGTCCACGCACAAATAAATCCATTCAGCACGTCCACCACTTGGGGACCGGCTCAGGACCAGGCTGCAAAGTTCACAGCAAACTCAAGTCACCGACCATCTCCGCCTTGGACTTTCCGGCCAAAGGCGTGGTTTATCAAAGTCCGGTCCCTGCTGCGAAAGGTCCCGTCCTCTTTTTCCCTTTTGACCACCTTCTGCAATAGTTTATACATCTTCATGGATTGCGACTCGTTCTGGTAAAAGCGGGTCCAGGCCAGCTGAAACAGCTCTTGCAGTTTCTCCGGGGTCATGTTCTTGGGGTAGTAGGTCACCTTGTCAGCGGAGTAGTCGTCCCAGTTGTAGGAAAAGATTCGGCCCTCGCTCTGCAAATGGTCATAGGCTTTGGTATGCGGAAAGGGGGTCAGGACCGTGAATTCAGCCAAGTCCAAATCGATCTCCAGCAAAAAGTCGATAAGCCGTTTGATGAAGTCTTCAGTATGGCTATCCAGACCCAAAAGAATGGTTCCCTGCACCGCGATGCCGTGATCGTGGTAGCGCTTTATTCTCTCCCGGATGAAATCAGAGGTGTCGAACACAGCCTGGTAGACATACCAAGACCCGGCCTGGGCGGCCAGGTCCAGGATTTGCGGGTCGTCTTCAATGGGATGGCTGCACCATTTTTTCTTCAGGGGGATCATCTCCCGGAACAAGTCCTTTTCCCATTGGGAGTCCTGGGCCAGGGAGTTGTCTACAACAAAGAGCCGATTATTGTCTATTGCAGCCATTTCCTGAATTGTTGTGTCAATGGGGCGGGGTCTGAATGTCCGACCACCGAGGTAGGCCACGGCACAAGGATAGCAGTGGAAGCGGCAGCCCCGGGAGGCATGGACCAGATCGAACATCTGCACCCCCTTATAGTTGTAGAGGGAGCGCTGCAGGATATCCCGGCGGGCCGGGCCGACCGTCTCAATTGGGGCCGGATGGGCCAAGAAGTCGTACACCGGCTGCAATTGCCCGCTTTGAAAATCAGCGATGACCCCTTTCATACGCCCTTCGGCCTCGCCCAGAAACACGGAGTCGGCATGGGGCATGGTTTCTTGGGCGTGGAGCATGGTTCCGATTCCCCCGAAGATGACTGGGATTCCCAGGGCGCGGTACATGTCCGCGATCTCCCAGCCCCGCTTGACCTGAATGGTCAGCATCATGGAGATGGCCACCAAATCCACACTTGGATCCATGTGCAGGGTCTGGAGATTTTCGTCCACAAAATCGATGTGCACGTCCCGGGGCAAGGCCGCGGCAAAGACCACTGGTCCGTGAGGGGGAAGGTGAAACTCGTTTTGTCCGCTGAGCTTGGGCCATTTGGGGTAGATAAGGTGTATCTTCATAGGGATTTGACGTCCTGTCTGGGCTGTCGGGCGGAAAAAAGCCCTCAAATGCCTTCATCTGGGGAGAGCGTCTCGGTCTCCAACAGTTCCATGCGCAGGGTGTAGTCCATCTCCTCTCCATGCGCAGTAAGCTCCATAGAGCGGGGTGGCGCATAGGCATGGGATTTTGATTCTTGGGATATTGGGTCTTGAGCCTTGACGCTTCGGACCAGCTTGGCGTCCACGTACTTATGGAGGATCCATGCCTGGTTGTCTGGGGGGACAATCAGGTCGATTGTTTCCTGCTCGGAAACCTGAAAGCGACGGATTGGAGCCTGGGAATCGGTCATCCCCCTGGCCACGATTTTTCCTTGGGGAGGAAAAAATACCAGTTGGATATCCTGCATGAGCCCCCGGGCAAAGTGCTGGGAATCAAAGGGCGGTACCTGATGCCCAATTTCAAGCTCCTCTTGACGCAAAGTGGCATCGAAAAGGAGCATGCCTTCCACAGTCAAGATATTGCAGCGGATGTCCCTGGTTTGAGGGTCAACCCTGGTGATGCCCATGAATGTTCTTCGGCCCTGCCCGGCAAAAACGGCCTGTATGGAATGGATATACAGGCGCTTTTGTTTTGG
>JBNJII010000173.1:0-3060 GCA_051749205.1 Thermodesulfobacteriota bacterium | reverse complement strand
GCGTGGAGCGTGGGGCAGGGAGCGTGGAGCATGGAGCAGGGAGCGAGGAGCATGGAGCAGGGAGCAGGGAGCATGGAGCAGGGAGCAGGGAGCGAGGAGAAGAGGATACAGGACAAGAATCCCACGAATCTTTCAATTCCAATATGCCAGCACCCCAGCCCCGGTTGAACATCTCAAGGGGGGCCCCGGTTCAGGACAGGCATTTCAGAATACCAATAATCGCCTTGACCGCCTATGCCATGAGCGGGGACCGGGAAAAATTCCTGCAGGCAGGCATGGATGATTACCTGGCCAAGCCAGTGGATAAAGACGAGCTTTTGACGGTATTGGAGAGAAATCTGTCCAGAGATTAACACTTTAACGAAATTTCGGTACTTTTCCGTCATTTCCGCGCAGGCGGGAACCAGGCATCCGGCCACAGGATGCAGCGGCCATAGACAGCAAGGCTTTCCCCTGGATTGCCCGGCGTGTCAGATTGCGATGTATCCAAAGAACGGGGCCGGGCAATGACGGAAAAGGCACGCGGCTTTTATCTTTCGTTGGAGAGTTAAGAAAAGTTGTACATAGGATACACGTAACACCTGAGGTATCTGGAATGTATACTTAGATGCATTGAGGTTTCTGCTTGTGTCGGATATTCCATGTCATTGCATTGACTTTTTGTCGGTTAAGAGGTAATTTTCAAGTTGAATGTTCGATATTTACGGTTATATGAATAAAATCAAGAAGACATGAGTCAATTTGCCACCCCAACTTTGACTCATATGTACGGTCAACACAAATGAGCAGCTCAACAATTACTTTTGACTGCTGAGGTCTCAGGCAGCCTCTGGAACACCGATCCAAGAAGAGGATTCTAAACGGGCAAAATACGAAAGGCCACATGATGCAGATTCTTATTGCTGAAGATGATGATGTCTCCCGCAAAGTATTGAGCTCCATGCTGCGCAAGCAGGGCCATGAGGTGATGGAGGTAGCCGACGGATCCCAAGGCTGGATGAAGATGCAGGACGAAGATGCCCCTCGCCTTCTGGTCCTGGATATCATGATGCCGGCCATGGACGGGCTGGAGCTGTGCCGAAAGATCCGAAATACTCAGTCCCACCTTCCAGCCTATATTATTTTGCTCACCGCCAAAAACTCCAAGGAGGATATCGTCCAGGGATTGGAGGCCGGGGCAAACGATTACATCACCAAGCCCTATGATTTTGAGGAGCTTCAGGCCAGGATTCGTGTTGGACAGCGGATGGTGGAGATGCAGGCCTCTCTTGTGGACGAGATTTCCAGGCGCAAGGAGATGGAAGAGACCTTGCGGGAACGGGAGGCCTTTATCAGGTCCATCCTGGACAACCTCCCAGTGGGGGTGGCTATAAACTCGGTCGACCCCGAGGTGAAGTTTACTTACATGAATGATAATTTTGCCAAGTTCTACCGGACCACACGGGAAGCCCTGGCCTCTCCCAATGATTTCTGGGAAGTTGTGTATCCGGATCCGGATTTTAGAGAGCAGATCAAGCAAAGGGTCCTGGAGGATTGTGCAAGCGGTGATCCACAGCGTATGGTATGGAAAGATGTTCCCATTTCCCGTCCGGGCCAGGATACGTTTTATATCACGGCCCAAAATATCATCCTTCCTGATGAGAAGTACATGGTTTCAACGGTTTGGGATGAGACAGCTCGTAAACAGGCCGAGGAAGAACACGACAAGCTGCAAGCCCAATTGCTGCAGGCCCAAAAGATGGATGCCATTGGACAGTTGGCCGGTGGGGTGGCCCATGACTTTAATAACTTGCTGACCAGTATTATAGGCAATGTCGAACTGGCCATGTTCGACATTGGTCGGGATACGTCCCTGTACGATATACTGCAAGAAGTGAAGGGGTCTGGAGAGAAGGCCTCTCTTCTCACCCGACAGCTTTTGGCCTTTAGCCGCAAGCAGATTCTCCAACCCGAGGTCCTGGATCTGAATGAGGTTTTGCCGGATATAAGCAAGATGATCCGGCGCATTATAGGCGAGGACATCGAGCTGGAAACAGTTTTGGCTCCTGACCTGGGTCGGGTAGAGGCAGACCCGGGGCAGCTGGAACAAGTGATCCTGAACTTGGCCATCAACGCCCGGGACGCCATGCCAACTGGGGGAAAGCTGATAATTGAGACAGCAAATGCGGAGCTGGACCAGAGCTACTCCCAGAGCCATGGACGGCTGGTCAGCCCGGGTCCGTATGTGCTGTTGGCCATAAGCGATACCGGGTCAGGTATGTCTTCCGAGATCCAGGCCCAGGTATTTGAACCGTTTTTCACCACCAAGGAAAAGGGGAAGGGGACAGGGCTCGGACTTTCCACGGTGTACGGGATTGTGAAGCAAAGCAGTGGCTATATCTGGGTCTATAGCGAGTTTGGGGCAGGGACAACCTTCAAAATATACTTGCCTCGGGTGGCAAAACATCCCAGCCAAGGGCAGAAAGTTCAGGAGGAAGAGGAGGATCATTCAGGTACAGAAACCATCTTGGTGGTTGAAGATGATCAGGAAGTGCGAAATATCACCTCCCACAGCCTTGACCTGTATGGCTATAGGGTGCTCACTGCAGCGGATGGAGACCAGGCGCTGTACAAGCTCCACGAAGAGAGGTCTCAGATCCACTTGGTGCTCACTGATGTGGTTATGCCCCAGATGGGCGGCAAGGAGATGGTCCAGGAGCTCAAAAAGATACAGCCCCAAGTCAAGATATTGTACATGTCCGGGTACACCAGCAACTCAATAGTCCACCACGGGGTTCTGGATCAGGGAGTGGCCTTTCTGCAGAAGCCGTTTACCCCAAACACCCTGGCCAGCAAGGTCAGGGAGGTTTTGGATTCATGAGCATATTTTGATCTAAATCCTCATAGCCCTCCCCCTCCACACCTGAGCATGGCACACACTTGACACCGGGGGTGTTTTGAAACCCCAGAGGGCAGGCATTTCGCGAAGACGCGAAGCACTGCCCCTACCCTGAGGTCCCCGGTTATCTGTCGGTCTTTCAAAACACCTCATATCCCGGAATGCAACCTCCGACCCTCCGG
>JBNJII010000172.1:0-3113 GCA_051749205.1 Thermodesulfobacteriota bacterium | reverse complement strand
CAGGCCATCAAGGACTGGAAAAAGGAGTTCACCAAGCCTTTTTCCCAGGAGGATGTGCGGCAACTGCAAAAGCTCTCTCAGGCAATAGATGCCCTGTGGGCCGAGCATACCCAGAAGCAGCGCGAGCTCAGGCAAAAAACCAGGGATCCCCTGCCCTTTTTCGGGCACCAGGACGCGGACCGGGAACAGACCTCAGTGGCCCGCAAGGACCGTATCCTGCGCCAGGAGCAATGGGCCGAAGGCCTGCGCCATTCCACCCCCTTTAAGCGTCTGAAGCTGGCCATGGACTACTGGTGCGCCTTGTGGTTCTGGCCCCTGGAGCGAACAGACATACTGCCCAGCCGGGAGGCCTTTTTGCTGGAGATGTCCCTGATTCTGCAAGGGGAAGTGTATGAGTCCCTGACAGACGAGCATGGCCACACCTACCTGCCGGGGACCAATCCCAAACAGGAGCAGCTCAAGCTCCCCTTTGATCGCAAACTGGGCTTGGTGGATGTGGACAAGCTGTGCGAGAAAATGGATCGCCTCAAACTGGCCCGGGAGCTGGCGGCCAAATACCGCTTCCTGCACTGGGAGCTGGAGTTTGCCGATCTTTTGGAAGACCGGGGCGGGTTTGATCTGATCCTGGGAAATCCGCCGTGGATCAAGGTCCAATGGGAAGAGGGTAGCGTCATGGGCGACCATGAGCCGCTTTTTGTGCTCAAGAAAAAAAGCGCCCCCCAGCTGGCCAAGCTGAGGGAGGAGACCCTCAACCGGCTGAACATGACCTCTACCTATCTTCAGGCCTATGAAGAGTCAGAAGCCACTCAGCTTTTCTTGAACGCCCGGCAGAATTATCCGGTCCTGCACAGGATACAGTCCAACCTGTACAAGTGCTTTCTGCCCCAGGCCTGGCGGTACGGAAGGCAGGACGGTGTCTCCGGATTTTTGCATCCGGAGGGAGTGTATGATGATCCCAAAGGGGGCAAGCTGCGGGAAGAGGTGTATCCCAGGCTCCGGTATCATTTTCAATTCCACAATGAGCTCAAGCTGTTTTCTGATGTGGACCATCATGCAAAGTTCAGCGTGAACACCTATGCAGCCTCTGCTGACCAGGCTTCATTTACTCACATTGCCAACCTGTATGCGCCCAAAACAGTTGATACCTGCTTTGAGCACAGCGGTGGAGGTCCGGTACCTGGAATCAAGGACGAGGAAAACAAGTGGAATGTCCACGGTCATGCCTCCCGCCTGATTCCGGTCACTGAACAGGAGCTCTCCTTGTTTGCCAACCTTTATGATTCGGAAGGTACGCCTGCTTTGCAGGCCAGACTGCCTGCCCTGCACTCCAGAGAGCTGGTTCAGGTGTTGGAGAAGTTTGCCGCCCAGCCCCAGAAACTGGGAGATTTGCAGGGCGAGTACTTTTCCACGGTCATGTTTGATGAAACCTATGCTCAAAGAGACGGCACCATCCGCCGGGATACACAATTCCCTGATACGTCTGAAGAATGGGTTCTCTCAGGACCGCACTTCTTTGTGGGCAATCCCATGTACAAAACCCCCCGGGCTGAATGCACCAAAAACGCGGACTACGACATCCTGGATCTGACCGACCTGCCGGACGACTACCTGCCCCGGACCAACTACGTCCCGGCCTGCTCCAAAGAGGTGTATGAACGGCGGACGCCCAAGGTGCCGTGGGATGGACGACCTGTTACGGAGTATTATCGTTTTGTGAATCGAGAAATGATAGGGCCGTCAGCAGAAAGAACATTTATACCGGCTATACTTCCCCCAAATACTGCTCATATCAATACGTGTTTGGCCTCATGCTTCAAAGATCCACAAAAACTCCTTGATTATTATTCACTGAGCTTATCTGTACCAGTAGATTATCGCGTCAAAAGCACAGGAATGGGGCATGCAAATACCAGCCTCATTGCTCAACTGCCATTGCTTTCTTTACCTGTACATAGAAGTCTACTCCATTTACGTGCTTTGGCCCTCACCTGCCTCACAACCCACTACGCCAAGTTCTGGTCCTCCTGTTGGCATGACACCTTCATTTCCGACTCCTGGACCA
Organism: Thermodesulfobacteriota bacterium; assembly: GCA_051749205.1. Classification (GTDB taxonomy): domain Bacteria; phylum Desulfobacterota; class Desulfovibrionia; order Desulfovibrionales; family Desulfothermaceae; genus Desulfovermiculus. The sequence goes on along the minus strand of JBNJII010000172.1, from coordinate 1,051 downwards.
AGTCCGATCCCCGCCTGCCCAACACCTTTTTCCACAATCTGAGCTCTGATTGGCACCGTGACTGCGCCCTGCGCACAGACTACGCCCGCCGCCAGGCCCTGGTGGAGATCGATGTGCTCACAGCCATGGCCCTGGGCCTGACAATGGAGGAGCTGAAAACCATCTACCGGGTCCAGTTCCCGGTCATGCGCCAGTACGAGGCAGACACCTGGTACGACCAGAACGGCCGCATCGTGTTCACCAACTCCAAGGGCCTGTCCGGGGTTGGCTTTTCCCGGCCGGAGTGGAACCAGCTGACCGAGGAGATCCGGGACGACAACGGCCGGATTATCCGTATTCCGGTAGGGGCGAATAATTATTCGCTCTCTTCAAGCCCTGCCAGGCAACAAAACGACGAAAAACCAAAGAGGGCGAAAGATGTTTCGCCCCTACTAAAACCAGACCAGGATGCAGACATGCCCACCCTGAGCCGCACCATAACCGACGACACCCTCCCGGACGGCCCGTATGAGAAGACCATTGAATACGTCCCGCCCTTTGACAAATGCGACCGGGAAGAGGATTACGAAACCGTGTGGGCGGAGTTTGAGAGAAGGTTATGATAATTAGCCATGATTGACACGAAGCACGTGACACGTTATATATTTTTTATATGATCAAAACATTTGCTGATCGGCGGACCCAACAACTCTATGCCACTGGCCAGGCAAAACGCTTTCCAGTTGAACTTGCCAAACGAGCAGCCCGTAAACTTGAGTATATAGATTTGGCCACTCGATTGGACGATCTGAAGGTTCCTCCTGGCAACCGTCTCCACGCACTCGCAGGTGATCGGAAAGGCCAATATTCGATTTCTATAAACGATCAGTGGAGGATTTGTTTCCGGTTCGTTGATGGCGATGCATATGAAGTAGAAATTTGTGATTATCACTCATGAGGAGACGTGAGTTATGAGCATACCAAATAGAGACGGGATACAGCGCAGGCCTACTCATCCTGGAGAAATGCTGCGCGAAGACTTTTTGCCTGACTATGGTCTGACCACCGCAGA
>JBNJII010000171.1:0-3122 GCA_051749205.1 Thermodesulfobacteriota bacterium | reverse complement strand
TGGCGTAAGCCGCTATAAATCCGGAATCCCGGCCCATGAGCTTGACCAGGCTCATGCCGTTTCTGGCCCCCAAGGCCTCCATGTTGGCCGAATACACGGCTGTTCTGGATTCGGTGACTGCTGTCTCGAAGCCAAAGGACTGCTGAACATAGGAAATGTCATTGTCAATGGTCTTGGGAATGCCGATGACTGCGATATCCAGCCGGCGGCGACGTATCTCGCCGGCAATACTCTGGGCCCCGCGCAGAGTCCCGTCCCCACCCACAGTGAACAGGATTCCGATTTGCAACTGCTCGAGGGTATCCACCATGTCCGAGACATCCTGGGGCCCCCGGGAGGAACCCAGGATGGTCCCCCCTTTGTGGTTGATGCCATCCACCAGGGGCTTGGTCAGCTCCCAGGCGGTCTGCCTGTATGGGGTGGAAAGGCCCTGATACCCATAGCGGAAACCGTAGACCTTTTGGACCCCGTAATGAAAGTGCAGGCTGAGCACAATGGCCCGGATGACATCATTCAGTCCCGGACAGAGTCCCCCGCAGGTGACGATGCCGCACCTGAGCCCAAGGGGATCAAAGTGAATGGCCTTTCTCGGCCCGGCAGCCTCGAAACAGGGAGGCTCTTTTCCGGCGGCAAGATATTCCTGAAGCTGCCCGGAGGTGGAGGGATACAGCACCGACTCCCCCTCATCCACAAATTGAACTCCGGTCATGGGAGAGGCTAACCCACAGGGGCCGAGCCGCTCAATGTCGAAATTCAACGATTTGTTCATCAGGACCCCCTCAGTGCCACTTCAGGTTTAAAGCCCAGTCGAGCCGCTACGACTCTTATCTCGAAGCCTTGAGTTTTTCAATGTTCGTCACATACTCCGGATTTTCACTGGTCAGGTGAACCTCTCTGTTTTGGTGAGAGAACGTTACATCCTGCCCCGAATCCAAGCTGTAGCAGACCGTGTCATCAGAAAAAGCAACCTTGAGCCGTCGCCCCCGAATATTGAGCTGAAACTCCAGCTTTTCGAGACCATCGGGAATTCTGGGGCTGAAGGTGATGCATCCGTCCAGGTCCCGTAGCCCGGCAATGCCGTAGACCAGGACCATCCAGGCGGCCCCGAGGGAGGCGATATGGCAGCCGTGCTCCACATTGTCAGCCACATCCTCAAGGTCCATGAGCACCGCCAGCCGGGCATACTCCATGGCCTTGTCCGCACTGCCGACTTCAAAAGCCAGAATGCTCTGGATGCCCACGGATAGAGAAGAGTCCCCCGTGGTCAAACGGTCGTAATACTCGAAGTTGCGTTTTTTTTCGGCATCGGTGAACTCCCGGCTCAGCAGGAACATGGCCAGGACCAGATCCGCCTGCTTGATGACTTTGTGCCGGTAGATGACCAGGGGATGATAATGCAGCAGGAGCGGATAGTGGTCTGCAGGAGTACCGGCAAAGTCCCAGTCCTTTTTCTCCAGAAATCCGTCGTCCTGCAGATGAATGCCCTGCCCGTCGTCGTAGGGAATGCACATGTGCTCTGCTGCCTTCTTCCACTGCCAGATCTCCTCCTCGTGCAAATCAGTTTTGTCCTGTAGCTTTTGATACAGCTCAGGACTCTTCTGCTGCAGATCCTCCACCGTGGTCACAGCAAACCAGAGATTCTCTCTGGCCATAAGGTTGGTATAGGTGTTGTTGTCCACCACAGCGTTGTATTCATCCGGCCCAGTTACGCCGTGGATGCAGAAGCGCCCGTGTTCCTTGGAGAAAAAAAAGCCCAGATCCAGCCATAGTCGGGCCGTCTCCACCAGGATTTCAGCACCTTCCTGATTGAGATACTCCCTGTCTCCCGTGGCCGCAATGTACTTTTTCAAGGCATAGGCGATGTCTGCATTGATATGGTACTGGGCCGTTCCAGCCGCATAATAGGCCGAGGCCTCTTCACCGTTGATGGTCCGCCAGGGGAACAGGGCGCCGCGCTGGTTGACGTCTCTGGCCCGCTGTCTGGCCAGGTCCAGCATGCGATACCGAAACTGGAGCAGATTTCTGGCGATCCTGGGCTGGGTGTAGATAAAAAAAGGCAGGGCAAAGATCTCAATATCCCAGAAATAGTGCCCCTCATAACCCTCACCGGTCAGCCCCTTGGCTGGTATGCCAGATCCTTCGGCCCGGGCCGAGGCCTGACAGAGCTGAAACAAGTTCCAGCGCACAGCCTGCTGCCACTCCTGACTGCTGAGCCTGTGCTCCGCCCCCGAATGCATTTCGATGCGGACATCGCTGACCTGCCAGAATCGCTCCAAAAAATTGTGTTGAGAGGCAGCCAAAGCTGCAAATCCCTGTCGCAGGGCCCGGTCCAAGGCTCGGCCGGCCCGCTCGCACAACTCTTCAGAAGGGGCGCTGCGGGAGGTATGATAGGTCATGAACTTGCTGAGACGGATGGATTGGCCTGATCGGGCATCCAGGGTAAAGATCACCTTGCCCCCTTCTTCTTCCGACTGCAGCGAAGTGTGAAAGGCACAGTCTGTTTCCAGGACATGGTCGCAGCCGCAGCCCAGGCGCATATGGCTGGAACGGGTCTGGAAGCCGAACAGCAATCGACTGTCTTTGGCGGTCTTTGTTTCCGGGACGAGCACCTTCTCCCTGAAAAAACGGGTGTACCTCGGATCACCATCGGTTCCCAGGATGGTACGATGAGGAACGATCTCCGAGACAATGGTCACCGGGGCATCGGCATTCTGGACCACAACCTCATAGGAGATGGCTGCCAGATGCCGGTGTTCGAAGGAAACCAGCCTCTTGGACTGAATGGAGATCTTTTTTCCGGAGGGCATTTCCCAGATCAGATTTCGGCTGAGCAGACCGGTCTGCATGTCCAGCACCCGCTCGAAGCGTTTCAAATCGGCTGTGGGGAGATACAGGGGTTCGTCGTCCACAAACAGGCGGATGATCTTTAAATCTGGCAGGTTGACCATGGTCTGTCCGGTTTTGGCGAAACCATAGGCCTGCTCACCGTAAACGATGGGCCAGGATTCGTAAAACCCGTTGACGAAGTTGCCGTGCAGAAAAACCGGATTCCCTTCTTCAAAAGTGCCGCGCAAGCCCAGATATCCGTTGCTCAGGGCGAAGATGGTTTCCATCTGACCCAG
>JBNJII010000170.1:0-3136 GCA_051749205.1 Thermodesulfobacteriota bacterium | reverse complement strand
GGCCTTTTGGGCCTGGCCTATTGGTACAGTGTCTATCCCTTGCACGGTCTGGTCTTTCAAGGCTTGCTCAAGGCTCTGGCCAAAGCCTCCAAGGCCACCATCATTCACGGCCCGGAATCCTTTGACCGCAGCCAGGATGCCTGTGCCCTGCCGGACAGTTCTTCAAAGACGTGACCGCGCATGAAAAAGTAATGTCTTATGAGTTACCTACAGATAAAACACCTTCAGATCATACAAAAAATCAAATCAGCCTTCTATGTTCTGCTCCTGATCCTCATTGTATTGCCTTCCTCTGGCCAGGGTCAGGTAAAAGACGAAAAGCTTGCCAAACAGATCGGCCAAATGCTCATGGTCGGCTTCCGGGGCCTGGAGGTGGATGAAAACAGCCCCATTGTCCAAGACATCAGCCAGGGCCGGGTGGGTGGAGTGGTGCTCTTTGATTACGATGTAGCTTTAAGCAGCCCCAGGCGCAACATCTTGTCCCCTGAGCAGCTCAAAGATTTAACTTCGGACTTGCAAGCCGCAAGCCCCACCCCCCTCTTTATCGCCGTGGACCAAGAAGGGGGCAGGGTCGCCCGGCTCAAGGAAAAATTCGGCTTTGCGCCCACTGTATCTCAGGCCTGGCTCGGGGAACACAACAATCCTGAATTGACCCACAAGTTCGCCTCCCAAACCGCCGCCACTCTGGCTGAGATGGGGATCAATGTAAACCTGGCTCCGGTGGTGGATGTGAACATCAACCCGGACAACCCGGTCATCGGTCGCCTGGAGCGCAGTTTTTCTTCTGATCCGGAAGTTGTGGCCCGGCAGGCAGCAGAGGTGATCACCGCCCACAGGGAACACAATGTCCTCACCGCCCTGAAGCATTTCCCCGGCCATGGCAGCTCCACCCAGGATTCCCATCATGGTTTCACCGACATCACCCAAACCTGGACCGAGACCGAGCTTATTCCCTATATACGGCTGTTTGAGTCTCCGGGTGCGGATATGGTCATGACCGCCCATGTGTTCAATGCCCACCTGGACCCAAATTGGCCGGCCACCCTGTCCTCCAAAATCCTGGACACCCTTTTGCGCCGGGAGCTGGGCTTTACTGGAGTCATTATCTCCGACGACATGCAGATGGGGGCCATCCGGGACAATTACAGCCTCAAGACCGCCCTGGAGCGGACCATCAAGGCCGGGGCTGACATCATCATCTTCGGCAACAACCTGGTCTATGAGCCGGATATCGCCCAAAAGGCCTGCAAAATAATCACAAGCCTCATCCACGAAGGCCGTATCCCCGCCTCCCGCATCCAGCAATCATATGAGCAGATCATAAGACTCAAGGATACTTCATACCCGGCACAACCCCAGTCCCCCCTTAGCTCGCCCTGAACCACGCATCCATAGGGGCCATGCCACATGCCCCCTGGAAAAGGCGTGGAACAAACACACAATCAGAACTCATACATAAAAAGGATGATATCCGCCCTGGTGATCTCCCCGACAAGCTTTCCATCCTGGAGAACAGGCAAAAAACCGGCCTCGGAATGAGACATCAAGTGCAGGGCCTGGCGTACAGAGTCGTTGCCCCCCGCAACAGCCACCTTGGTCTTGAGCATGGAGGTAACCGGCTTTTCCCACTCCCGTTCATTGCGGACTTTGGCCAATTGCTTTTCCCCGAGCATCCCCAGCAGTTTACCCTGCTCATCCACAATCAACAGGGCATGCCTGTGCGTTCTGTGCATGACCTCTTGAGCCTTATACAGTGAGTCTTCAGGCCCCAGGACATCCCTGGCCGTGGTCATCAAGTCCTGCACCCTGGTTTCTTTGACCTCTGTACTGTAAAGTACATCCCAAACCTGAGAGCGGACTTCCTTCATCGAACCGTGCACAAGGGCTGATCCGGCTCCAGGGTGTCCTCCACCGCCCAGCTGCCGCATGGCAGCCCCCACATCAAAGTCCCGGCCTCTGCCCCGGCCAATGACCGCGGCTTTGCTCCGGCTCATGGGAAATATGCCGAAAGCAGCATCCAGTCCTTTGATATCCTTGAACTTATTGACCACGGAGGGCAGCATGTTGAGCCCCTTTTCCACATCCTGAACGCAGATCCCCAGCTGCAGGCTGCCTAGAGAAAAGATTTCCGCGTCTTCCAGCATGCGGGTGAAAAGATCCAGATGCCGGGCGTCCAGGGAGCTTTCCAGATATGCGGAAACCACATTCAGGTCAGCCCCGTTTTCCAGCATAAAGGCGGCCATGCTCGCGTCTCTGGCTGTTGTGCTCGGAAAGGACAGAGACCCGGTATCCTCGTAGATTCCCAGCAAAAACAAGGTTGCGTGCACAGGTGAAAACGCGCAGTCCAGGGCCTGCATCCGCTCCACAAGCAGAGTAGTCACCGCTCCCACATCCTCCTGATGCATCTTTGCAGCCACAATGCTCCCGTGTCCCATATGATGGTCCCAGACCACGGGGTTCAGGCCCGGACGTTCGGCAAGTTCCTGCATCCCGTCCAAACGCTCCCAATTGGACGTGTCGGTGACGACAAGCCCGCTGATTTCAGCCAAGTCTGTATTCTTCCTGGCCTTGAGCCGCAAAAGGTCCCAGTGCACAGCTACAAACTCGCGTACCGGAGCAGTGAGCTGAGAGGGGAGCACCCGAACTCCCTCAGAATAGAGAAAGGAAGCGGCCACCATAGAGGCCAAAGCATCAAAATCAGTGTTGGCATGAGAGGTAATGACCAGCATAGGACCTCATGTGCTGTCATTTCTGGATTTCGGGGTTCAGCTTTGCCTCCGGCAAATCTGGTATGTTTTTTGCCCCAATGCGGGCAAAAAAGAAAGAATTTGCCATGCTAACTTCTCGGTTTATACGAGGACTTTCCCTGGTAGAGAAGGGCTATGATGGTGATATCATCGGATTGGGCTGCGCCGCCGGCAAATGCATGGACGCTTTGCAAAACACCGCTCACCGTTTCCTCCGGACTTGCTGTGGCCATGGCCCTGGTTTCGGTGACCAGGCGCTGTTCCGAATACAGCTCCTGGGCTGGATTCATGGCTTCGGTCACCCCATCGGTATAGGCCAGAAGCTTTTCGCCAGGCAGCATCATCCTGGTTCTGGTTTGAAAGACCATGTCCTCCATCCCGCCCAGGAC
>JBNJII010000169.1:0-3263 GCA_051749205.1 Thermodesulfobacteriota bacterium | reverse complement strand
AAACAGACCAAGAGTGCCGGGTCCAGCCCTGTTCATACTCAGTTTCTTACTCGATCAAACTGGCTCTCTGCGGCCAGCGGCAGTTTGGTCTGCACATCAGCCAAACGGATCTTTCTTTCTGACTTAAGAATCCGCTCTACAGTTTGCAGACAGGAGGCGGCCCGGGAAGCGGTATCTTCAGTATTTTCTGCCCGGGTAAAAGCCTGTCTGGCCCCGTGCCAATCCTGCTCCTGCCAGGCTGCATATCCGACCAGCATCCAGGCCTCACCCTTTTTCTCACAACCGGTTTCCGCCGCCTGCCTGGCTGCCTCTCTGCACTGGGCAAACCTTTCATGGGTATACAGCAGGTGGGCCTTGTCCAGATGCCAGTCCGGTTTGTCCTTGCCTACCAGAGCTCGATCCATCCACTTCACGGCCTGATCTATGCGCAGGGCCTGGGCATAGAGCTGTCCCATACGCCAGCAATGCTGTGCATCCGGATCATCACCAAGTCCCTTGCGCATGGCCTTGACCCCCATCATGGGCACCCCGGCCGCAGCATACATGGAGGCCAAATCCCTCCACTTCTTTTTGCCCGGCTCATTCAGGCCATAGGCCAGTTCCAGGGCAGAAGCGGCTCCCAGCATATCGTCCTGCTGGGAACGAACATGGGCCAGCAACTGCCACAGCTTCCAATCGGTCGGGCGCTGGCTGACGACATGCTGCAGCCGGCTTTCAGCTTGGTTCCATTTCCGCTCATGAACCAGGGAATAGACCAAAAGTTCAACCCATTCGGTTTTTGGTTTTTTGGTCCTATCCAGCAGACTCTGCATGACCTGTCCCGCTCTGGAATACTCTTTAGCCTCAAACCAGACGGCTGCGGCCTGGTACAAGAGCTCTTCAGATTCGTCAGATTCGCCTTGGGCTGAGGCCCGCTCAAACAGGCGGGCAGCTTGCTGCAGGCGTCCAACCTGATAGCTGGTCACGGCATAGTTTTGCAGGATAAGGGCGTTCTCCGGGTAGAGTTCGGCTGCCTGGGAGTAGGTGCCCAGAGCAGCACCCTCCTGTCCAAGTTCGCTTTGGGCCTGAGCACACAAGACAAACAAGGTGACAGCCGGCTGCTCATGCTGAGCCAAATAGGGCTGTAAGAGCTCAACACAGGATTGATAATCCTCCTGCTCCAGCTCTTGTTGGGCCTTGTAGGCCAGGCGGTGTTCCCTCTGGTTTTGAAACTCGTCTGCCAGTAAAGGATTGACCCACACACCCCACATCAGAAATAAAGGGATGCATAGGGGCACAAGCTGATGGATAAGGTGCATGGATTTCATAAGTTCTCCGTAACACGTTTTTTATCCTCGTATGCAATTCAGGCCAGAGGTACTCTTGTTTCCAGAAATTGTCAAAACGCGGCGCAGCAGACAAAAGATTCGCTCTTACTGCACGGAGTTGAACAGATACCTCAGACCTGTCTTTTTGCCCAAAAACGGCAAAAATCCACCAGGCTTTCAGCCGCCTGAGGGCAAGATCCAAAATGCAGATGCACATAGGAAGCCAGAACATTGTGCACTGTATATCCCTCACAGCTCCCGATTTCTCCTTTGCGGCTGCGCAGGGAATACACGAAATGGACCTCGGCCTGGCCCTCCATAATGGATGAGTAGTGAAACTCGTGTCCCCGGATCAATGTTCCGGCCGGGCCGAGCAAAGTGGCTTCCCGCAACTCGACTTCCCGGTAACCCAAGGCTCTCAACCGGCTGTCCATTCTAGCCTGGAAAGAAAAAAGACCGAGCATGGGGTAGGCTTGACCATCCTGGTCCCACAAGCTGTGCATGCAGTACATAAACCCGCCACATTCGGCATATACAGGTCCGCCTCGGGACACGAACCTAGCGATCTCCTCTCGCAAGCGCCTGTTCTCCCCCAGCTTTGAGGCATGCAATTCCGGATATCCGCCGCCCAGGTACAGGCCCTGCAGATTGTCCGGCAGCTTGCTGTCAGCAAGAGGAGAAAAGGGAACCAGCTCGGCCCCGGCCTGCTCCAAAAGGCGCAGATTCTCCGGATAGTAAAAACAGAAGGCCTTGTCCCGGGCCAGGCCTATGCGGACTTTGCCATGGAAAGCTTGCTCCGCTCCCTGCCTTCTGCCCTCTGCCCTCTGCTCCCCGCTCCCTGGCTTCTGACCTCTGTCCTCTGATCTCAGTCTTCTGTCCTCTGATCCTTGCCCTCTCGTCATATCCAGAAGGCGGTCCACCTGCACATTCTCTTCAATCCATTGGACAAGGACAGGCAGGATGTCTTGGCTGTCCTCCATATCCTCGGCTGTATACAGCCCCAGATGCCGGGAAGGCATGGCGAGATCCTCCTGCCGGGGCAGACACCCTAGGCAGGGCGGGCATCCAGCGGTTTCCAGGGCTTCTTCCAGGATTCGGGCATGCCCCGGGCTGCCCACCCGGTTACAGAGCACTCCGGCAAAGGTGAGCTCAGGATCAAAGCGGGTATAACCCTGAACCAGGGCGGCCACCGACCGGGCCATGGACCTGGCATCCACCACCAGGAGAACCGGCAACCCAAGCCATTTGGCCATTTGAGCCGTGGATCCAGCCTCATCAGTGGCCGAGAACCCGTCAAACAAACCCATGACCCCTTCCCCGATCAGAATATCGGCCCCCTCCTGCATCCGGGAGAAGATTTCCTGATTGGTATTCCTGTCCAGCATCCAGCCGTCCAGGTTGTGCGAGGGGCGGCCGGTGATCCTGGTATGATGTCCGGGATCGATGAAATCCGGGCCGATCTTGAACGGCTGAACACTATGGCCGCGCTCCTTCAATGCAGCCATCAGACCCAGGGTCACCGTGGTCTTGCCACACCCACTGTGGGTACCGGCTATGAGAAAAGCAGGTATGTTCATTAGGTTGTCCAGGGAGACAAATAAATTATGAGAGTGTGCTGTTCATAGAAAAACATCACGCCATATTGACTTTGCTGGCTAGACTGGCTAGACTCATTATACCTCGCATGAAACAAAACCCAGCTTTGTCCGTCATTCCCGCGCGAGAATCCAGAGCAGAGAGAAAGTCTTTACCCTGGATTGCCTGACGCATCTGCCCCGGCAAACTAGCATGATCCGGGCCGGGCAATGACGGAGAAAGACATCCCAAAGTTTGATCCTGGATCAATCCGGCAAATTTCTTTTTTTGGGCGCTTTGGCCCAAAAAATAATTCAGCGCAGCCGGAGGCGGCGCTGAATACTGACTCAGGAGGTGATACAATGCAAACCTGGTCTCTGC
>JBNJII010000168.1:0-3264 GCA_051749205.1 Thermodesulfobacteriota bacterium | reverse complement strand
GGGGCGAAGCTTGTCTTCGCCCCTACGGTTCATCCACAAATTGGGGTGATTCCGGTATATCCTTTCCCGCTTGGCAAAACCTACTCACCAAATCCATCTTCGCCCGGGACGAACCACCCCGCTGGGTCATCCTGGCTGGCACCTCCCAGGTCCTGCTCCTGGATCGGGCCAAATGGGCCCAGAAACGTCTACTGCGCTTTGACCTGGACGAGATCCTGGCCCGGCGGGAGGACTCCACTCTCAAGGCCATGGCCGCCCTGGTGCACAGGGAAAGTGTCTGCCCGGAGGACGGCATTCCTCTCTTGGACACCCTGGAGGAGAACTCCCACAAGCACGCCTATGCCGTATCCGAAGATCTCAAATACGCTTTGCGGGAATGCATCGAGCTCTTGGGCAATGAAGCTCTTTGGTACCTGCGGCACACGCGCCATGAGAAAGTCTTTTCCAAACAAGAGGAAGCACAGACCATAGACCCGGCCCAGCTCTCCCGAGAGTGCCTACGCTACATGTACCGCCTCCTTTTTCTCTTTTACATCGAGTCCAGACCTGATCTGGGATACGTGCCCATGCAGGCCGAGGCCTTTCGCAGTGGATACAGCCTGGAATCCTTACGGGAGCTGGAAATGGTGCCCTTGACCACTTCGGAGTCCCAGGACAAATACTTCATTCACGAGTCCTTGCAGCTCTTGTTTGATCTCATCTACAATGGCTATCCACCGGCCAAAAACGTGCAGGAACAAAAGGCCCTGATGCCCGAGGCCTCTCTGCACAACACTTTCTGCATTCCACCCCTGCGCTCCCATCTCTTTGACCCGGACCTGACCCCGATCCTGAAAAAGGTGCGCTTAAGGAACAAGGTCCTGCAAAAGATCATCCGCCTCATGTCCCTGTCCCGTCCAGCCACGAGCCGCAGCCAGCGCCGGGGCCGCATATCCTATGCCCAGCTGGGCATCAACCAGCTTGGCGCAGTCTATGAAGGCCTGCTCTCCTACCGGGGCTTTTTTGTTGAGCACGACGAGGGCCTGTACGAGGTCAAACCCGCAGGCGAGCCCTGGGACCCGTTGAGCATTGCCTACTTTGTCCCGCCAGAAGATCTGCCCAATTACTCCGAGCAGGAGAAGGTGTACAACCAGGACGGCACCCTGACCCACTACCCCAAAGGGACCTTCATCTATCGCATGTCCGGCCGGGACCGGCAGAAATCTGCCTCTTATTATACTCCGGAGTCCCTGACCCATTGTTTGGTCAAGTACTCCCTCAAAGAGCTCCTGAAAGATAAATCCGCAGACGATATTTTGGAGCTGACCATCTGCGAGCCGGCCATGGGCTCGGCCGCATTCTTGAACGAAGCGGTCAACCAGCTGGCGGAAGGCTATTTGGACAAGAAGCAGCGGGAGCGAAACGAACAGCTCACAGTAGAACAACAGGCCCTGGAAAAGCAGAAGGTCAAAACGTTTCTGGCCGACAACAACGTCTTCGGCATTGACCTCAACCCAGTGGCTGTGGAGCTGGCCGAGGTCTCTCTGTGGCTGAACACCATCCACCCCGGCGGCTACATGCCCTGGTTCGGGAATCAACTGGCCTGCGGCAACTCCCTGATAGGAGCCAGAAAGGACGTCTACAGCCCGCATCTGCTGCGCCGAAAATCAAAAAACGATCCCCTGTGGCTGGATGAAGTCCCAAAGCGCATCCAGCCCGGAGAGAAGCGCCCCCAGGGAGCGGTCTATCACTTCCTGCTCCCGGATAAGAACATGGCCGCGTACACCGACAAAAACGTCAAAAAGCTGGTTCCGGACGCCTTCCAGGCCATCAAGGACTGGAAAAAGGAGTTCACCAAGCCTTTTTCCCAGGAGGATGTGCGGCAACTGCAAAAGCTCTCTCAGGCAATAGATGCCCTGTGGTTTGATCACACCCAGAAGCAGCGCGAGCTCAGGCAAAAGACCAGGGATCCCCTGCCCTTTTTCGGACATCAGGACGCAGACCGGGAGCAGACCTCAGTGGCCCGTAAGGACCGTATCCTGCGCCAGGAGCAATGGGCCGAGGGCCTGCGCCATTCCACGCCCTTTAAGCGCCTGAAGCTGGCCATGGACTACTGGTGCGCCCTGTGGTTCTGGCCCTTGGAGCGGACAGATCTTCTGCCCAGCCGGGAGGCCTTTTTGCTGGAGATGTCCCTCATCCTGCAAGGGGAAGTGTATGAATCCCTGACAGATGAGCACGGCCATGCATATCTGCCGGGGACCAATCCCAAACAGGAGCAGCTCAAGCTCCCCTTTGACCGCAAACTGGGGTTGGTGGATGTGGACAAGCTGTGCGAGAAAATGGATCGCCTCAAACTGGCCCGGGACTTGGCGGCCAAATACCGCTTCCTGCACTGGGAGCTTGAGTTTGCCGATCTCCTGGAAGACCGGGGCGGGTTTGATCTGATCCTGGGGAATCCGCCGTGGATTCAGGTCTCCTGGCATGAAGGCGGATTTATGGGCGACCATGAGCCGCTCTTTGCCCTCAAAAAATACAGCGCCTCCAAGCTGGCCGGTCTGCGTAATGAGACCCTGGAGAAACGAAGCCTGGCCTCAGAGTATCTCAGCGCTTATGAAGAGGCTGAAGGAACCCAGCTTTTCTTGAATGCCCGGCAGAACTACAAGGATTTGCAAGGGATGAAGGCCAATTTGTACAAGTGTTTTTTGCCTCAGGCCTGGAGATATGGAAAGCTGGATGGGATCTCCGGTTTTTTGCATCCGGAGGGAGTTTATGATGATCCGAATGGGGGCAGACTGCGGGAGGCAGTATATCCCAGGCTCAGGTATCATTTTCAGTTTCACAATGAATTCAAACTGTTTTCTGATGTGGACCATCATACAAAATTCAGCGTGAACACCTACGCAGTATCTGCGGATCAGGCATCATTTACTCACATCGCCAACCTCTATGCCTCCAGAACAGTTGATACCTGCTTTGAGCACAGCGGACGAGGTCCGGTGCCAGGGATAAAGGACAAGGACAACAAGTGGAACGTGCACGGCCATGCCTCCCGTCTGATTCCAGTCACTGAACAAGAGCTCTCCTTGTTTGCCAGTCTCTATGATCCGGAAGGCACCCCTGCTTTGCAGGCCAGATTGCCGGCCCTGCACTCCAGAGAGCTGGTTCAGGTGTTGGAGAAGTTTGCCGCCCAGCCCCAAAAGCTGGGGGACTTGCAGGGCGAATACTTCTCCACCCAGCACTGGAATGAAACCAACTCCCAGCAAGATGGAACCATCCGCCGGGAAA
>JBNJII010000167.1:0-3272 GCA_051749205.1 Thermodesulfobacteriota bacterium | reverse complement strand
CACCGGGATCAGACTCACCGGGCAATCTAGGGGAAAGCCTTTCTATCTGTTCTTGATTCCCGCGCCTTGCGCGGAAATGACGAACAAAGCAGGGCCTAGTTTCATACGAGCTTGAGAAGTCATGATCCATGCGGATATTATACTTTGGAAACATATTTGGGGACATTTTGAGGCATCAGGAACGCAAATCAACTGAAATTGTTGAAAATGGAAAGCAGAACCAAAAAGCCCTGGCCTGGAAGTCCTGCACATTGAAGTTCCCAAACATGTCTGTTAAACTACTAAATATCTGTATCTTGCATTCAAAATCGAACCCCAGTATGAGTGAAAAAAGCTGTGATGATAAGTAAACGTTTTCTGATCCTGGGCTTTGCCCTCCTGCTTGCCGCCGGAGTCGGCAGTGGATGGTTTTTGTTCCAGCAAAGCGCCAAGCTCAAAGACATAGGCAACAATCACGGCCAAGCTCATCAGGATGAGATACGCAAGCGGGTTGTCACTGAGACCGTCAACGCCACTTCGCTCGAGGATATCCCGATCACGTCTTCGTCCGAGCAGCTTGAAGAATCCACCAATGCCTCCGAGGAGACACAATCCTTGACCTGGGTGGAGAGGTCCTTGTTCAGGCCACATCTGGTCCAGGATGTGGCCGAGCTGCTGGTTGCCCATTACCATCCCCCGGGAAGTCCCGGATGTCCGGAGGATGCGGGCATGATCCAGATGAGCGTGAAGACCCTCAACGCCCGTTACGGGATAGAGTTCCTCAATGTGCACGCTCCGGAAACAGGGGTCAAGAAGGCCAGAAGGCGAATATTCAAATTTGTTTTGCAGCCATCGGTTCTTCAACGGCTGTATAAGGGCTATGCGCCAAAAATCATAGATGCAATGCACTCCGAGGCCGCTGAATTCAGCAGGAGGTCTTCAGGGGGAGAGAGAGCAAGGGAAGAGACGGGGCTGAGTCGAGATCAGACTGCGCAGATGTTTTCCCTGTATGCCGACTACTTTCGGGATGTGGGCCGGGTCTTAGGGGTGTTTGGCCGGAGTGAGTCCATGGCCGCGGCTGTAAAGGAGTTTTTGCAGGCTGAAAAGAAGGCGACACAGGCCAGCTTTGTACTCAAAAAAAGGACCCATGCCACGGACAGTGTGTCAGATCAGGAAGTGCAGGGCCAAGGGCAGGCAAAAGCAGATGCGCTTTTAGCCGATAAAGTGGCTGCTGCGGACAGCTACCGTCAGGCCTTGCGGCACAGGGAAAAGAGCAAAGAGCGGATTTTGCAGCAGGTACGGGCCGAGGTTCCGGATATGGGCCTGCCCAATCATGAGATCTTGTATGTGGCTAAATGGGTGCACCGCCGTTTGACGGCGGGTGAAGATGGACAGGCTTTGGGTGTGGCTGCCGATCTCCTGCGCGATTTTGCCTCCCGAATGGAAAGCCGGGCCCAGGAGGTCTCCCCCTCCCAGAATACGCGTTGATCATAGGATCAGCACAGCCAAAAGGGGGGATCACTCTTCGAAAAGATAGCTGTATTGCATAGAGATCTCGTCCGTTCGAGCCACCAGGGTCTCCACCAGTTCATCCAAGGCGTTGGCTCGAATGATGCCCACTTGGTGTTCCAAGTAGTTGCTGAGCACATCCTCGCCATAGGAATAGGTCCAGACCAGGCTGTATATGGAACTTAATCCGGGTCGCCCCTGGAACTCCTCCTGACTGGAGACGAAAAGCTTCAGCTTGCGCTCTTTGTATCCCGAAAGCCGGAACAGGTCGGACTTGTTTAATCTTTCCCGCAAGTTGAAAACCATGCGCCGGCCCAGACTGTCCATGTCCTCATAGACCACCATGACCGGGATCTTACCTTGTTGCATCACTTCCTGAGGAACATCCTGGACGTTTTTGACCATGTGCACCTCTTCAGAGGTGGCATTGGGGTTTGAAGAGCTTTCTTGGGCTGGGGCAAGGGTCGCCCATCCCAGGACAAAGAGTACCGTGTACAGGAGCACAAACCGCTGACAGGCCCGTCGTATATCCACACTGTTTCTCCTTAATTCTTCATTTTTTCTTGCTGTATGCACAACTTGTGTTCACATCCATGGATTGTGTTGCTGGCGGTCTTCCCAATCATACGCGGTGCGGACAATGCAATCCAGACTGTCAAACTGGGGTCGCCATTGCAAGGCGGCCTTGATTTTGCTGGAGTCGGCCACCAGTTCCGCCGGGTCGCCGGGTCGACGGTCAGCTTCGGCTACCGGGATGTATCCCTGGTTGACCTCTTGGACGGCGGCAATGATATCCCGGACGGAAAACCCGTACCCATATCCGCAGTTGAAGACCTCGGAGGGCTGGCCCTGCTCCAGCCACTGCAAGGCCAGAACATGGGCAAAGGCCAGGTCGCAGACGTGGATATAGTCTCTGACCCCGGTTCCGTCCGCAGTAGGATAGTCGGTTCCGAAAATGGACAAAGAATCCCGCTGGCCCAGGGCGGTCTGGCAGGCCACTTTGATCAAGTGGGTCGCATTGGGGGTGCATTGGCCCAGCCGCCCTTGGGGATCAGCCCCGGCAACATTGAAATAGCGCAGGATAACGTGACGAAAGTCGGGATAAGCCCTGGATGCGTCGCGCAAGATCCACTCGCTCATCAGCTTTGATCGGCCGTAGGGATTGATGGGTGCAAGAGGGGCTTCTTCAGAGACCGGCAGCTGGTCAGGGAGGCCGTATACAGCCGCAGTGGAGGAGAATATGAACCTGGGAACCCCTTCCTCTGCGGCCAGGCGGATAAGCCACGTGGTGTTGGAGGTGTTGTTTTGATAGTATTTGAGGGGATCAGTGACCGATTCCGGGACCACGATGCTGGCGGCGAAGTGGATCACTGCGGAAAAGCTCTCCTTGCGCAAGAGGCTATGCAGGTGCTCTACATCGGCAAGATCGCCTTGGATGAGCCTGGCCGGGGAAAGGACGGCTTGGGCAAATCCGGTGCTCAAATTGTCGTAGACCACCACCTCGTACCCAGCATGTAAGAGGCACAGTACGGTATGCGAGCCAATATAACCGGCTCCGCCGGTCACCAAGACTTTGGACATTCTGCCTCCGGGCTGGTTTGGGAAAGATGCCTTGCTTTTGAGGAACAGGTGTTTTAATTATACTTTACAGCACAGTGGAAGTCACTGTCAGCATAGGGTTCTTGCACGGTAATTTTGTTCTCAAATGTAAGTTTCCAGGAGTGTTCAGGTTTCAGTGTTCAGCTTTGCCTCCGGCAAATCTGAAATATTTTTTGCCCCAAAGC
>JBNJII010000166.1:0-3277 GCA_051749205.1 Thermodesulfobacteriota bacterium | reverse complement strand
GAGATCCACATTGGTACCTGCCACTTCCGAGACACCATTGGCCACCTCCTTGGCCATCTCATAGACATGTCCGTACATACTGTAAAAAACCACCTGTATCTGGGTCATGTATACCTCCTTCACATTACCTTAAATCTTGAGAGTTAAAAGTTGAAGGTATCAGAGTCATCATCCCAACCACCCCTGCCTCTCCTTGCCAAGGAGGGGATTAAGGGGTGGTTGAAAAATGACAATTACCTGAGCCCACGGTGTTATGTGTGTATGAAGATGATCCGGATCAGGCGGGGGTTCTATCTGCCCCTGTCATGAGCTTATGCCTTGAGCCGAACCCACAGAAAGATACAATCAAGCCCACGGCAGCGCCCCCAGGAAGAAGAGATTAACTGCGCAGCAAATCGTGCAGCCGGGTGCATTGCCGATGAAAGGGATGCCCATCCAGATCCCGGGGTCTTTCCAGATCGTTATCGACTATCTTCTTCACCCGGCCCGGGTTCTTGTCCATCATGATCACCCGATCGGCTAAAGTCACAGCCTCCCGAACATCATGGGTCACAAATACGATAGTGTGTGACAATGTCTCCCAGAGTTCAAGGAGCAGCTGCTGCATCTCCTGTCTGGTCTGGGCATCCAGGGCGGCAAAGGGCTCGTCCATGAGCAGGATTTCCGGCTCCAGGATGAGCACCCGGGCCAGGGCCACTCGCTGCTTCATACCTCCGGAGATTTCCGTGGGCAGGTAGGAAGCGAAGGCAGTCAGCCCAACCAGAGTCAGGTAGTGATCGACCATTTTTTTTCGCTGCCGGAGGCCGATGCCTTTGCCCTTGAGTCCAAAAGCAATATTTTCAGCCACTGTCAGCCATGGAAAGAGGGCATCTTCCTGGAAGACAACGCACCGCTGCGGACCCGGAGCAGTGACCTGCTTGCCGCGGACCTGAACCTGCCCGGAGCTGGGTTGTATAAAGCCGGCCAGCACTTTCAGCAGAGTGGTCTTGCCGCATCCGCTGGGACCCAGAAGACACAGCATCTCTGCCGGCTGCACCGCAAAACTCACATCTTGAAGGGCGGTCAAGGGAGTGCTGTTGGTTTTGAAGATTAAACCCAGGTCGTTGATGGCCAGAAGAGGATCTTTGGGGACATGAGAGTCCTTTGGTCTGGATACAACATGCAATGTGGATCTCATGTCGACCTCCGGGCGCTTTTAAAGCACAATCTGAGGAGTGCGGTCAGCAGCTGGTCGGAGATACGCCCGATGACTGCAATAAGAATGATCCCCACTATGATCACATCGATTCGGCCGACCATCCGGGCGTCCATGATCACAGCTCCCAGCCCGTTCTGTACCCCGGTCAGCTCTCCCAGAACCAGATAAGCCCAGGAAATACCCAATCCCAGCCGCAGGCCTGAGATCAAGGCCGGCATGGCGCTGGGCAGCAAAATGGCGAATGTGCCCCGCAAGCGGCGGACTCCCATCATGGCCCCGGCTTGAAGGAGGACAGGACTGACCTGGCTTACTCCGCTGGCCGAGTTGATGTATATGGGGAAAAAGGCAGCCAGGGCCACCAGGAAGACCGTGGTTTTCAGCCCGATTCCAAACCAGACCAAGGCCAGGGGCAGCCAGCTGATCCCGGGAACAGCCCGCAGCCCGTTGATGGATGTGCTCAGCATCCGGTCCACCACCGATATTCGCCCGGACAGGACCCCCAGGGGGATGCCCAGGGCAGCGGCCACTGCAAATCCGGCTCCGACCCGGATCAGGCTGGCCTTTGCATCCGCGGCAAAGCGACCGGCATACATACCGGACTCAGGGCCCCCGAAAATATACGCATATCCGGAATCGAGGATGGTACTGGGGTGGGGCAGAAGATAGGGTGGTAGCAACCCGAACTCGGACACACTGATCCAGGCCAGGACACAGGCAGCTGGAAGAATCCAGGGCAGAAGCTGATGCAGGCTTCTGTTTTGTTTCTGAGTGTCAATCATGGGGGTGCAAATCCGGTTGAACCTGTTGGACAAAGGACAGATCAAAAAGCTGCTCGTAATCCGGCTGCCGGCGGATCATGCCCAAGTCCTGCATGCGCCGGCCTAAGGCCTTTGTCCGCCGTACAAAATCGGCATCCATATTCCAGGCCAGTTCCATATTCGGGGCCGCTTTTTCCAGGGTGGACTTGGCGGTTCCAAAATCCGAGGCCCGAGTCAGCCACTCTTCCGGGGCAGCGGTCAAATGCCGGCTGGCTTGGGCATGAGCTTTGACCAGGCGCAGCACCTTTTCCGGATGCTGATCCACAAACTGTCTGGTGACCAGCAGGCCGGCATTGATGTCCCCGATGGCGTCTTTGTAGTAAGGGTAGGAGAGGATAGTGCCGTAGCCTTTCTCTTCAGCCATGGTGGGAAAAGGTTCCCCGGACAGAAAGGCCTGGATATCCCCCTGGGAAAGGGCCAAACCCATGTCGAAGAAATCCACCCGGAGCAACTGGACATCGGTCCGGGGAGAAAGCCCGTTCCTGGTCAAGGTCTCCCGGAGCAGGATCTCGTGCATGGTGCCGGGGACGTATCCGATCTTCTTGCCCTTCAGATCGACAACGCTTTCAATACCGGCGTCCTTGTTGACCACCAAGGCCGAGCACTTGTTGCACAAGGCAGCCACCAGGACCACAGGCTGGCCCATGGAGGCGGAGTGAATGGCGTGGGCCAGGGTGGTGCCGCACATGTCCAGGCTGCCGGCCAACAAGGCGCTTTTTTGATCAGCCGGGTTAGTGAAGGGATACACCTTGACCGTATCTTGTTCGGAGAGAAAATCCTGATAAAAAAAAGGCTGAATGGTCTGAGCGGTCTTCCAGGTTCCGACCTTGAAGTCTTCAGCATGGACTGATGTGCTTCCGATCGCTGTCAGGATGGCGGTCATGATGACTACAGCTGCTGCTTGGAGGAATCGTCGCATAAGAAATCCTTGAAACGAGTATCGTGTCTTATCCGTTCTGTCTTATGTGGTGGCAATTTCGCATGTTTATTTTCTTTTCAAAATAGGTCCACTGTTCAATGACACGGAAATTCGAAATCCGAATATCGAAATTCGAAGCAAACTCGAATACAAATCTCAAAAATTCAAATAAAATTTTTGAGATACATTAAGAGATGAGAGAACAGCATTGTCTGTGAGATAACATACTGAAAAATAAGGTTTAAGAATCATAGTCCCAACCACCCCTTAATCCCCTCCTTGCCAAGGAGGGGACTCTTAACCCTCTGGTCTGGCTTTAGATCTGTGATTGCGGTTTTCGAT
>JBNJII010000165.1:0-3293 GCA_051749205.1 Thermodesulfobacteriota bacterium | reverse complement strand
CGATGCCCGAGGACATAAAGTGCCAGGCCAGGAAAAGACCCAGAAACGTAGCTCCCCGGCGCAGGGAAGCGACCTTGATCCGCGAGGAGTTGGAGGTCAGGTGATAGAAGGCCTCTCCGCCCTGGGCCGCCCGCTGCAGCCGGTAGCCCATAAAGGCGAAAAACGAGGACCAGATGTCGTAATGGGTCTCCAGAAATCTGTATTCTGCGATCAGATGGGCGTCGATGTTCTGCCCGGCCTGCAGGCGGTGAATGATCCGCCTGGACAGATTGTCGTTTTCCAGCAGGACCTGCATGTCCAGGTTCATGTATTCTTCAAGCATGGGAAATGGCATAAAGTATTAGGTTTAGGGTTCAGCGCCGCCGCTGGCGGCGGCCGCCAGTTTGATCCAGTATGAAACTCAAGAGGGCTGGCCCTCGGAGAGGACCGCCCTACCCAAAAGACCACGAACTGGATTGCAATCGCGTAGGCCGCCTTTCTCCGATGGGCAGGCCATCTTCCAGGTAAATCTAGTTTCATACGAGCTTTGCCTCCGGCGTGCCTGTTATTCGTTATTCGTTAAAGGTATTGGTCATTATTCAACCACCCCTTGATTCCCCTCCTTGCCAAGGAGGGGAATCAAGAGGGCCGGGGTTGTTTGTTCAGCTTTGATCTGAAAACGTCCGATTTATCGATTATCGTAATCGTAGATTTAAAGCCAAATCAGACGGTTAAGAGTCCCCTCCTTGGCAAGGAGGGGCAGGGGTGGTTGGGATTATGATTCTTAAACCTCATTATTTCTTCTTCGTTCACAGGGTCCTCTCACGCCAAGGCGTGAACGTCTTCCTCTTATGGCTCCGGCCATTCTCTTTTTATTTCAAAATGATACACGGAAATTATAAATAAACTAACCCACATGCCTGCCAAAGCACAGGCACAACGAAGCATGAAAAACGATTTCGATACCGATACCGATTGGGAGTGGTTACCCAATCAGATCCTGATAACCATTAACTAATAACTCATAACAGTTTTCATACAAATTTCCAGTTTCATGCGGCCACCTCTGGCCAGAGATGCCCAATTTGCTTAAAAATAACTTATCACCTGATGTTGACGATTTCAACCAGCCCGCAAAACCACCGGCTCCAGGTAGAAGCTGCCCATGTCCGTCCAGGACCGCTCGTCATCCTTATCCACAACCACTGCCGGCTCCCACTCCGGTATATCCTGGATCACAAACCACAGACCCTGCAGAACCTCTTCGCCGTCTCCGCAAACCCGGCTGACCAGATTTCTGAGCCAGGACCCGAGCTCCAGGCATTCACCTCCGGCCTCCCGCCATTCCTGCCTGGCCAGGTTCAAAAAATCTTCTTTCCAGGGCACCCGGCGGGTCTTGATCTCCTCCGGGACATACTCCTCCAGGGCCTTGAGCTGGTCTGTACTTACAGCTACAGGCTTCTTCTGTTCCTGCCTGCTCCAGTTCAAGCGTATTTCAGGCAGGCTGTACTGTTCAAGCACCGGCATGCACAGATCGGTCTGCAGGGCCCGGGCCATGACCTCCTGCTGTTTGCGGACCATCCGGTCCCGATAGGCCAGGGAGCCTATCAGGCTCTGGTACGAGACGCATTCATGGATGAAATGAATGATATGGGCCAGCATCTGCTCAATACGCCGCCGCAGTCCGTCCAGAAAATCAAGGCACAGCTCCACGTCTGCAGCCAGATGGGCCGTAGCCGCCTTTTCCCGGCACTCGTAGAGCAGCTCGTATAAGGGATAATACGGCGAGCCGGTCTGCAGGGTCTGCAAGAGCTCCTCCAGGTATTGCCTGCTGGTCTGAATGGTCTGCACGGCCATCTCAAACGCCTGATCGTCCTGCCCCGAGCCCAGCTCCTTGACCCGGGACTCCTGCTCCAGGATGGACTCTTCAATGCTTTGCAGCTTGTACTCCATGCTCTCGGTCACTGAGCTCAAAAACACGTGGCGCAAAAAGCCCTCGAGCTCTTGTATATTATTGGTTTCCAGGTGGCTGTGCAGAATGCTGTAGGCATGGTTGATGTGGGTGGACAATTCGTCACTGTCCAGATTGATCTCGGCCATGACGTCCTCAGCCAGCCCCCGGCCCAGGCGGGTAAGGCAAAAGGCATCCCGGCCTGAACCGGTGATGGACCTGCGCACCAAACGATACTGCAGGAGTCTTTCCAGGGCCGCAGAGCTGGAAATTGCATCCGTGAGCCGCAACGTCTTGACCGCCTGATCGATCTGCCAGGCCAGCTCCCGTTCTGGGATATCCTTTTGTCTGGTGCTTTTTTCCCAGAAATAGAGCCAGCCGACAAAGACCAGATCGTGGGGCGTGAGCTTGAGACCGGCCGGGAACTTGCCCACCAGCTCCCGGAGCTGAAATGTGAAGTCTTGCGCTGTTTCCTGGGCCATTGTTTGTGGCTACAATACGGTCTTTCTCTTGTCCAGCCTCAGATAACGTGTGGTCTATTTTTGGTGCAGCTCACGACGATTGTTTGACAAAATCATTCCTGGTTGCATACACAAGTGGCACTTGGAACCATCCCAAAATTGTGCCTCTCGCAGAGCCGCGAGGAACGCAGCGTAAAATCCCTTGTCTTCTTGACCAGCTTTGCTGCTGGGCGTGAGCATGGTGGCAAATCGAACAGTCAGAGGGAGTCATGAAGCATATAGGCCGATTTCAAAAGGTCAGTGCGGCCGCCAAGAGGATGTACGGCCCCAAGGTCCTGCTTGTGTGCGGGTATCCCGAGGATGAACATGAGCCGTTCTTGAGCTTTGTGCAAAAAACCAAGGTTGCCGATTTCCCGGTTGTATTTGCCGTGCAGACTGATTTGGAAAGACAGGTGCGCGAGATCATCGATCAAGATCACAAGAGCGGCTTTATGCACAGCTCCCCCATGCCCAGGGCGGTGATCATGTCCGGGGTGACCGGAAAGGAGATGAACAGCCAGATCCGGAAAATAGAAGCGCAGGACATGGATGGGTGGCTTTTGCTCCCATATCTGCGCTGGGTGGGCTTCGCTGCAGCTTTGAACTCTGCAATCCGGCAGCTCAATCCCGGAATTCTGGGCTGAAAAAAGCTGGGTTTGTTTACTTTTGTCCGATCAAAAGGTATGACCAAAATCCAGAAGCACAGTCACAGGAGTATCAATGGCGAGCATAGATTACTCAGACTTGTATGCATTGCAGGACAGAGTCCTGGCCACAATATTTGCAGAAGATACCAGCTTCTATCTCACCGCTGGCACATGCCTACACAGATTTTACCTTCACCGCCGTTATTCAGACGACCT
>JBNJII010000164.1:0-3351 GCA_051749205.1 Thermodesulfobacteriota bacterium | reverse complement strand
CATGCCGGGAATCGTTACATTGCATATAACCGATAAACAGTCATGATTTTAAAAGATTACAATCTTTCCGACCCGGAAAATAGCCCGGGCACGAATCCTAATGGACCCGTATAATTTATTTTTTGGCTTCTTGCATGACAGTTCCATTACATTCTTGTGACAGTTTTAATAAATCTAAAGCTTTGGGCCGTTGCGACCAAAGCTCCTTGGTCCGGATATGCAATACGGTTTGCGGGCGAAAATAACCTCCAAATGTCAATTTTAAAAACTTCCTGACAGATATCCAACCTGTTCGATCATCTCAGCATTTTTTTGATGTTGGCTAAATTAAGGCAGTTGTGCTTTTCTTTTGCTCAGCAAAATCGTTTGGACTGCAATCATCTCCCAGGTGATCCCAACCGTGAACGTTGATATGCTGAAGTTCCACATCTGCATGGTGGCGAAGGTGAAGCCGAAAACGAGTAGGATCATATCTGTTATCGGGCCTCTTGAGTTGCATTTTTTGAGAACGAGATGAGGGTAGTGTTTGTTTCCCTGGGAATCCTGCATTGCACCGCACAGACCAGCCTCAAGGCCATCAGCGAACGGGCGGCTGAAGTCTAGACCTACGCCAAGTCCCAGCCGGGCAATGCCTATGTCACTGACCGCAGAGGCATGCTGGAATGATAGATATGACTAAACAGGAATTAGCATCAGTCTGGCAAATTTCCCCTTTTTTTGCCCGCCTTGGGGCAAAAAATATTTCAGATTTGCTGGAGCAAAGCTGAATTCAAATTGAGATCAAGAATTCATACAAACGTTATAGAGCAGGGATATGGTGTGCTGATGTGAATTCCTTTAAAGGAGCGCTCAGCAGATATGCCTACACCTACTTATCAGGAAAGAAGTCCCGGAAACCTTGCTTCTGAAGCCTTTGCTTCAGCTGACTCACCTCAGAAAGATTTTTACCAGTCAGCCGTGCACACAATAACCGAGGCGTTGCAAGGCTCAGCCCTTAAGGGGGTGCACAGACTGCTCATTTCCCCCTTGTGTTCCTTCCTGCATCTGCGAACCCTGGACGCCATCTACCAGAGGGTCAAAGAATCTTCCGATCCCTTCACCTTTGCCCAAAACATCTTGGACACATTGAATATTTACTATCAAATCACACCGCCATCCCCCAATAAACTCCCAGTCGACGGCCCTTTGATCATTGTGGCCAACCACCCCTTTGGGGGACTGGAGGCCCTGATCATATGTTCCATTTTCAAAAATATCCGCCAGGACGTTCGGTTTATAGCCAACCCCTATTTGCAGGCCATTCCTCTCTTCCGCGAACTGCTTATTCCCATCGATCCCTTCAATCATCCTGATTCCAAGCACATCAACCTGCGTGGCCTGCGTCAGGCCAAGAAATGGGTCCAAAACGGCGGTGCTCTGTGCCTCTTTCCGGCCGGAGAGGTCTCCCACTGGCATGTGCGCAAAGGGAAGATCACTGATCCGGCTTGGAAGGAAACAGCCGCAAAGCTGATCATCAACTCCAAGGCTGACTTTCTTCCGGTGTACTTCCATGGAGCCAACAGCCTTTTGTTTCAGTACGCAGGGCTCTTGCACAGCACACTGCGTACCCTGCTGCTGCCCAGTGAAGTCTTGAAAAAACGGAATCAGCAGATACAAGTGCACATCAGAACCCCCATCCAAGGCAAACTGATGACCCACCTGACCTCCAAACAGGCAGCCACCTGGTATCTGCGGGCCAGAACGTATGGTTCGGACAAGGTTTCCGAACCATTTTCGGGATTCCGCAAGCTGTCCGCCGGCCTGAAGCTTCCCCAAAACAAAGAAACCGGCATCGCACCCGCTCTCCCCCTCCATCTCTACCTGCAGGATCTGGACAGGCTGCCCCAAGAATGCATTCTGTTGCAAAATTCCTCGTACGTGGTGGTCGAAGCCACATCCAGGCAGATCCCCCATCTCCTGCACGAGATCGGCAGGCAACGAGAAATCACTTTCAGACACAATGGGGAAGGATCGCAAAAACCCCTTGATCTGGACCTCTTTGATCATATGTACGACCACCTCATCCTGTGGAATACCGCCAAACAGGAACTGGCTGGGGCCTACCGTTTGGGGAGGACCGATGTTTTGCTGTCCCGTCCGGGAGGGAAAAAGAACCTGTACACCTCCACCCTGTTTAGGTTTCGTCCGGCATTCTTCCGCCAAATGCGAGGCTCCCTGGAATTGGGGCGTTCCTTCATCGTCCCTGCCTATCAAAAGGACTACTTTCCCCTCTTGCTCCTGTGGAAGGGAATTGGGCAATTCGTCCAGAAAAGGCCGCACTACCGCTTCCTGTTTGGGCCGGTGAGCATTAGTCAGGACTACGACAGCCTGTCCATAAAGAGCCTTATCACCCATCTGCGCAGTTATTTTTATCAGCCTGATCTTTGTGGACATGTCCGGGGCAAAAAACAGCCCAAATTGAAATGCTCCCAGTTCGAGCGTCTGCTCATCGAATGCATCGGCAACTTGAAGACCTCGGATCTAGATTCTTTCATAGTCGATATCCAAGATGGGTCAAAAGGAATTCCGGTCCTCCTGCGGCAGTATCTTAAGCTTGGGGGGAAAATCGCTGATTTTCACCATGATCACAAGTTTGGGTCCTACGACGGCCTGATCGTGGTCGATCTCTTGCAGACCCAGCCTCATATTTTGTCCAAATTTATGGGCCAAGCCGGGGCTTCAGACTATCTCAACCATCACAAGCTATCAAAACAACCCACATCGATTTCGGCTTAGATCCATCTCTAGGGTGAGAATCAAGCCCAAGTAAGAACTGAATATACATTCAAACAAGTAAGCAACCCGCTACGTGTCAACCATAAAAACTCAAACCATTTGCACTGTCGACAATATCCAACCTACGGGCAGGCAGATATACATGTCGGAAGCATACCTCTATTTCAAAAAGTTTGTGAAACATGGCCGGCGCATTGCCAGCTTCGTCCCTTCCAGCCGTTTTTTAGCTCAGGCCATGTGCGTCAACATCAATCCCTTAAAATCCCAGACCATTGTAGAGCTTGGGGCCGGAACCGGTGCAGTGACCAAAATCGCTGCGGAACGCATGCATCCTGATTCGCACCTTCTGGCCATAGAGTCGGATCCGGACTTCTGCCAAGTGCTCACGGAAAATGTCCCCCAGGCAGAAACTCTGCTCTGCGACGCTCGGGATGTTGCTGAAAAATTGGCCCAGAACAATGTGCACACAGTTGATGTCATCCTCAATTGCCTGCCCACTCCCAGCTTGCCCATGCATGTGGCCAGAGAGCTTTTTATCTGGATGAGCGGCCTTCCGGGACGGCCCTGGCACAATCA
>JBNJII010000163.1:0-3428 GCA_051749205.1 Thermodesulfobacteriota bacterium | reverse complement strand
AAGGCTCCTGTCCGTGCTGTAGGCATCTATCTTTCCTGTCCGCAGGGCCAGCATGCCGGCCGGATGGTCATTGGTGACGTGGATGTCGGCCGGCTCAAATTCTCCTTCATCGACCAGGTTTCGAATGGCCCGGATGTTGGTGGTGCCCCGGGCCGCGCCGATTACTTTATCATTGAGATCCTGCAGGGAGTCAACCTCCATGTCTTTGGAGACCAGGAAGGTGGTGTCAGAGAAGAAAAAAGGGATGCTGAAATCGACCACTTTATCTCTGGCCGCTGTCCAAGTGGGGGATCCGCAGACGATATCCACGGTACCCGTGGAGGTCATGGGGATCCGGGTCTTGGGGGATACAGTATAAGGTTTGACTGTGATCTCTTTTTCAAAGTGTTTCCCCAAGTATTCGGCGATGAGATAGGCCATATCCACTGAAAATCCTACCTGTTCTTCGGCTTTGGGGTCCATGTAGGAAAAAGGTACAGCTCCTTCCCGCAACCCCACACGCAGTTTCCCTGTCTCTTCGATCCGTTTCATGGTGTCACTGACTTCGGATTCTTTCTCTTCGGCCAAAACCGGGGTTGCCAGCCACACAAACATGGCCACAACCACTACCATGATGCTGGTTATCCTTTTCATAAGACCTCCTTATAGGGTTTGGGTTGAAAAAGACAGACGCAGCAAAAACTTCTGGCTCTTCATCTCTATATTGTCTTGTTCGATCAAACTGGGCATCTGCGGCCAGCGGCAAAGCTGACATTAGAATAGGCAGTTCTTCCTCTGGTTCCCCTCCTTGCCGCCTGTCTTCCAGGCGGGAGGGAGGGGCCAGGGGAGGGTTGTCCTCATTTGCCTCCCCCGGGTTGTGTCAACTTTCCTCCAATGATGCTGCCTTTTTTTACGGATCTTGTAAGGCATCATTACTGTTTTCGGATCAGCCCCTTGCCTCTTGAACTATGGCTTCGGCTAACATTTGGGAGCCATCCCGGCAGGGAATGGCAGATTGAAGTCCTTGGGCCAGAATGGACAGTTCTGTACATGCGATCAAAAGGGCTTTGGCCCCTTTGTGCACCAGGTTGTCTGCAGCATGCTGCAGGGCCTTTTGTTCTCCTTCTCCGTACCGGCCGGTCTTAATGTTTTGAATGGCCCGCATGAGCCTGTTCTGTAACTGGGTATCAGGGTGCAGGGCGGTGATACTTTGCAGGGCAAATGCACGATCATACAGCCCCAGATTCAGGACTGCGGTTGAGGCCAGAAGGCCTATGGCCTGCACCTTGGGTGAGAGGCTCAAGATATTGGCTACAGAAACTTCGATCATATCCAACAGAGGAATGCCCACAACGCTTTGAATTCGGGCGTGGTAATAATGGGCGGTATTGCAGGGCATAGCCAGGAAATCCACACCCCAGGCCTCCAGCTTGCGGGCCATTTCCTGCAGGCAGGGCAGGGGATCCTGGCCCGTTTTTTCGATCAAGGCCTTGATCCGGGAGGGCACCTGAGGATTACTGTCCACCACCAGGTGAATGTGATCGCAGTCGTCAGTGGCCGGAGTGGCCCTGATCACCCGGTGCATCAAGTCCACTGTGGCCTCAGGTCCCATGCCGCCCAATATGCCCACTGTCTTTTGATAGCTATTCAATCGGCAACCTCTGTCAGGCCGAGCACAGCCTGTTGATAGGCATACAGACCAGGCGAACCCCCGGTATGCACGAAAAGAACATTTTCACCTTTCTTGAAGTATCCCTTGCGGCAAAGATCGATCAGTCCGGCCATGGTCTTGCCGGTATACACAGGATCAAGGAGAATCCCTTCGGTCTGGGCCAGCATATTGACCGCTTCGACCATCTTTTTGTTCGGAACGGAGTACTGCGGCCTCCAGTAATCGCCGAAAGTTGTTACCGCCTCTCTGGGTATGTCCTGTCTGACGCCCACCCTCTCGGCTGTTTTCCGGGCCAGATCAAAGACCAGGGGATCCTGGTCCTGGGGATCGCGGCTCACACCTATGCCGATAATGGGAATATTCATATTACAGCCGATAAATCCGGTCAGCAGGCCGGCGTGGGTACCGGTGCTTCCGGAGGCCACCAGAAGACGATCAATGACCAGGCCTTGTTCAAAGAGCTGTTCTTGAAGCTCCTGGGCGCAGGCAACGTATCCGGTGGCTCCGATGGGATCGGAGCCGCCTCCGGGAATTATGTATCCTTTGCGGCCTTCAGCAGCCAGTTCATCGGCTTCTTTTTGCATAGCAGCCATCATGTCCGATCCACCGGGCAGGACTTCAATCTTTTCCACCCCCAGGAGCCTGAACAGAAAGTTATTCCCGCTGGCCTGGGGATCGTAGCTCTGGGGGACGCGTTCTTCCAGGACCAGCCGGCATTTCAGGCCTTCCTTAACTGCTGCGGACAGGGTCAAGCGGCAATGGTTGGACTGGATAGCCCCGCAGGTAATCAGGGTGTCCGCCCCCTGGGCCAGGGCATCGGCAACTAAAAATTCCAGCTTGCGGGTCTTGTTGCCCCCGCTGGTCAGACCGAGAAGGTCATCTCTTTTGATATAGATATTTGGACCACCCAGGGTCTGGGTGAAGCGGGGTAAAAATTCCAGGGGAGTCTTGCCTGGGGTATACAGACGACGGGGAAATCGGGCCAGATCCATTGAATTTCTCCTGAGTTAGAGGCAGACGACAGCTTCAATCTCGATGTCCGCGTTCTTGGGGAGCCCGGCCACTTGGATGGCCAGTCTGGCCGGTGGTTCTCCGGGGAAGTATTCCGCGTAGACCTGGTTGACCCGCTCAAAATTGCCCATATCGGTTAAGTAGAGATTTACCTTGACGGCGCGGTGTAGATCAGTGCCTGCGGCTTGAGCAATGGCGGTCAGGTTTTTCAGGCATTGATGGGTGCGCTTTTCTATTCCACCCTGGGCGAACTCACCTGTGTCCGGATCAATGGGCAGCTGTCCGGAAATGAACAGCAGGTTGCCTGCTGATGCGGCCTGAGAGTAAGGTCCGATGGCCTTGGGGGCCTTGGGGGTGGTATACATTTGCGGACTGTCAGCTGAGCTCATTTGTCTTTCCTCCGGGATAGCGTGTTCCATTAACAAACGGCACTGTAAAAAATCGCTTTACGTTCTTTTACGATACCATTTGTAGTTATAACTCTTTGTTTTTGCTGATCTCTGACTTCTGATATCTGATCTCTAGCGAGTGCAAAAAAGTTTTTGCACTCGCATCTAAATAGGGCCCAGTTTCATGCGAGACGATTCAAAAATTTGAGAATTATAAATAGTACACAAGAAAGCAGGTTCTTTGTCAAGGCGGTTTACTCTTCCCGGCCGGGCTTTTGGGTTCTGCTTTCCATTTTCAAAAATTTCAGTTGATTTGCTCTGTATCTGGATAACAGCAATTTGTGTTCAGTCCCGCCTTGGGCGGGATCGGTGTTCAG
>JBNJII010000162.1:0-3448 GCA_051749205.1 Thermodesulfobacteriota bacterium | reverse complement strand
AAAAGACCACGGCATTGTTGCCCCCCAGGATCTGGAGGGCAAGACCGTTTCCCTGTGGCCGGAGTTCGAGGCCCAACCTCAGGCCTTTTTTCATAAGTTCGACCTGGATGTGAACACCATCCGTCAGGGGTACTCCATGGATCTCTTCCTCATGGGCGGAGTGGATGCGGCCTCAGCCATGTCCTACAATGAATACCTGACCATCATCAATTCCGGGGTGAATGAAGAGGAATTGACCACCTTTTGCATGGTCGATTACGGCCTGAACTTTCCTGAGGACGGGATATACTGCCGAGAATCTCTTCTGCACGAGGAGCCTGGAGTGGTCCGGAATTTTGTCCAGGCCTCCATTGCAGGCTGGGAATACGCTTTGAACCATCCAGAGCAGGCCCTGGATATGGTCATGAAGCGGGTCAGAAGAGCCAAGCTGCCCTCCAATCGGGTGCACCAGAAAGGGATGCTCCAGGGGATGCGGGATGTTATCCAACCCAATGAATCAAGCGAACATATAGGCTGGATGAACAAACAAACCTATGAGTTCGTTACCGCCAAGCTCGCCGAGCATGGCGTCTTAAGCTATATTGAACCTTTTGAGGTATTTTATGACCCGCGCCCCAGCGCAGAGTAGAAAGCAGAAGCTGTCCTTTCGCCTGGCTGTGTTTATCTTGACCAGCACCACCCTGATATTCGGGGCCGCTTTTGGGTACAATTACTTTTTTTCCCGGGAACTGGTGCTCAGCAATGTCCAGAAAAATGCGGCCAATCTGACCCAAGCCCTGGTCTATCGCCTGGAGGCAAGGCTGCAAGGTGTAGAGCAGGTTCCCCAGTATCTGGCCCTGCGCCTGGAAAGGGACAATCTCTCCAAACAGGCAGCAGCATCAATGGTCAAGGACCTGGTGGCCAACAATCCGGATATTTTCGGGTCCACAGCGGCTTTTGAGCCCTATACCATTGATCCGGATGTCCAAAACTTCGCTCCGTACTATTTCACCCATGCATCGGGCCGATTGGAGTATTCCAATCTGGGCCGGGAGGAGTATGATTATTTGCACCGTGATTGGTACTCCATCCCCAGGCACATGAACCGTTCTGTGTGGAGTGAGCCGTATTACGATGAAGGGGGCGGAAATATAGTCATGTCCACCTATTCCGTGCCCTTTTACAGTCAGACCGGAGAGGAGCGAAGCTTTTCAGGCGTGGTCACCGCAGATATCTGTCTGGATGCCCTGGTCCAGCATATTTTGAATGTTGCCTTGTATGACAGTGGATACGCCTTTCTGATCAGCAGTCAGGGGACGTTTGTGGCCCACCCGGAGCAGGATTGGATCATGCGCAAAAGCATCTTTAGCCTGGCTGAAGAAATGGACATGCCTGATCTGCGACGTGTTGGGAGAAGAATGATCAAAGGTGAACAAGGGTTTTATGAGTTCAAAAGCCCATATACAGGCCAGGATTCCCTGTTGTATTACGCGCCGGTGAGCACCAATGGATGGACCGTGGGGGTGATGATCCCCAAGAAGGAGATGTATGCGGATATTTCCTTCTTGAATCAGACTGTGCTTTTGATCGGAGCTGTGGGTTTCAGTATTTTGTTTCTGGTGGTTGTGGGCATTTCCCGGTCCATCACCAGGCCTTTGCATTCCCTGGTGGCCTCGACCCGGGAGATCGCCAAGGGCAACCTGGATGTGAATCCGCCCCGGATCAGGGTCAATGACGAGGTAGGAGAGCTGACCCAATCAGTTGATTCCATGCGCGTGGCCCTGAAGGAGTACATCGCCAACCTGACCGAGACAACCAAAGCCAAGGAGCGCATTGAAAGTGAGCTGAAAATCGCCCGCAATATTCAAATGAACTTCCTGCCCAGGCATTTTCCGCCTTTTCCGGACCGTCAGGAGTTCGAGATCTTTGCCGCCCTGGAGTCGGCCAAACATGTGGGCGGGGACCTGTATGATTTCTTCCTGCTGGATGAAGATCACTTGTTTTTTTCAGTGGGTGATGTGGCGGACAAGGGGGTACCTGCGGCCTTGTTCATGGCGGTGACCAAGACCTTGATGAAAGGAATCGCCGAGCAGGATCTGGAGCCCTCAGAGATACTGGCCAGAGTGAACAATGAACTGTGTCAGGGCAACGAGTCCAGCATGTTCGTGACCCTGTTCTGCGGGATATTGAACCTGCGAACTGGAGAGCTGCGCTACTCCAATGCCGGCCACAATCCGCCTCTGGTGCTCAGCCCGGATCAAGATCCGCAGTGGCTGGAGCTGCCCCCGGGATTGGTCCTGGGCGGGATGGAGGACATGGTCTTTCAAACCAGAACCAGGATGATGCTGCCTGGAGAGAAGATCCTGGCCTATACCGATGGAGTGACCGAGGCCATGAATCCAGCCCAGGAGTTGTATTCAGAACAGCGCCTGGTCTCAGAAACCAAGGCCCGGGCCGCAGCAGGTCCGGAGGAAACGGTGAGCGGTATTTTGCAAAGCGTCCATGCATTTACCAGCGATGCAGCCCAATCCGATGACATCACTATCATGGCCCTTCTCTATCAGGGGAAGACATCCAATTGACGCACAAGACTGACCAGACGTTTACTTCCCAAAATAGTTTGGGTGTCAAGAGCATGTCCAAGAGTGCAAATCTCCAACATATCAGACGGACTTCTCGAATAGCTTTAGCCGTGATTGGGGCCTGCCTGGCTGTGCTCCTGTTCAAAGCTGTTTTCCCAGTCCAGGCCGGCACACCATTTCGTGAGCTGCGCAGCGGATGGTACCCCCACGAACCCTACCAGATGGAAGAAGGCCCAGGTGCAGGGACCGAGATCACCGGCTTGGATATTCAAATAAGCAGAGAGCTGTTTGCCCAATCCGGGCACAGGGTAACTTTTGACCCCATGTCCTGGGCTGAATCCCTGGAAGGCCTCAGAACCGGAGAAACCGACTTTCTCATGGGGGCCTATTATGACAAATCCCGAGAGGAGTTTGCATACTATTCAAAGCCATACCGCACGGAAAGAAATGATATCTACTACCACAAAAAGGAGAGGATAATGCCAGGCAAGCAAAAGGCGCAGTTTATGGAAGAGGCCCACGAATACTTTGCTTTGGCCCAGAAGCTGAGGCCAGAAGGCGTAACTAATTATTACCGTCAGGCCATGCTGTATAAGAACCTGCAGGACAAGGATCTTAAAGCGACGCCACTATTTAGGCAGGCCATTGAAAACTGGGAAGCCTACGACCAGGCGCTGCGAGAACAAAGGCATCAGGAGTACAAGAACTATGTCAAGTCCCTGTACAATCTGGCTTCCTGTCTGCTCAAGCAGGACAAGGCGACCCAGGCCCTGCAGCTGCTGAACAAGTGCCTGGAGCAGGACCGGGATCCGGGAGTTACCGACGCGCGGGTAACCGTTGCCACGGTGATTCCCGCCAACGGTGCCCAGGCAGCGGCCGGTGAGGCC
>JBNJII010000161.1:0-3448 GCA_051749205.1 Thermodesulfobacteriota bacterium | reverse complement strand
CTGGGCGAGATAGAGGCCAGGATCAAGACCTATGTCCAGGATATCCGGCAGAAGGTGGATCAGGAGATATCCAAATTAAAGCGCAGGCTGGACAAGGTGAATTCCATCTTGGCCGACATCAGGTTCGGCCGGATCAGCCAGGTGCGGATCGAGTTGAAATACCTCTCCCAGTACGAGAACTTAAAAAAGCTCAAAGGAGAGGTCCTCTCGCTCATGGATTTCGGCTCCCAGACCAGTCTGCAGGAGTTTGTGCACACCCTGGTCAAGAATATCTTCCGGCACGGCCGGGGAGATGTGAGCGAGGAACAGATAGCCGACTACCGGACCTATATCGATCTGGGCTGGTCCATAACCGACCAGGACGGTGAAAGCAGGCAAAAAGGATTTTCCGGGGGCGAGACATTAGGCATCAATCTGGCCATCTGCCTGGCCTTGTTGTTTCACTGGGGCGGCGAGGCCGGACAGGCCAGGGCCAGGGGCCTTTTGATCATGGCTCTGGACGAGGCGGAACGCCTGGACGAGCAGGCGGTGTTTACCGTGCGGGAACTTTTGGACCGCTCCGGGTCCCAGCTTCTGGTGGCCCTGCCCCGGACCATCGAGGTCCCGGACACAGTCTGCCACCTGCTGACGCCTTTGGAGCAGGGAGTGACCCACGTGTCCATATATCACAAAGGTGAGGCGTAAAGACGTATTGACCTTGAGCATTTTTCAGTTTCACAGTCAGCGGAAAGCCATTTGGTGATTGATCAGAAATTGGCGTTTCGTGTGGGGCGAAAAAACTTTCGCCCTCTTGAGGTCAGGTAAATGTTTCTGTTCAGCTTTGCCTCCGGCAAATCTGAAATATTTTTTTGCTCCAACGCGGGCAAAAAAAGGGGAAATCTGCCGGATTGATCAGGTATAAAACGCACGGATGTCCCCCTCCGTCATTGCCCGGCCCGGACCCTTCGAACATACCGAAATCAGACTCACCGGGCAATCTAGGGGAAAGCTTTTCTATCAAAAGGGCAGGGCTTGGGGGCAAGCCCGCCCTACTGGAAAAACCCGGCTTGTCAGGAGTAGGCCGCCCTTGCCCCCAAGGGCAGGCCCTTTTCAAGATTAAATCTCGTTTATACGAGCCGCATGTAAGCAAGGGAAGGGCAATGCTCAAGAAATGCCTGGCCTGGTCCGAGCTATTGGAACAGGGCCAAACCAGCTCCTCCAAAATTTTGGATCCCTTGATAGAGGCCGGTCTGGCGGTCCGGCAGGGCCGTCTGGTGGTCCTGACCGATGCGGATGCGGTGCAGGAAATAATCAACAGTCAATGCCTGGAAGTCATCCGGGCCAGGGATGAGGCCCAGGATCTGGCCCGAAGGCTGGGGCTGGAAGTGGGCATCTCTTCCCGGCCCAGGCAGGCTTTGCAGCTCTTACGCGATCTCGAAAAAAAGGAACAGGATCCGGGCGCTTCCTGTCGGATGCAAACTGTCAGCGCCAGGGTCTTCGGCGATTCCAAGCATATCCAGCGTATCCCGGTCTTAAGCAGGATCTTTGCCCAGTGGTCCAGGGACCGCCATCTGCGGGGCGAGCTCCGGCTCAAGGCCTTTGGGCCTGTGATCCACCGGCCCAACAAGCTGGATCTGGGTCTGGTCACAGCCTCCCTGGGGCAGGTGTGCATCCCGGGGCCACAGGCCGCCCGGGTCCAGGATTTCGACCTGAGCGGCATCGACTTTGTGCTGACCAGCGAAAATCTGGCTCCCTTTCAACAGATCTTGGTGCCCAAAGGACTGGTTCTCTTCTGTCCGGGCTACAATACCGGACTCTCCGCCCAGTGGCTGCAGATGCTGCATGCGCATTGCCGGTGGATCCATTTCGGGGACTTTGATCCGGACGGACTGCGAATCTTTGAGCAGCTCCGGATGCAAAGCGGACGGGAAGGGAGGTTTGTACCCGATCTGGAGCAGCTCAAAGAGATTCAGTCCAGGCTGCCCACATGGAACGGTGCCCGGGAGTTCGATCCCCGGCAGTATGCCACAGCCCGGATGCAGGAGATGGCTGTCTGGGGCCGAGACCGGCAGGTATATGCCGAGCAGGAACAGGTCCTGCATCTTTTGGGCTGGGAGAGATTTTGCAGTAAACATACCGGGATCACTTTCTGAACGCTGGTTGTTCACTTGTCTTTCATGAATCTCATTTTCTGTCCCGTTTCAATCTCTGCAAGGCGCTTTGAATACAGGCCGCTCGTGAAGCGCGGGGATTTTTCCTCTGCTCCAGAGCGATCAAGCGCTGGGCAACATCCTTCCTGGTCAGGCGGATAAGCTCATTTTCCAGCCTGGTTTCCCGGTTTCCAGACATCTTTTTCCAGACAGCTGACATCCAGCTCAATAGGCGTGATTGGCTCATAATCAACCTTGCTTGCCTTACGCAGGGACGCAAAAAAATATTTTACGTCACTTTGTATCAGTCCAGGTCCACTTCGGCTTTGCACCGATTACAGGTAACTACGCCCCGAAAAAGGGTGTTTCCACATTCCGGGCAGATGTAGCGGGCTTCTTCATCCTCAATCCATTTTTCGGTCCCCGCCTCCCGCCAGTACGGAATGGCCCGCAAGATCACTTTCTTACCAATGGTCATAGGGAAGTCGTCAATATGTGGGCAGGGAAAGTCATCGCATTGGTGACATCCGGCATACCCTTGTTCCTGAGTGCAGTCCCGGATCGCGCATTGGCGGCAATGCATGAAAATGTCATCGGACAGACAGCCGTTACAACGGATATCATCTAGAGTCAGATTCTCACTGTTGGGCAGCTTGCCTTTGCCCGGAATTTCGCCCTTGTAGACACTGAGGAGCCGCTCCTTGAACTTTTGATTCTGGTCCCGGTGGGCGATGTACACGGCACAAACACCGCAGTACAGTCCGCAGGGGGCTACAAGATCGGGATTGATATTCATGCTTTCCTCTTTTTCGTGTCTATAGAGATATTCCCACATTTGGTTTTGATGCAACCATATCGGATCGGCATTGCAGCGGATAAACTCATCCTCACTCATCCCGTCTATTGTTGGTTCCCGCTTGATTCGTTTCTGCTTGCCGTTTATGAAAATAGTCTGGTACTCTGCTTTGCGCAGTTTTTTCTTCCGTTTTTGGGCGGGAGTAAGCTTGCGTTTGCCTTTTTTGGCCATATAGCTGCCGGTGCGAAAAATTGAGATAGTGTTTTTGAATCCGCAGTGCAGGAAGGGGCCACAGTCCTGTGCGGAGGAAAGGCTGAGGAGATGTGCTACTTCCCGACACTTCTCAGCAATGTGAAGAAAGGATCAGAGGTTGCCCGTGAGGAGACTTTTGGTCCGGTGCTGTCAAGCTTTGAAGTCAATGAGAGATGAGTGTCAATGCGCCTTGCGGTCCCGGTGATCTTTTTTGAAGTGTTTGGAGTGCTTTATCCAGAAAATGCCTCCCAAAGAGGCGGCAATAAATATG
>JBNJII010000160.1:0-3480 GCA_051749205.1 Thermodesulfobacteriota bacterium | reverse complement strand
CAGACCACCAGCCCCGTGACACAGAGGCATTCCGCCCAGGCAAAAGCTCATGAAATTGGCCAGGGCCATGCTGATGCAGGCTGCCTTGTTGGTCACCCTTTGTGAGCCGTCTGCAAAATACTGCTTGGAAAGGTCGGTGTAGGCCAGGGCGGCATTTCCAAGAGTCATCGGGAGCTGGGGCAGGACCAGGGCGAACAATGCAAAAGTAAAATCAGCATTTCCCGGAAATCCGAAGGGGAGGATTTCCGGAAGGTTGAAGCCAAGGTCCTGGCCTTGCAAATTGATCCGGGCCCCCAGAGCCAAACCCAAGGCCAGTCCGCCGAGAACAACGATCAGGCCGGCCGGGAATCTCTTGTTGTCCAGCAAGAGGAGGGTAACCATAGCTGCGGCAACGCCTATAACCAGACTGATGGGTACCGGCCCCAGGGATTGGAAGGCCAAATACGGTTCCACTGCATCCTGGAGGGCTTGAAACTTGGATGTCCCAATTAAGAACTTGACCCCGCCGGACATGAGCAGGGCCCCGGTTGAGAGCTGGACGCCCCGGATCACGGCATGAGGGGTGGCCTTGCGGATGAGATCGATGGCCCCGGTCACCCCGATAATCAACAAAAGGACCCCCATGAGCAGGGAGGAAGCCAGGATCTGATCAGCAGTCAAGGCCGTGGCAATGGCATAGGCCCCAATGACTTTCATGGGCTGAACCGGGACAGTCACCCCGAAGTACACGCCGGATAGGATATAAAAGATCCCGATACTGAAGAACAGCCCCAGGGGATTCAGGCCATTGACCAGAACCATGGCGATGGCAATGGGCAGGAGGGTGCCCAGATCACCGAGGGAGCCGGCCAGTTCAAGCCGATTGAAGCGAAACCGTTTGTCCATCAAACCATCCTATTCTTGCATTGATGTCAGGTTTTAATTTAGCAATTTCGTAAATGCTATATTAGATACACGAAATATGTCAAGATTCGCGCCAGGAAGAACCGGATCGATTCGTAGGCCGCCCTTGCCCCCAAGGGCAGGCCACCTTAAAGGTTAATCCTTGTTTCATACGCGCTCAACCTTGACAGAAAGGGGAATTATGTTTTAGTATTTGCTAAATATCTAAATCAAAATAGCAGCAAAGCTGTTGAGGAATCCTATGCCTGATCCAGACAAAGTCGCCAGAATATGCAAGGCCCTGTCAGTCCCCAGCAGGGTCAAGATATTGCAAATATTGAAAGTTTCATCCTTGTGTGTCAACGCCCTAACCCAGGAGCTGGGAATGACGGCTGCAGCGGTGTCCCAGCATTTGCGTATCCTGCGGGATGCCGACCTGATCCGGCCTGAAAAACGGGGATATTATGTGAACTACGTTTTGGACTGGGAGGTCCTGGAAAGGTGGCGGTATGTGCTCGAAACGTTGCTTACTCCGCCCCTGGACCGGATTGTTGGGGGAGAAAGCCCTAAGGAAAGCGAGGATGAAGCCGATAGGTAGTACCTCGTAAGAAATGAGGTTTAATCTTGAGTCCCGACTCTGACATCCGGGACCGCTAGGCAGGCGTCTGCGCGTGACTTGCCAAAGAGGGCGAATGATCATTGAATTTGCACGAATGAACAGAAATGAAGAATAAAAAGGAGGCATGATTATGAGTTGCAAAGAACATTGTCAGTATCCGCACAAACTGAAAGACAAACCGGAAAATTGCACCCCGAAACAGATCAGGGAGTGTCATGGTGATGAGTCTGGTCATCCGTGTGCCCAAGCGGACCAAAGTGAACAAGAAAAGTAGATAAAGCTTTCCGGGCCGTCTTTTTTGAGGCGGCCCGAAAATATTTATCGGAAAATGTTATGATGTACTTTGCATCACTTTGGCTTGCGGTGCTGGCCATCTCCTTTGTCTTGACCATGGTCGGTCTGGGCGGGGGGCTCATCTTTTCTCCTCTTTTTCTCATGCTCGGCCTGCCCAAGGCGGCGGCTGCATCCACCTCCCTCTTTCTCAACCTGGTGGCCGCCTCATCTGCTGCTGTGACCTACGGGCGCAAGAAAATGGTCGACTTCCCCCTCTCCCTGCCCTTGATCATCTCCTCGTCCCTGGCCGCGCCCTTTGGCTCGTATGTGAACGGTCTGGTGAACGTCCAGTTCTTCTCCATCCTCATGGCCGTCATTCTTATCCTGGCTGCGGTACGCATGGCCTTTGTACCCAAAAAAGACACCTCAGACCGGGAGCAATCGGCAAAAGTCAAAGTGTTTGGAGGATTGGGCATCGGACTGGCCATCGGTTTTCTGGGAGGGTTGCTGGGCATTGGCGGGGGAGTGTTCGTCGTTCCCTTGCTCATGTACATACTGCACGTCCCGGCCAGGATAGCAGCGGCCTCCTCCACCTTTATCGTTTGTTTTTCCTCCCTCTTATTAAAAACCGTTTGACAAAATGATCTGGTCTGGTCAGACTTTCTTAAAAGATAGGAGGTTTAAAAATGCAGATTACTAATATTTCCGAGGCAAAGGCGCAGTTATCCGCGTTGATTGAAAAAGTTATGGCCGGAGAAGAAGTGATTATCGGCAAGGCTGGAAAGCCCGTAGCCCGCATTATCAAGTATGAGAATAACAGGCAGCCGCGCCAGCCCGGCGCTTTAAAAGGAAAAATCAAAATCGCAAATGATTTCGATGTGCTCCCAGATGATATCGCCGAAGCATTGGGCATGGTGGACAAATGAATCTGTTTCTCGACACACATGTGCTGCTGTGGTGGTTGGACGATAGTCCAAACCTCTTCGATGCTGAACGAAATGCTATCGCTGATCCCAATAACCTGATTGTGGTGAGTGCTGCCGTGATCTGGGAAATGCGGATCAAGCAGTCGCTTGGGAAACTGGAAATTTCTACGGATTTTTATCCCGTTATCAAAGATCAGGGATTTGAGCTTTTATCCATCACCGTGGATCATGCGTATGCCGCGGGCGGACTGCCAATGCACCATCGCGACCCCTTTGACAGAATGATAATCGCCCAGGCCCGGCTGGAAAAACTGTGTATAATCACCTATGATAACATGTTCAGCAAATACGATGTATCCGTCTTTGCATAATGAGCGAATTGCCGAATTTCGCAACGGCTCTTACGATTGGAAGCCAGAACACGGCCATTTTCCTGTGGTTTGATGATCTTGCTCAACCAGCGGACTTTTCCTGCAAACTGTTCTTCACTTATTTCCTAACCTACTGTTATATATTGCTAATTGCTCTAAGTAGAAGTTGATGCCTTTATGGCATTGAGCTTGCTCCGCAATGGGTAATCTTCATGCTGATCCAGCGCCACCGATGGCAAATCTGAAACTTTGTTTCAGAAACTGCAATCTGTGGAAAAAGGAGGTAGTTGAGAAATGGAAATTCAAACGCAATCCGAATGTTGACCGCCAAGCCGCCGAAGGCGGAGGACAGGCCTTCAGAAAACATCATTACCTAATGGGGCTGAAGATGTGCGGTGTGTTTGCCTGG
>JBNJII010000159.1:0-3506 GCA_051749205.1 Thermodesulfobacteriota bacterium | reverse complement strand
CGTCAGGGATTCGAGCTCTTCCGGGACATCATCCAGCCTAAACGGGAACGAAAGCCGCACAGGATCAAGGGCTTGGAGCAGATTTACTCTATGAAGAGATTAGGTTAGAATAGTCCTTATGATTAAGATACTTCAAGCCAAGGGACAGAATTGGGGACAAGAGAAAAATGGTTATGGAGGTGAAAGATATTCGCGATAAACTCAAGTATTGGGATTATGAAAACGTACTCCAAGTACATGAGTCTCTTCAGTTTGTAAATGAAAGCATCAATGAGCTGGGTCTTGTGCCTGAAAGCTTTTAGTTTTTAGGCAAGATATTACAACAAAGTTTGACGTGCTTTGCTTATGAAAGACACAGACAGCATTTTTCTGGTCAACAGTGAGGGTGAGCTGGAGCTGGTGCCGCACCAGAGATACCAAAATGAAGACCTGTTGCAGGGAATTGTGGACAAGTATCCGGAGCTGATAGTAGGCGAACAGATAAACCCGGATGATCCACCCAGATGGATTGTCATCCAGCGTGAAGCAGCCATTCCCGGCTCAGAGGAGCAAAGCGGCAGATGGTCAATCGATCATCTTTTCCTCGACCAGCATGGCCGCCCGACCTTTGTGGAAGTCAAGCGCAGCTCAGACAGCAGGATCCGTCGGGAGGTCGTTGGCCAGATGCTCGATCGGGAGTAGAGGGGTAGGTTATATTTGATAATTCAATTTTCTGAGCTTTTCCCGGAATTCCTGCCATCAAATCTCATTCCATGCACAGTTGGCTTCTATTCGTACTGATCCAAAAGTTCAGCCCTAATTATAGCGAGGTATGAATCTTCGTTGTCAGGGAGGCTTCCGGTATAATACCACTCAAACCATTCCATCACGACAAATAGCGCCTCTTCGCTGAGCTTCCAGGGTGTCGTTTCGTAAGCTACGTCGAGCGTGCTCATAGGAAGCAAATGGTCCAGCCTCATGATAGATTCTTCAGGGCCCCTAATAGGAAGCTTATCCCAGATGAATCTTGGATACTCGCAATGCTTGACTCTATCGACGAATGACTGTGGATATCCGGATCTTGTGCCAGTTCCTTCATCGCGCCCGAGAAATGGAGCTACCAAGGCAGTAGCTTTTGTAAGTCTTCTCGGCTTGTTGGCCATCAAAGATCTTGGAACATCCTCATAGGGAGGCACAATCAATAGGACGGGTCGAACTTTTGAGCGGTATACTGTCCTGACTTCTTCTTTATGGCATGGAATAGCAGCTACGGGAAGCCGGGATCTCTGAAAGATGTTATCCGTATGGGCAGGTACTATGTCGCAATTGACAAGCCGATGTTCTGTTGCTTGGGTTCGGCCCTTGGGGACAAGCGCCATTGGCACCTGGTCAACGGGAGGGACAAAAGCCCAGAGCAAACGCCCTGATCTAACTTGTTTTCTTCGTCACTTATCCACCAATCGCCCAGCATATAGGCCTGCGGACAATCATGAGGATAGGTCTGGGTCATACCTCGCCTTGGATTTCCAAAGTTCCGATGAGATTGACGCGGTAACAGCTTTCTTCTTTTATGTCTTCGCCTGATATTGAGTCCAGCCATGCCACCCCCTCCCAGTAAACATCATCATAGCGAGGAGCGGGCTGTTCAGACCGGGATTGCTTCTCGGCCTGCTTTTGTCTTTTCAGTTCAAGGCGCTTCTTCAGCTCCCCTTGAACTCTTGCAATCCGCTGCTTCTTCCGTTTTTTTTGGCCTTCAGATAATAGCTGGGATGATACGCCGGAGATTTCCTCCGACTGGGGCTTGATTGCCTTTGCTGATGTGAAGTCCAGGTTTTCTCCAGGGCAAGCATTGAGCATCGGCTCAGTTTGGTAAACATGGTGCAGCAGGTCTTCGGTGTCAGCACCAAAGTTCCGGACCGCATCTCTGACAGCCAAAGCTACATGGACATTAAGGGCTTTTATCAAAACATCCGGTAAATCCGGATCTAGATTTCTCCACCTGATGAAATCATCTTCGAATTTTCCTTGGATACTCTTTTTCTCGGCATTTACCGAAAGAAGGGCTGGTCCAAGCTCATGATAGGCTTCTTCGCTCCAGGGGCCAAATTTATGGAAGCGCCACGGAATGCCGGTATAGGTTTCTCCATTGTGGGCCTCAGCGTGAGCTAGGTCAGCGACGTAGAGGTATTTTATCAAATGAATGGGGCCAAGCTCTCGAGACCTCCAATCGTCGTTTTGGGAGGCAACCCCAAGAGCATATTGCAAAATATTATGAACCCTTGCGAGGTCAGTCATTTTCTCTATTCTCGAGCTTCAGCTAAAAGATGAAACCATACTCACAGCCCAATCAGGAGTCAAGCAAGAAGATTTATTCATCGGATGATTTCACATCTTATCGGAAAACGAGAAAAGAATAAAGGGACATTATGTTGCCAGTTATATTATGTAGCGAGAATGGAGCACTGAAGGTCTCTGATACCCCGTCCAGTTGAACACCCAACGGGTACCCGGTTCAACCGGATAAATTACCCCGCCAAAGTTTTTAACCAGTACCCCGATTACCCCGTCCCGGTTAAATGTTTATCCGGTTAAACTTTCTTCTGTTTAACGTGGGACACTGCGTGCTTGCCCTTGCAGGGCAATTTAACGGGACAAACCTCTTAATCGCCCATATCCGAATCTCCTTTTACCTTCCCTTTCTTTTTGGTCATATACCTTGATGCGAGTGCAAAAATTCTTTTGCGCTCGCCAGAGATCAGAAATCAGAGGTCAGTCACAGGGGTGCCCATGCCCAGGA
Organism: Thermodesulfobacteriota bacterium; assembly: GCA_051749205.1. GTDB lineage: Bacteria > Desulfobacterota > Desulfovibrionia > Desulfovibrionales > Desulfothermaceae > Desulfovermiculus. The sequence goes on along the minus strand of JBNJII010000159.1, from coordinate 730 downwards.
ATGGTGGTGTTAAAAGAATACCGGCTAATGGAGGACGTATCGGGATGAGCCTCCAGAATACACCAGACAGAATAGGGAAAAACAGCGCTTCCGAAACTACCTTTTGCGGACCATGACGGCCATTTCCAGGCAGAGGATCAACTGAAGGACAGGAGTTGACTCAAGGCTTGCCGAAACAAAGGGGAGGTGCAGTATGAATTGAGATAGCCCGTGGTGCTGCTGCTGGCTTTTTGGTGGTTAGGAGGGCTTAATTTTATGCAGCCGGTTTGTCCTGATGAACTGATCTAAGTTTCCAGAGATATCTTAATCTTGCTGCCCGTAGCCTGAGCATATCTTTTCAGACTACTGAGGCTCGGCAATGGTTTGCCTGACTCCATGCGGGCTACCGCCGATTGGGTAGTGCCCATGCGCCTAGCTAATTCTTCCTGGGTAAGGCCGATTCTGGTTCTTGCCTGAATAAGCTCCCTGGCTATGTTGAACTCTTCTTCCTGATCCTGGTAGTGTTTTGCATATTCAGGATCATTCATCATTTCCAGATGTTTTTGATTCATGGTTTTAGCCATTCTGTACCTCCTGTGCCCTGATTTGGCTGTCTCCAACTCCTTTTTGGGAAGTTTTTGTGACTTTTTAGGGACCTCCCACATTCTGCAAGCCAACCTCTTCAATGAGCTTGGATATATGGGCAATTTTAGCTTTGATATCCGCCGGAAAAGCGTCAAACTCAGCTTCA
>JBNJII010000158.1:0-3531 GCA_051749205.1 Thermodesulfobacteriota bacterium | reverse complement strand
ACACACTGCTCCTTCTCCACTTGATACAACTCAATCCATGCATAGGTTATTCTTGAGATTCACCCTCTCACAGAGCCTGTCCCGCCTGCTTGCAGTGACCGGCTGTGATGGGAAGAAACGCTGCAGAAGATTTGTCAGGGAGGTTCTGGACTCAAAGGGAAAAGGGGCACAAAATGAGCTAGAAACAGCTCAAAGTACGGACATGGCAAGATGAAACAGGGAGAGTCGGATGTGGGCCAAGATGCGCTTGTCAAGTTTGATGATATGACTGGTTCTTCATGTGGGGGCATCTCTGCTGCCTGTATCTAAAATACAACGCAGCCTCTGTGCTTCCCCGGTTACAATCTCGGATATTTTTCTCATGCTCTGCTCATCCATACTGGCGGATATTCCCACCACCCAAAGGGCTGCAGCCAACCCGCTCCTATTGCCCAAAGCAACGGCAACAGCTCGTATTCCTTGCAGATATTCTTCGATATCCACAGCATATCCTTGACTGCGAACTCGTTCCAATTCAGACAGGTATTCCCGGACATCAGTAATGGAACGTTCTGTGTACTCGGGCAGGCCGTGCTGAGCTAAAAACGCAGCCGCATGGCTGAGGGCCTCTTCAGCAAGAAAGGCCTTGCCCACAGCCCCTCCCAGCAGGGGGATGGTTGATCCGACCAGGGCTGATATTTTCAGGAATTCTGTGGCCTCTGCAGTGGCGATGATCAAGACTCGATTGCGGATTCGCACCCCGAGAATGACCGTCTCATTAATCGTGTCCCGGATGCTGTTCAGTATGGGCTGAGCCAGCTTGGTGACTGTGCTCTGATTCCAATTGGCAAAGGCCAGCTCTGCTATCGTAGGACCAAGGGAGAGCTTACGCCCTCCTGGACCACGGGTAAGCACACCCTCTCTGAGCAAGGCATGGACGAGACCGTGTGTGGTGCTCTTGCTGTATCCCAGTTTCTGGGCCAAATCCTTGATTCCCAGCCCCTGCTGCGACTGGGCCACTGTTCTGACCAGTTCAAAGGCTTTATGCACCGCAGGCGCCTTGTATCCTGGACCTTGTTTTTTATCTCCGTCAGCAAGCTGATCCTCTTCAGTCACTGTATTTTTCGTCACTGCTTGTTCACTGAACGTAAACATTCAGGCTCCTCGCACTCTTAAGAGTTCAGTTTTTTCCATCCAGGCCGTGAACCCCCTGAACAAACACCTACATATTTTGGCTCTGCCCGCAGATTATCGCTTTGCCTGCAGCTTTTTTGCATCCGATATGTGCCTGTGTTTCTGGACACCCCCAGCCAGGCCAAATTGAGTGCCGCGTCTTATGTGCATTGTCCGGTATCGGCCCGAAACCTTTCTTTCTCTCATTCCCCTCCCTGCCGCCTGTCTTCCAGGTGGAAGGGAGGGACCAGGAGAAGGTTCTTTTTTGCGACACGTGAGAGGTGCCAAGCCACTAACCGGGGCCAAGAACAACGCAGACCGGCCTATGCACTCCTTCGGGAGTACTCGGATGCCTTCTTAAGTGTACACATCAATGATTTCATATCCGGATAGCCCATGATCGGTTCCCGGCACTTGGCATCAACCAGGATATTGACATTTGCATCATCAGGCCAGCCATGAGGAAGGAGAACAACTCCATCCATTACCCTCTCCTCTACCTTGGCTTTCATTTGTACCGTCCCAGTAGAGGTCTCAATCACCACATCTTCATTATCCTGGAGAGCAAAATCTTGAGCTGTTTTGGGGCTTATTTCTGCCAAAGGATATGGTGATTCCTCAATCAGGCTCTTGACATTGCGGTGTTGCCCGTGAGTAAAAGACATGTCCCTATTCCCTGTTGAAAGGACCAGGGGATATTTCTGCAAAAATTCTTTATCAGATCTTCGCGGGCTATTGGCCGGCTCTTGATAGCTTGGCAGGGGATCAAAGCCATATTCTTTTAACGTACTGCTGTAGATTTCGATCTTCCCGGAAGGGGTCTTGAATGTGCCTTCTGGGATCGAATAATCTTTTTTCTGATAGTAGTCCCCCTCCGGCTTGTTGTTTAAAAGGTAATCAAAGGACATTCCGGTTGGTTCAAGCTCATAGGATACGAGGTCCTCTTCTGATTGCCATGGGAATTTATCTCCCATGCCCATCCTGGAGGCCAACTCAGTGAAAAATCTCCATTCAGACCAGCTTTCATGATACGGTTCAATGCATTTTTTCCGCAGCATCAGATACGGCAGGCAGTGCACGACATTGTAGGTGTATGCCAAGCCCCATTTTTCAAGGTGCGAGCAGGCCGGAAGAACATAATGAGCCAGTTCCGCAGTCCTGGTCATAAAAAGATCTTGAACCACCAAAAGATCCAGCTTTTTGAAAGCTTGCTCAAAGGCCTTGCTGTCCGGCATGGACAAGAGAGGATTTCCTCCTTCCACGATAAAGGCCTTGAGCTTATCCGGTATGGCTTCCGGGACCATGGAGACGATCCCGTAAGGGCTTTTCCGGCCCCACAACTCATAAAACAAAGGATATTGATCGACCCCCAGTGGTTTGCCCTGGACTGGAAGGGTGGTATTTCCGATTTTGAGCCTGGGGCTGATAGTCCATGCGCCAGGCACATTGATATTTCCGGTTATTGTCTGCAGGATGGAGAATGCACGGCTGTTCTGCGTACCGTTGATGGTCTGATCCTGGGTATTCGTGCCCTGGTATATGCCTGCCCCTCTGGTAGTTGCCAGCACCCGGGCCAATTCCCGGATTCTTTCCGCCGGGATCCAGGTAATTTCTTCGGCCCACTGCGGAGTATACGGCGGGATATAGGAGACCAGCTCGTCAAATCCAGTGGTGTGCTTTTGAATAAATTCCTGGTCATACAATCCTTCGTCTATGATCACATTCATCAGGGCCAAGGCCAGGGCACCGTCCGTTCCCGGCCGAATGCCCAGATACATATCAGCTTTATCCGCTAAAGGAATTCGTTTGGGGTCGATGACAATGAGCCGGGCTCCACGGTCAAGATTTTCTTCTATGGCCAATTTCAAGGGCAAATCAGACTCTTCAGGGTTATGTCCCCAGAGGATATACAGATTGGAGTCCAGCTCTTCTGTAGGGTATTTGCCGAAGGTAATCTGCCGGGACCGAATGCGCATCCGATAGCAGACACTTTCTACAGAATAGAAATTGGGAGAACCAAACGCAGCCATAAATCGCTGAGTGAGACCGGCAATCTCCAGATTTTCCACCCCGATGGAACCGCTGAATACTCCCAGGACCTCAGGCCCGAACTCACTTTTGAGCTTGAGCAGCTTTTCAGATATTTCATCCAGGGCTTGATCCCAGGTTATGGGGACGAAATCTCCGTTTTGACGTTTCAGAGGGTTTGTGAGCCGATCCGGATGATAGATGCTTTCCAGGGCGGCTTCCCCCTTGGGACAGAGCTGGCCTTTGTTCACCGGATGAGTTTCCAGCCCTTGTATATCAACTGCCCGTCCGTTTTGGACCTTGATCCTGCATCCGCAACTGTGAACGCATAGTGTACAATCTGTCAAAAAC
>JBNJII010000157.1:0-3549 GCA_051749205.1 Thermodesulfobacteriota bacterium | reverse complement strand
AGACGATATCGAGCAGACCCTGGGCATCCAGGCCGCCCCTTTGACCTGGCCCATCGGAATGGGCAAGGATTTTCAGGGGGTATACGACCTTGTGAACGGGGAGGTGCGTTTTTTCGTTCCAGTCGACAGCAAAGGCAGCCGGCCTGAGGAATCGGCGGTGATTTCTGATTTAAGCGACACCCGCCTGGAGGAGCTCTTGGGTCTGCATGCAGCAGAAAAACTGCGCCAGGATGTGGAGCTTTTGGAGGGTGCGGGCTATCCCTTTGATCTGCAAGCCTATTTGGACGGGAAGCAGACTCCGGTTTTTTTCGGCAGTGCAGTGAACACCTTCGGGGTCCAGGAGCTGTTAAGCACCTTTGTCCGTCTGGCTCCCCCTCCCCGGCCCAGAGAGGCGGAAACCAGGAATGTTTCCCCGGAAGAGCCGGATTTTTCCGGAGTGGTTTTCAAGATCCAGGCCAATATGGATCCCGAGCATCGGGACCGCATCGCTTTTGTGCGCATTTGTTCCGGCCGTTTTCAACGCGGTATGCAGGTCAAGCATCATCGCACGGGCAAGAACATGACCCTGGCCAATGCCATTATCTTTATGGCCAAAGACCGGTCCGGAGTGGAGGACGCCTGGCCCGGGGATATCATCGGGGTGCACAATCACGGTACCTTGCGCATCGGCGATACCCTGACCACTAAAGAGCCTCTCAAATTCAAGGGCATCCCCAATTTTGCCCCGGAGTTTTTCCGCCGGGTTGTGCTTAAGGATCCATTCAAGGCCAAGCAGCTGGACAAGGGGCTTTACCAGCTGACTGAAGAGGGAGCCATCCAGCTCTTCCGGCCGGTCAATGGCAGGGAATATATATTAGGGGCGGTGGGGGCCCTGCAGTTTGATGTCACCGCGGCCAGGTTGGCTGCAGAATACGGAGTGCAGGCTACTTATGAGCCCATGCAGTACGTCACCGTCCGCTGGGTCGACAGTCAGGACAAACGGGCCTTGCAGGAGTTTAGAAAACGCTACTTCAATACTCTGGTCCAGGACGCCGAGGGGCATCCAGCCCTGTTGTTTTCCAGCCGCTATCGCCTGGAACGAACTCTTGAGGACTGGCCAAAGATAGAATTTTTGCAGACCAGGGAGAACTGAGTTTTGTAGTGGGGTTTTAGTTGGTGTGTGAAATACGTATGTATGGCCAGGTTATGATCAAGAATTATTCGAGCCTTGTCTCTGGCCTCATCCAGTGCCTGCTGGCGCATGACCATGTTCACAACAATAATAGTTGCCAAACCGGCCAGGAGAAAACACACAGCGTATTAGTTTAGCCCTTTGATAAACTAAGCTGCCTTGTCCAATTCCGTTTCATTTTGAGTGTAGGTTTGCTTAATGACATACGCGACTGGGTTGCGTCCCTGCAGATAGGCTGCTTGGAAAATGGACATCAATATGGCCTGAGTCTCTGCCCCGGTCTCTGACCTATTCTGCTGGGAGATTTTTCTGGAAATGACTGGCCTACGCATTTGCTGCTCTGCATGACTGTTCTCCGGACTCACATCAAAGTCCAAAAAGGTAAAAATTTCATTCTGATGACGTTTGAGCCTTTTAATCAGTCTGTTGACGTCCTCGTCCTTGGCCACAGTTTCCAGGAGCATTTCCAGGCGTTCATGCAGACGTTGTTTTCGTCGCTCATAGACCTGACAATCAAGATGCTCTTTTTTGTCCCTCAGGCGAAGGGCATCCTTAAGCAGCCTTCTGAGCTGCTTGCGAAAGGCCTTCCATTCTTTGGACGTACTTCGCTTGTCCACCTTCACCAGCTCGGTGAAGAGGTGAAAGTAGCAGCGTTGTTTGGCCAAGGCCTTGAGTCTGTTGTAAGCACCCCAAAAATCACAGATGAGAATGCCTTCGAACAAGACCCCTAAGACTTGCTCCACCACCGGGGAGCCGCGACACTTGCTGATGGTGTAATAGCAGTGCTCTTTGGTGCAAAAAGCCCATAGCCAATAGGTCACCCCGTCCAGCCGCCACCCGGTTTCATCGGCATGCAGGGCGGCGCTGTGTCGTATCTGCTCCAGAATATGTTCATATTCCGGCCGGAGCAGATTGGCCAGCCTGATCCAGGATTGGGTCAGGCCGCCTGGGGTGACCGAAAAAGAGCACACAGTGCTTAATATTTTGACCACGTTTCGCACGCTGATGCCGACTGCATAGTGCAACCAAGCGGTGAGAACTACGAGTCTGATGCCCAAATTGGCATTATCCATTGCTTCGGTGACTGGAGCAGTGATAAAGTCCCGGCAATTAGGGCACCAGTGCTTGTAGATCGTGATCTCGGTGACTTCCGGCTCAATCGGAGGGATCTCTTCGATATAGCGCGTGTGCGACTTGACCCCTGCCCCGACATCTCCATGGCAGTGCGGACATTCTTCGAGGAGAGCGTCTTTATAGTGATCGATCTTGTCCGGAATTTTGCGCCTGCTTCCGGGATGACCTTGTTTGCGTCCTGGTTTTTTGCGCTTTTTGCCTTTGCGCTTGTTCTCTTTGGTATAGGGCGGCTTTTGTCCCGAGGGAGTGCTTGCGGCTTGGCTCACAAGCTGGTCATACTTTTCAGCTTTCTCACCAAGCTCAAGGATCTTGGCTATTGCCGCTTCCCGATCCTGCATCTCCAGGATGGCGATGGCTTCTTCTCGTTTCATGAGAGGAGCCACCTCCTGAACTTGGCGTGCAAGGGATACACATAAATGGCTTTTTTTAGGCCATGAAAGCTATAGGAGTTGCCCCTTTTGGCGCTGCCCTTGGTCTGGCCCAGATAGATCCAGTTGGCGGCCTTGTAAGTCGTACCCTGAAAACGGGATATGTCCACAAAGGTCTCAGCCAGGTACACAGGATGGCCATAGAGCTTCTCCCTCTCCCGGCCAAGACTCTTCAGACTTAAGGCCAAAACCTTGGAAGCCAGATGCTTAACCTGGATCCAGGGAGGAATCAAGAAGCGGACATTGGATGTGACCAAGTGCAGATTCTTGCGCTTGGTGTCCTCATGCCAACCAATGAACTGATCCCTGGGAGCTATTTTCCAGGCTGGGCTGCCCCAGGCCAGACAGGCAATAACCTGATCACCGAGCATGGTTGCCTGGCAAAAGTGTTCTCCCACAACCTTGGGGCATCCCAGGTAGTGATACCTGTGGAGGAGATACTCCCAGACCAGCTTGGTGTAACCTGTGGCCTGGCGTATCTCAATGCCGGCGAGATCTTTCACCAGACCCGTATGCCCTGTTTGGTCAAAGAGCGGAGCCCGAAGTAGCTTGTTAGCCTTATTGTTATTGCGCTTCAAGGGCGGGGGTAATTCGATGAGCCCCGCTTCCTGCATGCGAAGAAGAGTATCTCTGACAGCAAACTCTTTGTATTTGCCGTTTGGCTGTTTCCACTCCCAGGCCCGGGCCAGGATGCATGATATCTGAGTCCGTCCCAGATGGAAATTCTCAGAGATGACCTGGCGTATAGCTTTCAGGTCATTTTCTGAATACTCCCGGGAGCGGAACTTAAAAATAATTTTCTGATCGGCCATGGAG
>JBNJII010000156.1:0-3556 GCA_051749205.1 Thermodesulfobacteriota bacterium | reverse complement strand
AAACCCCCACTGATGAAGCTGGCGTATTCCAGGGCATCGGTGATCGAATGCAGGCCCCGGTCTTTGAGCCCCAGGGTGGGTTTGGGGTAGCTGTACAGGTTCAGGCCGGGCAGGGGTATGAGGTTCACGTCCGGCGAAAGGTCCGGGTAGGGTTCTCCGGAAATCACGTCCACGTGATGACCCATTTGGGCCAGGGCTTGGCTTAAGTAGCGCAGATAGATCCCCTGCCCGCCGCAGTAAGGATTGCTGCGGTACCCGAGAAGGGCAATGCGCAGAGTTTTGCCGTGAATACTGGAAGAGGGCTGTTTTCCGGGTGCAGACGCAGATTGACCTCTGGCCCTGGTATGAGGCTTCAGCGGCCCGCGAAACAGGGGAGTATGAAGCGGCATAGGGATTTCGACCTCTGAAATTGTTGAAAATGGAAAGCAGAACCAAAAAGCCCTGAGGTGATCACAGGTCATGCTTGACAAGGCCCAGGGATGTTGTTACTTCATTTCTGAATGAATGTTCATTCATTCTATTGGGAGCACTTTAAAAGATGGACTGTGAATGTCAACTCCAAATCATAATTCCAAAAAGAGCGATAAATATCAGACCATTCTGGAGGCGGCCATCCGCACCTTCGCTCGCAGTGGATATCACAATTCTACTGTTTCGCAAATAGCCAAGGAAGCGGGTGTGGCTGATGGGACTATCTATCTGTATTTTAAGAATAAAGACGATATCCTGGAGAACTTTTTCAGCTACAAGACGGCCTTGGTTTTCGACCGGTTCAGGGAAGAGGTCAGTCTGGCTGATAATGCCCTGGACAAGCTGGAAAAGCTCATTAACAGGCATTTGTTTGAGTTTGAGCGCAATCCGGAGATGGCCGTCGTCTATCAAACGGAAACCAGGATACGACGCAAGGTTTCAGATGCCAAGATCAAAGAGATGTCCGACATGTACCTTGGTCTCGTTTCCCAGATTATTACCCAGGGGCAAAAAGAAGGGGTCATCCGCAAAAATCTGTCTATTTCTCTGGTCAAACAGTTTGTCGTTGGAGCTATTGACGAGGTGATAACTTCTTGGCTCTATTCCAGCGGAAAGTACAGATTGACCGATATGGCCGGCCCTCTCGTGGATCTTTTTGTGCTGGGGATTGGGGAGGCTAGAGATCGATGAAGGAGGGACTGAGGGACTGAGCGACTCAGCGACTGAGCGACTGAGGGACTCAGCGACTGAGGGACTCAGCGACTGAGGGACTGAGGGACTGAGGGACTGAGGGACTGAGGGACTGAGGGACTGAGGGACCAGGTCATATTTCAATCCTCTGAACCAGGCTTGTGAACCATCGGAAAAGAACGACCAATTTGGTATGAAAAAAACATAAGACAACCGTATAAGATCCAAGGAGACACGCATGGCTCAACAGATTGCAGACCGCCGGGATGTGGACTTTGTCCTGCACGAACTTTTGAATGTAGGGCAGATCAGTTCCTACGACAAGTTTGCCGAATTCAACAAAAAGACCATTGATCTCATTGTCAATGAGGCCAGAAACCTGGCTATAAAGGAAATTCTGCCCACACACAAGATCGGAGACGACAAAGGTGTTGCTCTGGAGCGCGACGGTTCAGTAACTGTTCCGGAAGAGTTCCACCGTGTATATCAGCTCCTTCGGGATGGGGAATGGACTGCAGTGACCGAGGATCCGGAGTGGGGAGGTCAGGGCATGCCCCGAACTGTGAGCATGGCTGTCTCTGATTATCTGGTCGGGGCCAATTACGCATTGCAGATGTATGTGGGCCTGACCCATGGGGCGGGCAAGCTCATTGAAGCCTTTGGCACTGAAGAGCAGAAAGACTTGTTCTTGAAAAAGATGTTCACCGGGGAATGGACCGGGACCATGCTTTTGACCGAACCTGAGGCCGGCTCCGACGTGGGCGCTTTGACCACCACGGCTGAAAAAAATGATGACGGGACCTATTCCCTCTCCGGAACCAAGATTTTCATTTCCGGCGGGGAGCACAATATGACCGAAAATATCATTCATCCGGTTTTGGCCCGTATCGAGGGAGCTCCGGCCGGGACGTCGGGCATCTCCCTGTTTATTGTTCCCAAGTACTGGGTCAATGATGACGGCAGCCTGGGCGAGTTCAACGATGTGGTCTGCACCGGCATAGAAGAGAAGATGGGCATCCACGGCAGCTCCACATGCACATTGGCCCTGGGCAGCAAGGGCAAGTGCCGCGGCCTGCTTTTGGGCCAGGAAAACAAGGGCATGCGGGAGATGTTTTTGATGATGAACGAGGCCCGGCTCCTGGTGGGCATGCAGGGCTTGGCCTGCGCCAGCGCCTCCTACCTGAATGCAGTCAATTATGCCCGGGAGCGGGTCCAGGGCCGGCATATTATGAACATGATGGATAAGAGCGCTCCGGCTGTGCCCATCATCCAGCACCCGGACGTGCGGCGGATGCTTTTGTCCATGAAATCCTATGTGGAAGGCATGCGCAGCCTCATCTACTACGTCGGCTACTGCGAAGACATGAAGGAAATGGCCGAGTCCGAGGAAGAGAAGGACCGCTACCAGGGTATCATCGATGTGCTCATCCCCATATGCAAGGGCTATGTCACTGATCGGGCCTTTGATGTGTGCAATACCGGGGTCCAGGTTTTCGGCGGATACGGATACACCAAGGAGTACCCCCAGGAGCTCCTGCTCCGGGACTGCCGGATCACCATGATTTATGAAGGCACGAACGGAATTCAGGCCATGGACCTTTTGGGTCGCAAGCTGGGTCTGAAAAAAGGGCAGGCCATCATGGACCTGATGGCCGAGATGCAAAAGACCATCAAGGTCGGTAAGGACATAGATGCGGTGGCCCCATATGCAGAGGAGCTGGAAAAGGCCTTGAACAAATTGGGCGAGGTTGCCATGCACCTGGGCGGCAAGGCCATGTCCGAAGAAGTGCTGCAGGCCTTTTCCCATGCCTACTCCCTCTTGGATGTCAGCGGGGATGTGACCATGGCCTGGATGCTTTTGTGGAGGGCCAATGTGGCAGCCCAGAACCTGGAGAAAGCCAAGAAAAAAGACAAGCCTTTTTATGAAGGCCAAATCAAGTCCTGTCAGTATTTTGTGGAAAACGTCCTGCCCACCACCATGGGCAAGATGAAATCCATTCACAAGATGGGCGGAGCGGTGGCAGAGATCTCGGAAGAAGCCTTTGGGGGGAAGTAGTCCCGCCGGGCAGGTGTCAGGGCCGCCTCTGGCGGCCTGTTATTGGTAAGAAGACGCCGGTTTGATCAGGAATGAAAGGTGTGTTGAGTTGATACCAGAATTCCCAAAAGGGCGACTGCAAGTCGCCCCTACAAATTGTTCGATGACCCCTCTGTAAAAATCAACACCGTGCTGGCGTGACGTTTGTAGGGGCGACCGGCGGTCGCCCTTCCTGCTGATCCGTACGTTTTATCCTTGATCAAACCGGCAATTCACTTTTTTGGGCGCTTTGGCCCAAAAAACATTTCAGATTTGCCGGAGGCAAAGCTGAACACTAAAAAAAAACAGGAGGATGTATGA
>JBNJII010000155.1:0-3561 GCA_051749205.1 Thermodesulfobacteriota bacterium | reverse complement strand
CCCAGCTCAGAGCGAGAGGGCTGTGAGAATCCTTGCACAGCACGGACAAAATGGCCGATGTATCCCAGTAAACAACAAAAAAATCAGTACCCGGCATCCCGATCCTTTTGCAGATACTTCTGGGCAATATCATGTTCCACTGCAACCGGAGTATGACTCTTCAACCCGGTTCTGCCTCTTTTCGGCTCTATGATACCTTTGTGTTCAAGGTGTTTGAGACGTTCAGCCAAAGGCATTTCCTCTTCTTGGAGAGGAACGATTTTTCCAATCGGTCGTCCCCGGTCAGTAATGATCACCTCACCCCCGCTTTGCACGGTTTTGAGATATCGGCTCAGATGCATTTTTGCCTCTCGGACACCCACCTTGATCCGCTCCATGCCTCAGCTCCCTGCTGTTCTATTCAACTTTGCCCAGACATCTGGAAATGTAACCAAAGTAGTCACATTTAGTTTTCGTGTCAAGCAGAACCCAAAAGCCATGCCTAAAGACTTCTTCCTTGCAGCTTCGACCGTCTCCCGCTAAGATAGAAAAAACAGCATACTGCCGTAATGAGAGGAAGCTCATACTAACCCACATGCCTGCCAATGCGCAGACACAGCGAAGCATGAAAAAATGAGGTCTTAAAGTAGGCCACCCTTGCCCTCAAGGGCAGGCCTGCATTCGAAAAGCAATGGACAGCGGTTGAGGGCAACCGCGTCCTACCTTAAGAACAGCACCCAGTATTTTCATACAACACGAGACATTAATCTACCTGACCATCCCATTGTAAAATGCCGGGATAATGAGAGAATGGCCGGAGCCATAAGAGAAAGACGTTCCCAGGGAGGACCCTGGGAACGAAGAAGAAAAGCGGAGAGAACAATGGTCCATCTCAGCTCAGAAGTCAAAAAAATCGCTGATTGCCTGGAAAAGGACGAGAGGATATATGCCGCTTACGTCTTAGGTTCAGCTGTGACGGGCCGGTTGTGTTCGGACAGTGACATTGACATTGCCTTGCTTCCGGCTCCGGGCCGCAGCTTAAGCCAGATGGACGTTCTGCACTTAAGCAGTGAACTGGGAACATGTTGTCCCCGGCCGGTGGACATCGGAATCTTGAGCACGCAGAATCTTATTTACGCCAAGGAGGCGCTTTTACAAGGCCAATGCCTATTTTGCAAGGACCAGTACTATCACGACTTGTTTGTAGCTACTGCCTTGGGTCTGTATCTTGAACTGCGAACCGCCAGGCGGGAAGTTGAACATGCCTATACAGCCTGATGATATTATCTGGAACAAAGCTGCGATCATTGAGCGGTGCATTCGACGCATACATGAAGAGTACACAGCAGATCCAGATCTGGAAGATTACACTCATCTTGATGCCTTGACTCTGAACATAGAACGAGCCTGTCAAGCGGCGATTGATTTGGCTATGCATGTGGTGGCCAAGCAGTGCCTGGGGGTGCCTCAAAGCAGCGGAGACACCTTTTATCTTTTGGAAAGGGCCGGATACATAAGCAGTACGCTGCGCCGGTCCCTGGTGGCCATGACTGGATTTCGAAATATAGCCATTAACCAATACCAAGTATTAGACAGCAGTGTGCTCCATTATATTGTCCAAAAAGGCTATCAGGACTTGATAACCTTTGGATCGGCTTTGGGCGTAAAGATTGAGGACAGCAGCTCGTGACAAGGCCTTTTGAGCTTGGGTGGACCAGGGCTTTTGGGTTCTGCTTATCATTGTCAACAATTTTAGAGTATTTGATTTATATCCGAAGAATAGTAACGTTTCTCTTTCTTGCTCGCATGAAACGAGAAGTTAGCTTATGCGGAACTGGCTTTTCCGACTGGGATCGCCAGGTGCCATCCTGGCCATTCTGGAATCGCCAGGCGACTACCTGGCACTATTAAAGTTTATTTACCTAAAAAAACTCCAGCCTGTAAAATAGATTTCCAGGCCACTAAAAAACCCCGGCTTTTCTAGACTGGTTCTCTCCGAGACACAGCCTCTTTGAACAACGCACTCCCGGCCCTCGGAGAGGCCCGGGCTCCAAAGGCCCAGCCCTCTTCTTGCTCTGTTTCATCCTTGATCAATCTGGCAAAGCTGAATGTGGTGAACTTCAGCTGCTCTCTGTGCCATTCTGGTGTAAAATAGACCGGATCAGATCGCTGGTACTTACCTGGTCGGCTATGGGTACAAGCTCCACCCTGCCCCCTCTGCGCTGTACAATATCCCGGCCCACCACCTCATCTTCCCGATAATCCCCTCCTTTGACCAGGACATCGGGCTGTATTTCCTCCAACAGCCGTTCCGGCGTGTCCTCATCAAAGATCACCACCCGGTCAACGCATTCCAAAGCAGCTAGGATGGTGGCCCGGTCCTGATGGGCCAAAACCGGCCGGGAGGGTCCCTTGAGCCTGCGCACCGAATCATCGGAGTTCAGCCCCACCACCAATCGCCGCCCCAGGGCTGCGGCCTGTTGCAGCAGCCGGATATGGCCGTGATGCATGAGATCAAAACAGCCATTGGTGAAAACAACTACATTTCCGGCCTGCTGCCAGGCCCGGACCTCTTGGGCCAGCTCCCGGCTGGACACGATCTTGGGATTACGACCCGCATCCTGCTCCAAGGCCTGCTCCAACTCATGGGCCCGTACAGGCTGCGTGCCCACCTTGCCGACCACTATTCCGGCCGCAATATTGGCCAAGCGGGAGGCCTGTTCCCAGCTCATTCCAGCGCCCAGGCCGAACCCCAAACTGGCGATCACGGTATCCCCGGCCCCGGAGACGTCAAAGACCTCTTTGGCTTGGGTGGGAATAGTCACTGGATTGAAATCCCGGCCTACCAGGAGCATACCCTGGGCTCCGCGGGTGACCAGGAGACTGGAAAGCCCCAGATGAGAGCACTCGGCCTTTACTGTACGAACCAAAAGCTCTTCGCCCGGGGATATGAGACCTGCATACAAAAGGAATTCCTTGCTGTTGGGGGTAATGCAGTCCGCACCCTTATAGCGTGACCAGTCTCTGCCCTTGGGATCAACAAGCACCGGACAGGACGTGCTCCGGGCATGATCTATCAATGCCCGGCAGAGGGAAGAGGACAACAGGCCTTTGCCGTAATCAGAGAGGATGCATATGGTCCGGGCATCAAGGTGTTCTTTTGCATATCCGAGAATCTCAGCCTCTTCCTCAGGCTTGAGCTCGATCCCGTTTTCGTGGTCAATGCGCAGACACTGCTGCTTGCCGGCCATGACTCTGGTCTTGCTCACAGTGGGCAGGGCGTCAAGGGCTAACAGCTTATAAGCTATTTCCTGCTGGCCCAGCAATTCCTCCAGGCGTGTTCTATTCGCATCCCGGCCGCAGACCCCGATCAAGGTGACCTCGGCCCCCAGCGCGGCGGCATTGGCAGCCACATTGCCGGCCCCGCCCAGGGCCTCGGTGGTATTCTGGGCTAAGACAACCGGCACCGGGGCCTCTGGAGAAATTCTCTCCACCTGCCCCCAGATATACCTGTCCAGCATGACATCGCCAATGACGAGGATTTTAACCTGCTGCCTCGAAGAAAGCATGGGCATATCTTTG
>JBNJII010000154.1:0-3659 GCA_051749205.1 Thermodesulfobacteriota bacterium | reverse complement strand
TCATTTATAAGTTTATTAAATTCGAATATCGAAATCCGAAATTCGAAACAATCGGAACAAATGACTTAAAAAATAAAATTCAAAACAAAGAAAAAAACCAAATCAAGATATCACAGTGTGTTATTTCGAATATTATGTCTTATTCGCATTTCGCTCTGATTGTTTCGGATTTCGATATTCGGATTTCGTATTTCCGTGTCGTTGAATAGTGGGTCAAGTTTCAAAAGAAAATCAACATTACAAATTGCCACTATATGGGACAGAACTTATAAGACACGGTACTAGTGCCTTGTCATCAATCATCTGTCGCAATGCAAGAAACACCCCCCAACCCCCCTCAAGGGGAGACGAAGAAGAGTGAGCGACAGATGAAAGTTGATTTTTCACTAGGGGAAAGCTTTTCTGTCAAAAGCGATAAAAACGACCCCTATGTAACAATCAACACTGTGCTGCCGTATAGTTTGTAGGGGCGACCGGCGGTCGCCCTTCCTGGCTTCAGTCCCGAGCTCCGGGTCGACCCTTCAAATATTGCACAGCCTGTTCCAAACCGTCCATACTCAACTCGAACATGGGAAAGATCTGCCTGATCATGCCGATAGTCCGGGTATAGGGCCACTCGGCCGCCATTTTGGGATTGAGCCACACGGAATAGGGGAACGAATCGGCCAAGAGCTGCAGCCGCTCAATGCTTGGCTGTCCAGAGGCATCCTCCATATGGATGGACCCGTCCCTGGCCATGAGCTCATAAGGGGCCATACTGGCATCTCCGACAATTATCAGCCGGATATGGGAATCCCAGGTGACCATGTCCTCCACCTTCACCGGCTGCTTGCGCCTCTGGGGATCATACCACAAAAAGTCGTATATGGTATTGTGGAAATACATGATTTTTAGATCCTGGAACTGAGCCCGGGCGTGGGAAAACAAGGTCTTGACCACCTGGACATAAGGCTCCATGGACCAGCCGCCGTTATCAATGGCCAAGATGACCTTGAGCCGGTCCCGAAGGCTGCGCTGAAAGACCAGCTCGATTTCCCCGGCGTTTTTTACGGTTTGTCGGATGGTGGAATCCACATCCAAGACATCCTTGGGACCTTCAGGCACCAAACGGGTCAAGCGCTTTAAGGCTTCCCCAACCCGGGCCTGGGTCAGGGGCCCTTCATAGGCATAGTCCCGATAACGGCGGTCCATGGCCACCTTGACTGCGGATTGATTTCTGGACACCCCCCCAACCCGCATACCTCCGGGATGATATCCGGAATGTCCTACTGGAGATCTCCCCCTGGTCCCGATCCATCGATTGCCCCCGTGATGCTCCCCATCCTGGTCCTGAAGACGCTGATAGAAGTAGTCCACCAGCTCTTGTGGGGAGAGCTGAGCCAGCTCCTTCTGGTCCATACCCAAGGCCTGGGCCAGCTCCTCCGGGCTTTGCAGCCACTCCTGAAGCATATCCTTGATCCAGTCCTCGAGCTCTTCGCCCTGCATGTCCTCCAGGGTTTGTCCCTGGAAATAATGGGCGAATACGCGATCGTAGAGATCAAAATGCTTTTCGTTCTTGACCAGTATGCTCCTGGCTGCAGTATAGAAATCGTCCAGAGTCATGATCAGGCCCTGTTGCAGCGCCCTTTGCAGGCGCAAGAATGCGGTGGGAGAAACCGGGACCCCTGTCTGGCGCAGCAAATAAAAAAAAGGGATAAACATAGAGGCTACAACCGCCGCAAACCGTTTTGAGCCCGCTCAAAGTCCTGACTCTTTTTAAACAACACCCCGAGAAAGGGGATATTTCCTTTTTTCAAATCCTTGGGCGAAAAATCCGGGTCTTGCTGCAGGGCCCGTATCCAGTTGATCAGCTCCCGGGTAGCCGGTTTCTTCTCGATACCCGGCAGCTCACGCAGGGCATAGAAGGCTCGAACAGCCTGGTTCATCAGGTCCTGGGACAGGTTGGAGAAATGGGTGCGTACAATTTGCTGCATCATGTCCGGATCGGGGAAGGCGATATGATGGAAGTTGCAGCGGCCCAAAAAAGGCTCGGAGAGATCCTTTTTGGCGTTGGAGGTGATGATGATCACCGGCCTGTGCTTGGCCTGAATAGTCTTATCGATCTCAATGATATCGAACTCCATCTGATCCAGGATATCCAGCATGTCGTCCTGAAAATCCGAGTCCGCCTTGTCTATCTCGTCGATTAAAAGCACCACCCGCTCATCGGACATAAAGGACTGACCGATCTTGCCCATGGAGATATACTCTTCGATATTGCTCACATCTCTGGAGGAATCCCCGAACCGACTGTCGTTGAGCCTGGTCAGGGTATCATACTGATACAGGGTATCCACCAGCTTCAAGGTGGACTTCACATTCAAGATCTTCAGGGGCATATCCAAGGCCTCGGCCACAGCATGGGCCAGCATGGTCTTCCCTGTTCCTGGCTCGCCTTTGAGCAGCAACGGCATTTCCAAGGCCATGGTAATATTGACAATCTTGGCCAACTCCCCATCCAGTACATACTTGGATGTGTTTTGACACGTGGTTTGCAAATCATCTTGAGCCAGCATATTCACTCCTTGAAAGTCTTTTCTTGTGTCTTTTCGGATCTAGCACAGTTGCCGGCCGAAATAAAGCCAAAGGCGCTGAGATCCAAATTTCCCTATTGTTAGGTAGAATATTTTTTGGTAAACTTCATTTAAAGAAAGGTTTTTGTGCCCTCAGATTTTGAACATCGTCAACCCCAAGGAGGAGTTTTCATGAGTCAGGAGACGCTCAAGGAGCTGCAAACAGGCGTGACCAAGCTGGCCAGAACTCAAAAGGATTTTGTCCGAGCCATGATGAATCTCTCGGAAATGGCCGCTCAAGACGGAGCTCTGCCCCGGAAGATGAAAAAACTTATTTTTGTAGCCTTGGCCGTGCAGCAAAACTGCTCATACTGCATCGCGCACCATGTGCACGATGCACTGGAGGCCGGGGCGAGTGCAGAGGAGATCTACGAGGCGTGCCAGGTAGCTGTAGCCATGGGCGGTGGTCCCAGCTTGGCCTATACAGCTACTCTGGTTCGGGAAGCAGTGGAGTCTTTCTCCTCTTAAAGCCTCACACGCGATCCCAGAACACGATTATCCTTATATCTGTTCCGGATACCTCAACTTGCCTCCAAAGCCAGGTTCCAGGGGTGGACAATCCTTTACTTATTGGCTACAAAAATCACACCGCCAATTTGTATGACAACAGGAGGATAATGCAATGACTGAACAGGACAAAGAAATAAGCTTGCGGGATCTGCTCCAACAAGCTGGATTAACTCAAAAAAAGATTGCCCAAAAGGCAAATGTATCTCCGGCCGCGGTTTCCTTGATCGTCAGCGGCAAATCAAAGTCCAAACGAATTGAAGAGATTATCAGAAATGAGGCCTCCAAGGCCATGAGCGAAGAAAAAGAACAATAGTATTTTTTTTCCCAATACGGTATTGGTCTTTTTTCAACCACCCCTTAATCCCCTCCTTGGCAAGCTGTGCATAGCACACACTTGACACCGGGGGTGTTTTGAAACCCCAGAGGGCAGGCATTACGCGAAGATGCGAAGCACTGCCCCTCTGAGGTCCCCGGTTATCTGTCGGTCTTTCAAAATACCTCATATCCCGGAATGCAACCTCCGACCCTCCGGGTAGG
>JBNJII010000153.1:0-3699 GCA_051749205.1 Thermodesulfobacteriota bacterium | reverse complement strand
GCCCAGTCAAGTCCTGGTTGTGGCCAACAAGAATGCGGCTCGTAGTGTGGGCCTGGCCAAATATTACATGCACAAGAGGGACATACCGGAAGAAAATCTCCTTGAGATATGGGTGACTGACAGTGAGCGGTGCAGCCGTGAAGAATTTGATGGCCAGATAGCAGTTCCAATTCAAAGATTTGTGCAGGAAAATAAGGGCAGAACGCAGATCCGTTGCCTGCTGCTTATGTACGGGGTGCCCATGAAGGCTGCCGGGCCGCCGGATACTGAAAAGGAAAAGGCGGTCATGGACAGGCTGAAGGCAAAAAAACAGGAGCTGTCTGCGCGATTAAATGATGTGGAAGGGGACAAGGCCAGGGAGGTGAAAAAAGAGCTCCAAGAGATCAAAAACACATTGAAAAAAGAAAAGAATAGACGAAACCGATCCAGTTCGGTAGATTCGGAGCTGGCTCTGGTTATGGCAGACGAGTATTCGTTGTCCATGTGGCAGCCAAATCCCTTTTTTGTGGGATTTCAAGATAAAGACCTGGACATAGCCAAAGAAGATGTCCTTTTGGTGTCCAGGCTGGATGGACCGGACAGCGAAACGGTCAAGCGGGTTATAAATGACAGCCTGGAAGCGGAAGAAAACGGACTCGATGGCACAGCCTATTTTGACGCCAGGTGGCCGGCCCCAAAAGAGAAGAAGCAATCCGGGTACGGCCTCTATGATCAGTCCCTGCACCTGGCAGCCGGCCGGGTTGAGAAGAGCGGAAAAGTCCAGGTTGTGGTTGATGACAGCAGTGAGCTCTTTCAGCCAGGAGACTGCCCGGAAGCAGCTTTGTACTGCGGCTGGTACAAACTGGCCAATTATGTGGATGCTTTTGCCTGGCAGACCGGGGCCGTTGGCTATCATATCGCCAGCCAGGAGTGCCAGAGCCTGAAAAGAGGCAACTACTGGTGCAAACGCATGCTGGAAGAGGGAGTGGCGGCCACCCTGGGGCCGGTGGGGGAACCCTATGTGCAGTCCTTTCCCCTCCCGGAGGTCTTTTTTGCAGCTTTGATGGATGGAAGATACACACTGGCTGAGGCCTACGCCCTGGCTGTTCCCTATTGGTCCTGGAAGATGGTTTTGGTCGGGGATCCTTTGTATCGGCCTTTTGGAATTGAGGGATTGAGGGACTGAGTGAATTAGAGATTGAGGAATTGGGGGATTGAGGGATTGAGTGAATTAGAGATTGAGGAATTGAGGGACTGAGGGAATTAGAGATTGAGGAATTGAGGGACTGGGGGATTGAGTGAATTAGAGATTGAGGAATTGGGGGATTGAGGGACTGAGGAAGGGAAGCGACTGAGCGACTGAGTGACTGAGCGACTGAGGGATTGAAGAATTGGGACAAGAATTTTTCCCACGAATTAACACGAATTTGCACGAATGAAGAATGTTCAAAGGCAAAAGATGTTTAGACAGGATTATCAGGATTGACCCCGGTTGAATGGAAGAGATTCAACGGGGCAGGCACGATATTTTCTTGGCGTGCCAGACGCCCGCCAAGAAAGGGTCAATCCTGCACCCACTTTCTTGGAGAGCATCGCTCAGTTCAGGGCAAAAAACATTGGTGGACAAAACCAGATTGAGACAAGGCAATCCGGTTGATCTGTACTTCCTCTTTGAACATAAAAGCGGCCCGGAAAGGTATGCCCGGGTGCAGGTTTTGCAATACATGGCCAGCCGTTGGTATGCTCTCGTTCGAGAGGGCCTGTCTGGTCCGCTTCCCATGGTCATACCGGTGGTCATCTACCACGGAGCCAAAACCTGGAACTTCAGTTTGGATTTTACGGATCTTTTACATCACGCGCTGCGCGTGATTGATTCCCTGCCCGCAGGCGTGCGGCATGCGGGCAGGAAATGATCCAGGAGATCCTGAGAATCCTGTCAAAAATTCGTAATTATCTGGTGCATTCCACATCCAGCTTTTTCCCCATGAATTCGCACGAATTATCCCAGAATGGAGATTACAGATCAAAGCCAACGGTCATCCCCCTCTTGAGTCCCTCCTTGGCAAGCTGACCTTTACCCACACTTGACCCCGTGGGTGTTTTGAAAACCCAGAGGGCAGGCATTACGCGAAGACGCGAAGCACTGCCCCTACTCTGAGGTCACCGGTTATCTGTCGGTCTTTCAAAATACCTCATATCCCGGAATGCAACCTCCGACCCTCCGGGTAGGGGCAATCCTAGGCGTCTTCGCCGTATGGTTGCCCTCTGAAAATAACAGACCCACGGTGTCAAGTGTGTGCTATGCACAGCCTTGGCAAGGAGGGGCAGGGGTGGTTGGGATCATGACTCTGATGGGAGTGTCTTTGTTCATTTTTCTCCTGCCTGTTGAAGGGCATATTCATAGACTTCGCTACTGATGCGAAATCCACCTTTTTGCTGCAACAAGTCCAATTCACTGGAAAGGCTGGAGAGCAGAAATGTTCGATGAGCCCATATCAGAATCCCAATTGTGCCCAGAACAGGATATTGCAGGCGCAGTGCAACATTGCGAGCGCTTTTTTCATCCAGAAGCAAAGTGTCAGCGCTGATTTCCTGGCTCAGAGCAATAACTTCAGCTTCTCCCCGGTCAAGAGAAGCCTGAAGAGAAAGGGAAAAAAACGTATTCTGCACTTGCTGAGTAAAAATCCATTTTGCCTGGGCTGACCTCGTCAGCCCCAGGCAACCCACGGCCAGATTCAACCACCTCCTCCCAGACTGCCTCAGGAACAATTATCCCTTGAGGAAATCTTGTGTGCAGAATATTCAGCTTTCCGATTGAACTCAGCCCTATGAGAATAGAAGAGTTGGATACGACCTTCATGGAAGAGAATCCAAGGTAGAGAGGTCCCGGTCCAGTTCCTTTTTGTCGTACTGCCGGGGTATGCCTTCCCGGGACAAAAGCATAAGAAACTCCCACTTATCCATCCCGGCCATCTGACGAGCCTTTCCCAAGGAAAGAAGCCCTTTTTCATACAGCCGTAAAGCAAGCTCCCGGCGAAGCCTGCTTTCCTGTTCTTCCGGAGGTATGCGCAGTGCCTCCTGAAGCTCATCATCAAATTCCAGACGTATGTTCATTTTGCATAGCCTCCATGCTTTTCAAATAAGGCTATCTTATTCTACTCAAAGGCCTGCGTAAAGATCATGCGGCTCCTCGACAAACCGTGTGGATTTTGTGTGATTGTGAAAATGTTGAAAGGCAAAAATTCTTCCGTGCCGGAGGATTGCACAGTCAGTGTCGAGGATCCTACGCCTGCAAGCTCTGCGTCCACATAATGTTCCTGGATCTTTGTTGGGGGGCCGCATTGTGTGGAGACAGACCGTACTCTTTGATCTTGTATAACAACGACCTGTAACTTAAACCTAGGATTCGTGATGCTTCTTTCCGATTCCAGCTCGTTCCTTCCAAGGTCTGATTGATGATCCGTTTTTCAACTTCCTTGACAATAGAATCACGGATATCCCGCATAGACGAAAACCGGCCGGTTTTGATCATATCTTGAATATGGGCGAAGGAGTCAAGGCATACATCCCTGGCTGGGTCTTGGCTAGGGGCTTTTTCTGCATTCTTCGTATCTTCTGGAGCTCCTGCGTTTTCATGCAGGGCACGGATCTCTTGTTCGATCTCAGTGTAATTTTCCAGGATACTGAGCTGCTTGATATAGTTTTCAAGCTCCCGAATAT
>JBNJII010000152.1:0-3714 GCA_051749205.1 Thermodesulfobacteriota bacterium | reverse complement strand
CTATCAAAAGGGCAGGGCTTGGGGTCAAGCCCGCCCTACTGGAAGAGCCCGGCTCGAAAGGAGGACGCCCTTGTCCCCAAGGGCTGGCCCTCTTCAGGTGAAAACCTTGTTTCATACGAGATTTGCCACCCAAATTTTTTTGCCCCAAAGCGTCCAAAAAAGTGAATTTGCCGGGTTGATCAATTATGAAACGTACGGATCAACATATAGTAGGGGCGAATAATCATTCGCCCTCTTGTACCCGGGCGGACACTCAGTTAAATACCCTGAAGGGGCCCGATTATCAGGCAAGCAAGGTCCGCCCCTACGGCTGTTACCCCAGACGTGGTTGAATTCGTAGGGGCGAAGCTTGTCTTCGCCCACAAAGCCGAGCAGAGCGAGGTATGAATATTGACTGATTGTTTTGGATTTCGATATTCGTATTTCGCATTTCCGTGTCGTTGGATAGTGGGTTAAGCTTAAAAAGAAAATCAATATTAGAAATTGCCAATATATGGGGCGGAACTTATAAGACACGGTACCAGAATTCCCAAAAGGGCGACTGCCAGTCGCCCCTACAAGTTGTTCGATGACCCCTATGTAAAAATCAACACCGTGCTGGCGTGACGTTTGTAGGGGCGACCGGCGGTCGCCCTTCCTGGCTCTGAAAAAACAGTTTTTTGCTCGCTCAAACCGGCGAGACCCGACATCTGAAAGTCTCTTTATCTATTCAACCGCCAGTCGTAGGCCATGTAGACAACAGAGCACCTATGGCCCTCGTGGATCAAAAAATCACGATCCTTCTCATCATAGAGCAGGGGGGCGATGAATTTGAGCCGTGAGGTTTGATCCGGTCCGAAGTCGGCCCTGTACCAGAGAAAGATCCTGGATAAAATGATGTGCATATTTTCCTTGTCCACCTCGATTCCCCCGGAATTAAGAAAGGTCTGGCCGGAGACATCCAGCTCCCGGTCCAGGTTCTGGGATGTGTACACTCCGATGGGCGGGCAGGACGAAGAGGCGCAGACCAGGGCGAAATGGATCCTGGGATCCAGAGTCCCAACCGCCAGTTCCAGTCTGGGATCGTCTTTGGCCAAGGGCCTTCGCAGTCCATGGGGAGGCCTGGAATTGGCCCGCAGGATGCCGTGCTCAATGTCGTCCGGAGTGAAGAACAGCCCCCCAATGTCGTATTTGATGCGGCTGAAAAAATTGCGCACCTCTTTGACCGAGTTGGATATGCCCAGTTCGATGACCCCGTGGATGACGATCACGTTGTACAGGTTGATCCAGAAGGCCTTTTTATCCGCCTCCGTGATCAGGCTTTGGGGCTGGAAATGCCTGAGGTTCAGGCTCAGGTCCAGGTAATGTCTGTACAGGTCGGAGTCCTTCATCTTTTCGTAGGACACCCGGCTGTGCCCACTGTCGAAGAATGCTCCGCGCATCAGGTTCATGGTCGATTTAAGATCTTGGGCCAGGTCCTGGTTGGGGATGTGTTGCTGCGGCCTTCCCTGATTCAGGATGATCTCCGGGGAGAGAAGTTTCTTGCGCACACGATCCAGCATGGAGTCAGGGGAAGAGGCCTTGGATTGGGAGTGGATCTTTTCCTTGGCCTGGACCAGGTTGACCACGGCATTCACGTATCCGATATGGGTGAAGGCTTGGGGGAAGTTGCCCAGAGACTCTTGCCACAAAACGTCGTACTCCTCGGAAAAGAGTCCCAGGTGGTTGGCGGCCCGTTCCGCCTTGCGCAGCCTGGCCTCGGCTTCTTCAAACCTGCCCATGGCTGTGAGGCAGTCGATGAGCCAGAAGGTGCAGAGGAGAAAAGTTCCCTCCCGCCCACTGAGGCCGTCCGAAGCGACGTAGCGGTAGACGAATCCATTGTGGCAGAGCTCCTTGATGGTCAGATCCACTGTGGAGATCACCCGGGGATCATCTGCCGGCAAGAAGCCGAGCAAGGGGATGAGCAGGTTGCTGGCGTCCAGTGCCTCAGTCTCATAGTGCTGGACAAAGCTTCCCCTGCTTTGGCTGTAGCCCCGATCCAGGACGTCCTGTTGTATGGTTTGCATGGTCTTTCGCCAGGTGGAGACATGGGCCTGGAAACCGTATCGCTCAGCGATGGTCGCCCCCCGGTCCAGGGCCACCCAGCACATGACCTTGGAGTACACGAAATGATAGGGTCCGCCCCGGACCTCCCATATACCGTTGTCCCTCTCCGGCCAGGCCTGGACCACATGATCGCAGATGTCCCTGAGCACAGGCCAGAGCTTGACATCGATCTTGCCTACGTAGTCGGCCAGAAGCATGGCCGCATCCATGATCTCCCCGTATATGTCCAATTGCACCTGCCCGGCCGCTTCGTTTCCGATGCGGACTGGTCTAGAGCCCTTATATCCCTCCAGATGGTCCAGGGTGATTTCTGGAAGTTCTGTCTCTCCGCGCAGGCCATACATGATTTGCAGGTCCCGGGCACCGTGTTCGGCCAGGATCGACTCGATCCAGCGCAAATACCCTTCGGTTTCCGAGAGGTGGCCCAGGCTGAACAGGGCTTTGAGGGTGAAGGCCGTATCCCTGATCCAGGTGAAGCGGTAGTCCCAGTTGCGCTCCCCGCCGACCACCTCTGGGAGTGAGGTAGTTGCGGCCGCAGCCAGGGTCCCGATGGGACCATAGTACAAGAGCTTGAGCACCAGAGCCGAGCGCTGGATCATATCATTATAGTGGTGTTCGGGCAGAGTCCTTCCGGTTTCGCTGGTGCTCAGCCATGTCCGCCAGAACTGAGTGGTTTCCTTTAAGAGCTGGCTGAACTCATCCGGGTCCAGGACCTGGGTGTCTTCCTCCCGGCACTGTCCGGATTGTGTGGAACTGAGCTTGAACCAGAGGATATCCCCGGCCTGGAGGTCCCAGCGGCCTGTGGCCCGAGTATTTTCCACCTCCAGGGGATGGGTGCAGCCAAGGGCCATGGACCACTGACTGCTTTCAGCCAGGACGCCGCCCTGGGTGGCTGAAACCCGGGTCTCGTCCCGGGCATAGTCGAACCTGGGCTGGAAAAGACAGTCAATGATCATAGTTCCGGATTGAACCTCCAGGCGGCGGATCAGGGCCTGGGGAACGGACTGTTCACTTGCAAAGGATTGTCGGTAGCTGATGGGCATGAAGTCGGTCACAGTAGCTGTGCCCTGCCGGGTCCGGAAACGGGTGATCAGAATATTTGTCTGCTCCAGATACTGGGCTGCGCAGTCAAAGTCATCTGCCGGCTGGACCACAAACCGCCCCCCTTTCTGATCGTCGAGCAAAGCCCCGAAGACCGAGGGGGAGTCGATATAGGGATAGCAAAGCCAATCAATGGAACCATCCAGGCCGATCAGGGCCACAGTGTGCAGGTCTCCGACAATGCCGTATTCATGAATGCGTTTGTACATGGTAATGATTCATAGACCTTTGCCAGACGGCTTTTCATCACTTGGTATTTCTTCTTCCGGCGTGATTTGGCCGTGGCCGGTTCTGGCCCGGATGAAGTTGACGATTTTCTTCACCGCCAGGGGGAATATGCCCAGGATAACAAAAGAAATGATCAGCCCGGGCGACAGGATATCTGACATTTTGCTGATCTGTCCCAACTGTCTGCCGGCGTTGACATATACAGCCGTGCCGGCCAGCATCCCCACCTGGGAGACCCAGTAGAAGGTGAAAAGGCGCATATTGGTCAAGGCCATCCCTAAGTTAATGACAAAGAAAGGG
>JBNJII010000151.1:0-3775 GCA_051749205.1 Thermodesulfobacteriota bacterium | reverse complement strand
CCGTTTTATTTCCGAAGTGGAGCAGGTGAATGTGCAGCCGGGCTCCAAGGCCCGGGTTGTAGTGAATGAACGGACTGGAACTATTGTCATGGGCGGTCAAGTCGAATTGGATGAGGTTGCTGTCGCGCACGGGAATTTGAAGCTGGAAATTACAGAAACCCCCATGGTTTCCCAGCCGGCTCCTTTTTCCCTCCAAGGAGAAACAGTCGAAGTCCCCAGGACCGATCTCGGAGTGGAGGAAGACGAGGCCCAGATGATAGTCATGCAGGAAGGAGTGAGCATTAGTGATATAGCCGCTGGCTTAAACACCATAGGTGCCACCCCCAGGGATATGATCTCCATCCTGCAAGCCATCGAAAAGGCCGGAGCCCTGCACGCAGAACTAGTAGTCATGTAACAACTCCGAAATTCTCAATTCGGGAGCGAATATATGCCCCTTGCCGTAGACCCCCAGATGCAGCTTTCAGCCGTGGATTCGGGCCAAGTTGGTTCTGAAAAGCAACTCCGCCAGGTATGTGAGGAGTTCGAGGCCTTTTTTGTGCAAGCCATGTTCAAGAGCATGCGGGCGACGATTCCTGAAGGGGGGATGATTGAACGCAGCAACGGGCAAAAATGGTTTGAAGAATTTATGGATGCCGAAGTCTCCAAATCCTTGGCGGACAAAAGCGATCTGGGCATTGCCCAGGCCCTGTATCAGGATATGTCCGGGATGCTGAGCGGACACAGTGAAAACACTGAGCCCCAGGAAACTGGACAGTATCTTCGGACCCAGGGGTAGGCTTGGTGTGCCCTCTTCTGGATTGGTAGTTATGTACATTTAGATATCGTTGACCTCCATTTGCCTATCCTCCCTTCACCAATCATATCTGTGGAAAGTCCAAAATTTATCCGGGTATGGATTAAAGAAATCCTGTCCGCGATCCGAATAAGATACTGACAGGCAATTCAAAATCAGGTACGTCACGGATGACGACGAATGCCGTATATCACGCAGCCATCAGCAAGGAGTGGCTATGGCCATATATATCAATTCCGACCCCCAAATCACTGCTTTGTACAAAACAAAAAAGGCCCAACGCACTCAGGCTGTGGAACGGACCGACGCCGCACAGGGTGCGGATAAAGTGCAGATTTCTGCCTCAGCCCAGCAGGCCGAGGACACATCTCGGACCGAACGGGTACAGGAACTCAAGGCCCAGGTGGAGAATGGGACGTACAACCCGGACATGCACGAAGTGGCCGCTGGGTTGATCAAATTTTTGGCTCAAGGGAAATAGCTATGTCCGATGCAACTTCTCAGGTATCCCGGTATGAAAGGCTGCAAGGCCTGTTGTCCCTGTTGACCGCAGAACGGAAGGCGGCCAAAGACCTGGATGTCATGAACATGGACAGGGTGACCGAGGCCAAGGAAGAGCTGCTCCAGACTTTGCAAAATGAAACACAGCCCTTGCTGCCGGAAGAAGAGATCCTGATCGGCCATATCCGGCATGAGCTCAAGCGCAATGCCTTTTTCTTCGAACAGGCCTTGGCCTGGGTGCAGGAAAGCGTCCAGGTTGTGCGGGGGCAAGAAGAGTCCACTGCCTACTCCGCGGCAGGGAGCATGGTGGGAACCAATCGGGAAGGACGTCTGTTGTCAGGAAGGATATGATATGAGCGGTCTTTTGAATTCATTGCATATCGGGCAGAGTTCTATATTCGCCAATCAAAAGAACATGTCCGTGATCGGCAACAATGTGGCCAATGCCAATACAGACGGCTACTCCCGGCAGGAAGTGGAGATGGAGCCCTGGCCCACTGTAGAACGCGGCGGGCTGTCCTTTGGCCAGGGGGTGAAGCTGGGTGAGATTGCTCGGGCCCACGACAGGTTTGTCACTGATCGGTTGCGGGACGCATCTGAGGAGCTTGGACAGGCTGAGGGCCGAGCCACCCCGTTAACCGAGCTGGAGCGGATCATCGGGATTGACGAAAACAGTGTGGCCGGAGCCATGGACGACTTTTTCGACGCCTGGCATGAGCTCTCTGTCAATCCCGAAGGGGAAGCAGAGCGCAGCATGGTTATTGAACAGGGCAAGGCCTTGGCCACCAGGTTTCGGCAGACTGAGAACAGCATGTCCGGGCTGAAGGATTCCATTGATTCCAGGCTGGAGACTGATCTGGAAAACATCAACGACAAGCTGAAACAGATTGCCGACCTGAACCGGCGAATAACCCGGGCCACTTCCACCGGGCACAATCCGAACACCGCTTTGGACAATCGGGACAGGCTTTTGCAGGAACTTTCCCAGGACATCGGCTCCAAGGTGTACATAGATGAAAAGGGCTCAGCCTCTGTATATCTGCCCCAAGGCCCCACTCTGGTCCAGGACAGCCAAGCCAATGAAATCCAGGCCGGAGAACAGACCGAGGATGGTCTGGAGTTCACCCTCAAAAGCGGAAAGACTCAGACCACACTGCAAGGGCAGGATTTCGGCGGGGAGTTCAAGGGCTATATTGATGTCCGGGACAAGCTGCTGCCTGAGATTAAGGCTGGTCTGGACGGCCTGAAGCATGATCTTATAACTCAGGTCAACGCCAAGCATGCTGATGGAGTCGACCTCAACGGGGACACAGGACAGAACTTTTTTGAGCCGGTGACATCGTATCAGAGTGATGCCCATGCCTGGAGTGTCGAGAATTTTGCAGATTCATCTGGTACTGATGATTATCTGACCCTGGAAGTGGACGGAACGACTACTGATGTTGAAATAGATGCATCTGATACTCTGGCAGATATCCGGGACAAGATGAATGATCAGGTGGACGGGGTGATAGCCTCGGTAGTGGCCGATGAAACGTCAGATAAATTTAAGTTGAAAGTGGTTCCCACAAACAAGGATGCTTCAGTGGAAGTTGCTACTGCCAATCTCAACGGGTCAAATGACCTCATGAGTACAGATGATGAATTTGCGGCAGTGGAAGGCACTACCAACTTGCAGGTAGCTGTGACCAATCCGGAAGATGTCGCAGCCGGCAAGTCCTTCGCTCTGGGGGATAATGAAACAGCTCTGGAAATCGCCGAGCTCAAGGATGCCCAAGTGGCTGGGGCCAATAACAGCTCCACTTTTGTCGATGCCTACGGAAAGATCTCTTCCACTGTTGGCGTGGAGGTGAAGCAGAACGAGTTTAGCCGGGAAAGCCTTCGGGATACCCTGAATCAACTCGAGAACCGCCGGGATGAAGTAGCCGGTGTTTCCATCGATGAATCCATGATCGATCTGCAGCGCTATCAGCGGGCCTTTCAGGCCTCGGCCCAGTATGTGACTACTGTGGACGAGATGATGCAAACCCTGCTCGGAATCAAGAGGTAGACATGCGGGTTACAGAGATGATGAGCTACCGGTTTTTGCGCACCGAGATCAACGATATCAACAATCGGATGGCCGACCTGCAGAAATCGGCCTCTTCTGGTAAGCGGGTGCGGGAAACATCAGATGATCCCGGCGCGGTGCGTCCGATTCTCAATTTTCGTTCCCAAATCGGCGCCTCGGAACGCTTCGACAAGAATATTTCCCGGGCCAACACAAACTTGGCCAATGTAGACGGCGTATTGGACAAGGTCAGCAACAGTCTGATCAAAGTCAAAGAGCACGGTATCCATTTCATCAATGGTTCCTTGAACGACGATGACCGGGAAACCATTGCCGGGCAGGTCAGTGAACTGAAAGAAGAAGTTTTGGGTTTGGCCAACTCCCAGGTAGGCAACGATTATCTCTTTTCCGGATATAAGGTGCAGACC
>JBNJII010000150.1:0-3835 GCA_051749205.1 Thermodesulfobacteriota bacterium | reverse complement strand
TACCGTGTCTTATAAGTTCTGTCCCATATAGTGGCAATTTGTAATGTTGATTTTCTTTTTAAACTTGACCCACTATTCAACGACACGGAAATACGAAATTCGAATTTAATAAACTTATAAATGAAATAGAACCGATTGCCAAAAATTGAGGCAATATTTTTGAGACGCAGTACTAGGGCCTAATGTTTGCCCAAACCCGCATGGTTGGATAAGCTCTTCTTTCATATCAAACGAGACCAAGCATGAAAAAACTGCCCATAGGTATCAGTACCTTGTCCGAGATCCTTAATGCAGGCTACGCCTATGTGGACAAATCCAGGTTTGTGCATGAATTGTCCAGTTCTGGGAAATATAAGAGATCTGCTGTAATCCTGGTGGATGAATATGATAAGCCCATTCTGGACAATATAACACATCAAGAGCGAAGCATTGAACTCCGGGAAGGGCTGAAGAACTTCTATTCGGTGATCAAAGACAACGACGCCCATCTCAAATTCGTGTTTTTCACCGGAGTGTCCAAGTTCTCCAAGGTCAGCCTCTTTTCCGGGCTGAACAACCTCACGGATATTACTCTGGAGCCGAATTTTGCGACCATCTGCGGCTGGACCGAATCCGAACCGACCCACACCTTTTGCCCCGCATCTTCAGGACAAGGATCTCGGGGAGGTCCGACAGTGGTACAACGGATACTCCTGGCTGGGGGAAAAGGTCTACAATCCCTTCAGCACAAAGCATCTTCCACGCCGTGTTCGCAGCGGTTCCTCACGATTGATACCGCAAAAATAATCTGGTCGCCTACGAAGGGTATTACTGCTCAGTCTTCTACTGCTACTTTGCGGCCTTGGGACTGGATATTCGGCCCGAAGAGGTGACCAGCCACGGACATAGACATGGCTGTGCTTTTTGCCGGACGGGTCTATATCTTCGAGTTCAAGGTCAGGGATCTGGATCAAACTCAGGCAAGGCCCTGGCCCAGCTTCAGGTCAAAGGTTATGCCGAGTGATGCCGCAGTCAATGCAGGATGTTGTGTATATGTACCAATTGAAACAGACGAAAATGAAATAGTGAGGATCTAGAGTGCTGACAATCGGTAAGATCCTGCTTGTTCTTTTCGGGGGGTATCTGCTTATCCTGCTCCTCTCCGTTGTTTTTCAAGACAGGATGGTTTTCTTTCCTGATCCCAACCTGACCGCAAGCCCTGCAGACATAGGTCTGGCCTATGAGGATGTCTGGTTGACAAATGCCGACGGATACACGTTGCATGGATGGTATGTACCCGGACCAAAAGCAGATACGCGATGTACGGCCTTGTTTCTGCACGGCAATGCAGGCAATATCTCTCACCGTCTGGACATGCTCAAGGTGATCTACGATCTGGGACTGAATTGTCTGATTCTTGACTATCAAGGCTATGGACAAAGCCAGGGTACGCCTTCTGAGCAGGGGCTGTACATGGATGCACAAACGGCCTGGACTTGGTTGGTTGGCACCAAAGATGTGCACGATGAGGAGATTGTGTGCTGGGGCCGCTCCCTGGGTGGACCGGTGGCCGCTCGTTTGGCCCGGGATAACGGTCCCGGGGCCTTGATCATTGAGTCTACGTTTACTTCCCTGCCGGAGCTGGGGCAGGAGCATTACCCGTTTTTACCGGTCAAGCTCATTTCTCGTCTATCGTTTCCCACTTTGTCCTACATCCAGGAAGTCACTTGTCCAGTCCTTGTTGTGCACAGTTCAGAGGACGAACTTGTGCCCTATGCCTTTGGCCAGAAGTTGTACAAAACCGCCCGTGAGCCCAAGGAACTCCTGACTATACAAGGTGATCATATCAGCGGCTTTTTGGTTTCCAAAAAGAGGTATGTGCGAGGCATACAAAAGTTTTTGAAAAATCATAACCTGGTGCATTGAATACCAGTATAGAAATGCGGTTGGCCGGAGTATACCGGCGACGGGGAAATTGGCCCAGATCCATGGAATTGCTCTTTAAGTTAGAGATAGATGACAGCTTCAATCTCGATATCCGAGTTCTTGGGGAGCCCGGCGACTTGAATGGCCAGTCTGGCTGGTGGTTCTCCGGGGAAGTATTCCGCGTAGACCCGGTTGACCCGCTCAAAATTGTCCATGTCGGTAAGGTAAATATTCACCTTGACGGCGCAGTTGAGAACAGTGCCTGCTGCTTGAGCAATGGCGGTCAGGTTTTTCAGGCATTGATGGGTGTGTTCCTCCTGAAATCTTTTATGTGGTTGAGAGTTCCGATTTCAAGGCCGACAGGAAACGTTCAACATTCTCCTGCCGAGCGGTATGGCCCATCAGGCCGACACGCCAGATCTTTCCAGCCAGGGGGCCGAGCCCGGCGCCGATCTCGATCTTGTGTTTGGTGAGCAGGTTGCTGCGTATTGTGGCCTCATCCACCCCTTGAGGGATCTTTACCGAATTGAGCATAGGCAGTCTGTGCTCAGCAGCGGCCATCATGGGCAGGTCCATGTGGGCAAGTCCCTGGACCAGGAGCTTGTGGTTTTCCAAGTGTCGGGCGTAGACAGCATCCAAGCCTTCTTCCAGGATGACCTGCAAGGCCTGATACAGGCCGTAATGCATATTGATGGGCGCGGTGTGGTGATAGGCCCGGGAGGCGCCTTTCCAGTAGGACATAATCAAGGTCAGATCCAGGTACCAATTGGGAACCTTTGTCTTCCTGGCCTCCAGCTTGGCTACCGCCTTGGGGGAGAAAGAGAGCGGGGCCAGACCCGGAGGACAGGACAGGCATTTCTGCGTCCCGCTGTACAAAACATCGATGCCCCAGTCGTCCATACGGATTTCCATGCCGCCCAGACTGGTCACTGCATCCACAAGATAAATGGTGTCCGAGCCTTGGAGCAGCTTTCCGATATCAGCTATGGGATTGCAGACTCCAGTGGAGGTTTCGGCGTGGACGACAGCCACAATGGTATACTTCTTTTCTTTCA
Organism: Thermodesulfobacteriota bacterium; assembly: GCA_051749205.1. Classification (GTDB taxonomy): domain Bacteria; phylum Desulfobacterota; class Desulfovibrionia; order Desulfovibrionales; family Desulfothermaceae; genus Desulfovermiculus. The sequence continues at coordinate 875 of JBNJII010000150.1, read as the reverse complement.
GCTTGGCCTGGACCTGGTCTGTTTGCACCGGCGTCCCCCACTCAAACTCCAGGGTGTCCACCTCGGCTCCCAACCGGGTGGCCACGTCCTCCATACGCATCCCAAAGACCCCGTTTTTGAGGATCAAAACCGGGTCGCCCTTTTCAATCAGGTTGACAAAGGCGGCCTCCATACCTGCAGATCCGGTTCCAGACATGGGAATAGTCAACTCGTTGGCCGTGTTCAGGATTGTGCGCAGACGCTCCTTGATGGAGTCCATGATGTGGATGAAATAGGGATCCAAGTGTCCGATGGTCGGCTTGGCCATGGCCTGGGAAACAGAGGGCGGCACACAGGAAGGTCCCGGGCCCATGAGCAGAACTTCTTGAATATCATCCAATAAATTGTGCATGTGCTTTCTCCTTTTCTCTTCTATAGAGATGATGCCTATGTCCCAACGTTTACTTTCCTAACATATTCGCACCAAGTAAGCAAAAAGGGAGGATCAGAAGCGGGCAAAAGGAGAACTATTTGCCGGGTTGATCACGAATGAAAGGCACGGATGTCCGTTCCCTCCGTCATTGCCCGGCCCGGATCCTTCAAACACACCGGGATCAGACTCACCGGGCAATCTAGTACTGCGTCTCAAAAATATTGCCTCAATTTTTGGCAATCGGTTCTATTTCATTTATAAGTTTATAAAATTCGAATATCGAAATCCGAAATTCGAAACAATCAGAATAAATGACTTAAAAAAGAAAATCAAAACAAAGAACAAATTCAGATATGACCTTGTTTTTTTGAATATTATTTCTTATTCGAATTTCGCTCTGATTGTTTCGGATTTCGATATTCGTATTTCGCATTTCCGTGTCGTTGGATAGTGGGTCAAACTT
>JBNJII010000149.1:0-3866 GCA_051749205.1 Thermodesulfobacteriota bacterium | reverse complement strand
CATCCCCACAACACGTTTCAGCCTTGATCAACCCGGCAAATTCACATTTTTGGGCGCTTTGGCCCAAAAAGATATGTCAGATTTGCCGAAGGCAAAGCTGACATGAGATTTGCCTTCCAGCTTGGCTGGTGTTACTGATAAGGAAGAGGACGTTGCCGACATCCTCTTCCTATCACTCCAATACATATTCAGTTCTTTTATATGCAATGCATCACAATCCGCCCAGAATAAGGAGAACAGGGGACCATGGTCGAGGAAAATCAGGAAAAAAGCTTTGCCCAGCTCCTTGAGGACACAGAGTTCTCTGTAGGCCAGGAGCTCAAGGTGGGAGACAGGATCACAGGCCGGATCATCGCCGTGGGCAAAGACCAGGCCTATGTGGATACCGGGACCAAGACAGACGCTGTGATCGACAAGCAGGAACTCAGCGAAGAAGACGGCTCTTTTCCCTACCAGGAAGGGGACCAGGTGGAGCTCTACGTCATCTCCCGCAAGCACAATGAGATCAGGCTCGGCCGGTCCATGGGCGCAGCCGACGGCGGCCTGGAAGAGCTGGAGCAGGCCATGCAGGGCCAGATACCGGTCCAGGGCAAAGTGCAGCAGACCTGCAAAGGCGGATTCCGGGTCCGGGTGATGGGCAAAACAGCCTTTTGCCCCTTAAGCCAGATGGATATCCGCCCTATCGACGACCCGGAATCCATGGTCGGAGAAAGTCTGGACTTTTCCATATCCCGCGTGGAGGAAAAGGGACGAAACATCGTGGTCTCCCGGCGGGCCCTGCAGGAAAAGGAACGGAAAGAATCTCTGCAGAACCTGCGGGACACAGTCCAAACCGGGGATATACTCTCCGGCACCGTCACCCGACTGGCTCCCTTCGGGGCCTTTGTCCAGGTCGCCCCCGGTCTGGAAGGCCTGGTGCATATCTCGGAGATGTCCTGGTCTCGAAACACCACCCCTGAGGAGGTGGTCAGCCCTGGAGACAGCGTACGGGTCAAGCTCTTGGGTCTGGAAGAGCAGGACAAGGGCCAGCCCCGCCTGCAGCTGTCCATCAAGCAGACCTTGACCGACCCCTGGGAGGATGTGGCCCCCACCTTCCAATCCGGCACAGTGGTCTCCGGCACAGTGACCAGAACTGCACCATTTGGGGTTTTTGTGGAGATCGCTCCGGGCATTGAAGGCTTGGTGCACATCAGCGAAATGAGCTATGTCAAACGGGTGCACAAGCCGGAGGACGAGGTATCTGCCGGAGACCATATATCAGTCAAGATCAAGGAGGTTGATCTGCAGTCCAGGCGGATATCCCTGAGCATGCGGGATGCTGAAGGCGATCCCTGGGAGGGGATCAGCGAGCGGTACAAGACCGGACAGGTGGTGCCGGGCACGGTGGACAAGCGGGAAGACTTCGGGCTGTTTATCAAGCTGGAACCCGGAGTGGTCGGCCTGATGCCCAAGTCCAAGCTCAAGCAGGAGGCCGGGACCGCTCCGGAGGTGAACTGGGATAAGCTCAAGCCGGGAGACGAGGTCACCGTGCACATTGAATCCGTGGACGCACAGAACAGGCGCATGACCCTGGCTCCGTCCGGCACAGCCCAGGCTGAGGATTGGAAATCCTATGCCCCGCAGAATGAGGGAGACAATCAGGGCACCCTGGGCCGCAAACTGCAACAGGCCCTTAGGAAACAGCAGGGAGAATGAGCTGCACCAGAAATTAAGAATTTTTGACAGGATTAACAAGATTATCAGGATTTTTTTTCTGCCCGCATGCTTGATGCCTGCGGGCAGGAAATCAACTGCTTAGGCAGTGGGAAGAGACTTTGCCATCGCCGAGAGGCGATTGCAACTTTCTTGGCGGGCTTCCGGCACGCCAAGAAAATAATCCAGATACGCACTCAGCGCATGGGCAGATAGATCTCCGGTTCCTGTCTGGCCCGGCATTCCCGGCTCAGCTTTTCGGCCATTTCCTCCAGAGGCGGGACATGGAAGGCTATGGCCCCGGTAGGACAGTTTTTGACGCAGGCGTGACACAGGATACAGGCGCTCGGGTCGGCCTGCACAGCCTCGTTTATGCTGATGGCCCCGCTGGGACAGCTCTCGGCGCAGGTACCGCACAGAATGCATGTCTCCGGGTCAGCCACCGGAGCCACCTCCTTCTTCTCCGGCCGCTCTTTATCCGGGATGGCGCCCGGCACATGCAAAGAACCCAGATCTTTGACCGAGTCTGCACAAACCAGCATGTCCTGTATCTTGACCCCAAAGGCTCTGGCTTCGGCCGCATCGGCCTCATCCGGACGGCCGTTGGCAATGGGCCTGTCCTGGGTTGCAAAGGAATGTTCTCCGATAAAGGCCCCTGCGGCCACCGGAACAAAGCCCTGCCGGGAGGCAATATCCTGGAGTTCCACCAGGGTGCCTTCATAGGCCCGGTTGCCGTACACGGCCACCACAACCGCCGGTTTTCCCTGCCCATGCACATCGCCCAGACGCTTTGCAGCCAACAGGGGCACCCGCCCCCCGTATACCGGAACCCCCAGCAGAGCTATATCTCCGGATCCAGTGCGCACACTTGTTTCGGTTTGGGGCAAGGTCAGATCCAGGTGCTCCACGTTCCCGGGGGCCATACCCTGGGCTATGTATTCCAGGACCTGCTTGGTGGTGGCGGTGGGTGAGAAATAGATCAAATCAACGCTGGCGCAGTGCATAGTTTCTCCTTTTTTACAATCCAAGTCCCTTCCAGGTTAGGATACATCCCAGAACCAAGATAAGCCACATCATGAGCCGTTTGTAAGTTTGGGTGGGTACATGACGATAGCAGACCACCCCCAGAAGACACCCCAGGGCCAATCCAGGCAGACTGACGGCATACAGGGAGAGCACCCTGGGGGTTATCAGGCCGGCGGCCGCGTGCATGGTGGATATGCCCAAAGTGGTTCCCAGAAAAAAGGCGATCATGGTGGCCTTGATGGTATCTTTGGACCAGGGCTGCAGTGATGTGTACACAATGATCGGCGGCCCGCTGGTCCCGATGGACCCACCCAGGCCGCCGGCCAAAAATCCAGCCAGCCAAGCCCACATCGAAGAGAGGTCCTTGTGCACCTGGTGTTGGGTGACCGCGTACAGCCCGTAGGCCACCAGCACCGCGCCCAGCCCGGTCTGCAGAAGAGCGGAAGGAACGGTCTTCAACACATAGACCCCGACCGGGATTCCGGGGACAGCCCCCACCAGCAGAGGCAGGCACAGCCGCCGGCGCATGGCCTTGCGCAACTGCCAGCCCAAAACGATATTGATGCTCACCGCCAAAAGGCCGACCATGGGAATAACCGTCTTCATATCCAGCAATAGGGCCATCAGGGGCAAAGCGACCATGATCACCCCCACCCCGGTCAGACCCTGGGTGAAGCCGCCAAAGGCGGCGATAAGACTTAACACAAGGGACGTCCCCACACATCCTCCATGCTGTATATCCTCAAATTCGTTCGGCCCTGTGTTTTCCAGGCCGAAATCCAGGCCCCCTGTCATAGGATGCAATATCCGAAGACAGCAGGGCTTTCCCCTAGATTGCCCGGCGAGTCAGATTGCGATGTATCAAAAATCTGGGCCGGGCAATGACGGAAAAGACAAGCGGCTTCTATCTTTGGCTGGAGTGGTAAGAAAGCTTGCAAATACTGGAAAAAGAGCTACTTCAGACCTAGCCTGCTGTCAATGCGAGGATATTGTGTGGACATCATTGTGTGGACATCACGGTCATTCTATTCTCATTTATAAGATGTTAGAAGTATTTAGATTTGTGCGCCACCTCTTGCGGCCTGTTATTCGTTATTGGTTATTCGTAAGCCGCCATTTTGATCAAGCATGAGTTTATAATCACCAAA
>JBNJII010000148.1:0-3868 GCA_051749205.1 Thermodesulfobacteriota bacterium | reverse complement strand
CTCCATGGGGTCGTGCTCCACCCATCCGGGACGGGGAAAGATTTGACGGTGCTCTTTTTGATCCATCCCCCTGATCCGACCCTCGTGGTCGAAGATGATAAACCGACTGCTGGTTGTCCCCTGGTCGATGGCTCCGATAAAGTCTGCCATAGCTGTTCGTCCTGTGTTCAAAAAAAAAGATGATGGATTTAGGTGTGAGCTGGAGTCAGCCTCAGCCCTCAGGGCAGCCTAGTGAAAAATCAACCTTCATCTGTCGCTCCCTCTTCTTCGTCCCCCCTTGAGGGGGGTTGGGGGGTGTTTCTTGCATTGCGACAGATGATTGATGACAAGGCACTAGGCGTCTTTCGCCGCATGGCTGGCCTTATAGGCCGAAGCTATGGCCAGACCGGCTCCGCACTTGAAGCGCATCCAATCTTGATGGGCCAGAATAGAGCCGGCAGCGTACAGGTTTTTATACACAACACGCCCCTGGCCATCAACAGGCCGAAAATGTTCATCCACCTCAATACCGGCCTGATTGAGCGCATGTCCTTTTGGATCGAAAAAATCCTCTCTGTGCCACTGTGCCCGGGAGTCGGGCTGATGAACAGGGAGATCAAGCAGTGACTCTTTGATCCTTTTCCTGTCCGCGGTCAGGCCCTGGCCCAGGAAGCGGCCTGTAGCCAAGAGAAGGGCTCGGCTCTTCAGCACCCACTGCTGCATAGGCCCCTGGACGGTGACCACAAACCTGCCCTGTGTGTCCTGATCCACACTCGTAACCCGGTTGTGGTCAAAGACCCGGATGAATGGGGAGGCATCCGCCGCCCTTTTCAGAGCTCCTGTCAGGCGCAAACCCGGGACCGAAGCCGGAATGGTGGGAATCTCAAAAATGCGCACCTCAAGACGTTCTTCCAGTTCCCGATGAATGGCCTGGGCCGAGCCCACGCCCAGAACAGCCGGCAGGCCCAGGACCTGAACGCCCTGCAGCAGAGGCCTCAGGCCTTGCACCAGCTCCTCTCTGGTGTGCGGCGACTCCAGGGAGTAGGCCAGAAGCTCGGTGAACAGCTCGGATCTGGATCCGCAGCCGGGAAAAGACACCCTGGAGGTTCGCAGCCCGGGCCACAGAGGCTCCAGATTGGAGGCCGCCATCTTGGCACTGAAGTCCTTGAGCCCGTAAAAATCCACAATCAGACCAGGCGACTGCTTGACTCTCTCCTGGACCCCGGCCAGCATGGAGGACGGCAGCAGGTACGTGGGTTTTAGAGTCCCCAGAGGACCAACGGCCATGTGATTTTGACCCCCGTTTCCTGCATAGAAAAGCCCCTGGCCCTTGAGGATGGAGGTAACAAGACCCAAGGCCTGTTGGATATCTTGCCTATCGATCAAGGTGTACGGGTGCCGGGGAAGGACCTCCGGCAGCCGTTCGATGGCCTCCCAGGGATTGAGGCAAAGGTCAAGGGATTCTCGGGGCAGAGCTCCGAAGAGATCGATCATCCCGCTGGAAAATTCAGAGGCCCCGGTAGAGCCGATGAGAGCTGTCTGCACCGAATGTTCGGCTCCGAAAAGGGCTGCAGCCATACCGGCCAGACCGGTGCCGATCACGGTGGTCTGGGTGGTCAGGACCTCACGACCGCTCATAATCGCCCTCTGCTGGGTTCAGGTCCAGACCGAAGAGGCCACAGTGAAGGGCTTGGGCCAGCTCAGCCTGGCCCAGCTGTCCGTCCCAGAGCACAGGTCGCTGTCCGACCCATCTGCTGCGTATGAATTTTTTGATCTCAGCCAGGCCTTGAGGTCCAGTGTACCGGTTGGCCTGGATCATGGAATTGGTCGCCCGGATGGAACAGAAAGTGCCTTGGCAGGCCCCCTTGCCCAGTCTGCTCCGCAGCCGGAAGGCATCCAGCTCCGGATGGACATCCTGCTGGTCCAGAGACCGCAAAATGTGGTCAAAATGGCTCTGGGGAATCATCTCACATTCGCAGAGCACAACATCGTCGGACCTGGCCTTTTGAAACCAGGTTTTGGGTGAGCGCCCCGGTTCAGACCACTGACCAAAAAGAGACGAGGGCAACCTGAGGTTGGCGGTCTGCCCGGGAACGTGGATATTCAGTTTTTTTCCCACCAGATCAGCGGCCTTTTCGGCCATCAGCCGAAAGGTGGTCAACTTTCCGCCACTCACCGTTATCAGGTTGGCACAGCCCTCAGCCTGGTGATCGATCAAGGCGTATCCCCGGCTGACGTTTCTGCCTTCTGAAGATTCCCCGGATGCGAGCAAGGGCCGGACTCCGGCATAGGAACGCACGTACCGGGTATTTTCCAGGGCCGGAAACATGGCCCCACCTTCCTCGATTATGGTATCTACCTCGGCAACTGTGGGCTTGACAAAGCTTAAGTCCGATATATTGACTGCCGTAGTACCCAGAATGGAGACTGTTCCTCCCGGGACCAGGATATCCCCATCATCAGGCCAGCGCAGGCGGTTGATCACTTGCCGGCTCAACCTGGTCCCGGTGACGGCCAAGGTGCCCTTGGAATACAGCATATCCACAGACAACCCAGCCATTTTCAAGGTCTGGTCGGCCCAGGCCCCGGTAGCATTGACCACGATATCCGGATAAACCCGGGTGACAGCTTTGGTCAAAGTGTTCTGGAGGGTAACGGAAACCACCGCCTGACCCGGTTTTCTGTTTATAGCCGTGACCTGATGGCGACTGAGGTATATGGCCCCGCCCTGGAGAGCTTGGGAGATATTGTCCAGGGAAATCCGGAATGGATCGATGGTCGCGTCATTTACTGCATAGGCGGCAATAAGGCCTTGGGTCAGCCCTGGCTCCATTTTCCTGGCCTTTTCAAGGTCCACAGGAGTGCAGGGTATACCGGCCTGGGCGCAGGCCTGGGGAAAGTCGGCGATATAGGACTCCTCGTCACCGGCCATGGCCACAAAAAGCCCGCCGGAGTCTTCGATACAATGCGGAGCAATCCGCCTCAGGACTTGGGCCTCTTCTTGACACTCTTGGGCTGAAACCGGATCTGAACGTACATACCTGGCTCCACTGTGCAGCAGGCCGTGGTTGCCGCCAGAGGCTCCGGCGTTGATATCGCGTTGTTCGGCCAGGACGCAGGAGATGCCTCTGAAGGTCAGGTCCCTGGCCAGGCCGGTTCCGGTCACCCCAGCGCCGATGATCAAGACCTGAGTGTGCATTCCTCCTCCTTTTTGAGTTTCAAAAAATACAATATTATACTCGGGCCTAAGTGTTTTGCATATGGAACCCATGGCCAGCCGGTCCTGGAAAACAAAGCCCAAAAAGTGTATACAGCATACACACAGTCCAGGGAAAAATCACCCACCAGAGAAATTTCTAAACCCTATGTCTATGCGCCAACATCCTCATCTCGGATTATCCATCTCCCCATGGATGATCATCAGCGCTTCCGGCGTGCTGTTCATTGTTGTCCTGGCCTTGGCGGCCAACAACTATAACCGGGAAAAAGGGTACATGACCGATATCCTCCTGGAAAAGGGGGCGGCCCTGATCACCTCTTTTGAAGCCGGAGCCCGCACTGGTATGCGGCACATGGGCTGGGGCGGCTCCCAGGTCCAGAATCTGCTCCAGGAAATGGCCAAGCATCCGGATGTGCTCTACCTTATGGTGGTGGATAAACAAGGCCGTATCCTGGCCCACAACAACCCGCAGCTGGTCAATGCCCAGGCCGGAGACTGGTTTGACATCAACCGGCTCAAGCCCACTCAATCCGTTCAGTGGCGACTGACCCAGACCAGTAAAGGCCGACCGGCCTTTGAGGTCTACAAATATTTCAATCCCATTTCGTCTTTTCCGGGCAGAGGAGGGGCCGCCCCCTCCAGGATGAGGATGAAAGGGATGATGAGGAC
>JBNJII010000147.1:0-4007 GCA_051749205.1 Thermodesulfobacteriota bacterium | reverse complement strand
TGGGCCAGATCCTGAAAGATGGTTTCCGCGCGTTCTTGCAGTTCCTGATAACGCTTATTGAGCTCTTTGATATTTTCGGCCTGGGCATAGGTCTGGGGATCGGCCAGCATTTCTTCCAAACGGTTTTGCTCACCCAAAACTTCTTCCAGCTCCTGTTCCATGTGCGCGTACTTCTTCTTCTTGGGCTGCAAAAGCCGAAACCGCTCATTGCGCTTTTGGGCCTCCAGCCTTTTCTTCTCTTTCCAGCTCTCTTTGGTTTTGGCCTCTAAAGTCTCTGCCTCCCTGCGGGCCTCCTGCCCTTGCAGCAGATTCTCATATTCCCGGTACCCACCCGGCAGCTCTTGCAAGCCTTGCTGGGTGAGCATCCACAGCTCGTCCGGGACCTGGGAAAGCACATAGCGGTCATGGGCCACCAGACACAGGGTTCCGGAAAAATGCTGCAGGGCCAGGATCAAAGCCTCCCGACTCTCCAGGTCCAGATGGTTGGTGGGCTCGTCTAAGAGCAGGCAGTTGGCTCGGATCAAAAACAAAGAGGCCAGCAGAAGACGGTTTTTCTCCCCCCCGCTGAGCTCTCCCACCGGACGTTCCCACATAGACTCATCAAGGAGGAAGAGCCCCAGCACCGAGCGCAGTTCCTCTTCCTTGGTTCCGGGGTCAGCAAGCCGTCGAATCTCGCTGAGCACAGTGCGCTCCAAATGCAAGCTGTCCCGGATATGCTGGGTGAAATAGCCCAGGCGCACATTGGACCCAGACTTCACCGATCCATATTCTGGACGCAAAACCCCGGCCATGATCTTGAGCAGAGTGGACTTGCCGCAGCCGTTGGGTCCGACCAAGGCCACCTTCTGGCCTTGATACAGGTGAAAGCTCAGGTTCGGCCAGAGCTGATTTTCTCCTGGATAGGCAAAACCCATGTCCACCACTTTATACACGGTCTGATTGCTGCGGGGAGGATCCGGCCAGGCAAAGGTCAGGGTCTTGCGGGACGGGGGTGGAGCAACCGCATCCCGCTTGGTCTGCAGGTCCTGGACTTGGCGCAGCCTGGATTGGGCCTGGCGGGCCTTGTCCGCCTTGTACCGGAAACGGTCCACATAGTGCTGGCGATGCTGGATGGCCTGGTCCAACTTTTCCGTCTGCCGGCGACGCTGCTCTCTTTGAGCCTCATCCCAGGCCAAATACTGGCTGTAGGTACCGGGGCGGAAAACCGCCTTGCCCCGATCCAAAGCCAGGATCCTATTGCTCACCCGGTCCAGAAAAAAGCGGTCATGGGCCACAAAGACCACGATCCCCTGAAAGGAGGTCAAAAAATTCTCCAGCCAGAAGACCGCCTCCAGGTCCAGGTGATTTGTAGGTTCGTCCAGGAGCAGGATGTCCGTTCCCTGCACCAAAAGCCTGGCCAGCTTGGCCCGTTCCTGCCATCCCCCGCTTAACTGACATAAAGGAGCCGACCATTGGCTGGAAGGAAAGCCCAGCCCGGTGAGCACAGCCTGGATGCGGTGCTCTGGATTGTAGCCATAGGTGTGTTCCAGCTCGGTCTGTTCCTTGGCCAGCTGCTTGCGGGTTTGCTCATCATCGGCCTTTTCCCAGCGCTGCCACAACTCCTGCCAGGAGGGTATGCCCTCACTGACCCAGGAAAAAAGGGAGGTGGCCACCTCCGAGGTATCCAGCTCCTGCCAGGCACATCCGATACCGGCCCCGGAAGGATGGATCTGGACCCATCCCTCATCCGGAGGGATTTGGCCGGCGATGATGTGCAAAAGCGTGCTTTTTCCGCTTCCGTTGGGACCGACCACCGCCACTTTGTGTCCAGGAGCCAACTCCATGTGCACATTGCGGAAGATATCGGTCCCGGCGTAACTCTTGCTGACAGCTTGCACCTGAAGTCGCATCCAGCCTACCCAGCACGCACCTGTTCAGCCACCAAGGAGCCCATACGGGCACAGCCCACGCTCTGATCGTCCCCCCAGGCCAAGTCTGATGTTCGATGGCCCTGACTGAGCACTCTGTGCACAGCCTCCTCCACAGCCTGGGCCTCTTTCTCCAGTCCCAAACCGTGCTTGCACAGCATGGCCGTGGACAAGATGGTGGCCAGGGGATTAGCCGCGTCCAGCCCGGCTAACTCCGGGGCGGTGCCGTGCACAGGTTCGAAAAGGCCCGGCCGGGACTCGCCCAGGGAGGCGGACGGGAGCAAGCCGATGGACCCGGTGATGATGGCCGCCTCGTCGGAGAGTATATCTCCGAACATGTTCCCGGTCACAATCACGTCGAACTGAGCCGGATCGCGCACCAATTGCATAGCCGCATTGTCCACATACATATGCGAGAGCTCCACCTGGGGATACTCGGCTTTCAGCTCGGAGAGCACTTCCCGCCAGAGTCTGGAGACATCCAGGACGTTGGCCTTGTCTACTGAACACAGCCGCCCCTGCCGATTGCCCGCTATCTCAAAGGCTATCCGGCCAATACGTCTGATCTCCTGTTCAGTATAGACCATACTGTTGATGCCCACCCGCTGTCCTTCATGGGTGCGCACTCCTTTGGGACGGCCGAAGTAAATGCCCCCGGTCAACTCTCTGACCACAAGGAGATCGATTCCCTGCCCAACGATATCCGGACGCAGAAAGGAGGCCTGGGCCAGCTCCGGATAAATAACCGCTGGACGCAGATTGGCAAACAGCCCCAAGGCCTTGCGGATACCCAAAAGCCCCTGTTCCGGGCGCAGAGAGTGGTCAACCTGATCCCATTTTGGTCCCCCCACTGCTCCCAAAAGGACCGCATCCGCCTCCCGGCAGGCCTGTATAGTTTCCTGGGGCAGGGGATGCCCGTAGGCGTCAATGGCCGCACCGCCGATGGGCTGTTCAGTAAAAGAGAATGTATGTCCGAACTTCTGGCCCACTGTCTGCAGCACCTTGACCGCCTGGGTGGTAATGTCCGGACCGATGCCGTCACCGGGCAGGACGCATATCGAATAGTTCATTCCAGGTTCCTTTGGAGTTTGCTCGAATTTGCCGCGTTCTCAAAAAAACAATTTCCGATCAGGCCTGAGCGCTGGCCAGGCGCTGGCGAACATACCCGACCAGACCGCCGGCGTTGAGCAGGGTCTGCATAAACTCCGGCAGCGGAGGTACATTGATGATCTGCTGGGTGCGCTGAACATGTATCCGCCCGGCCAAAACATCGATGTCCAGGTGATCACCCTCGGCTATGTCGTTCACCGCATCCCCGACCTCAAGCAGGACCAGGCCCATATTAAAGCCGTTGCGGTAGAAGATGCGGGCGAAGCTGTGGGCCACCACGGCCGGAATTCCGGCTCCGAGAATGGCCAACGGGGCGTGCTCCCGGGATGAGCCGCATCCGAAATTGGCTCCCCCCACCAGGATGTCCCCGGCCTGGACCTTGTCCACCCACGTGGGGTCCAATCCGGCCATACAGTGGATGCCCAGGGTTTTTGGATCAGTGCTCACCAGATACTTAGCCGGGATAATGGCGTCGGTATCGATATTGGCCCCCACAGTGTGGGCCTTTCCTGAAAAGTGCATTACCTTCCCTCCTCTCCACTTCCGGGTGAGCGTTAGCCCATTGTGGATACGGATGTATGAACTCGTCTTCAAGCTTGCCGGTCTGATCTCTGTCTTCTCGTATGAAACAAGATTTACCTCGAAGAGGACCTGCCCTTGGGGGCAAGGGCGGCCTCCTTGCGGGCCGGGCCCTTCCAGCAGGGCGGGCTTGACCCCAAGCCCTGCCCTTTTGATAGAAAAGCTTTCCCCTAGATTGCCCGGTGAGTCTGATCCCGGTGTATTCGAAGCCTCCGGGCCGGGCAATGACGGAGGGACCAAACCTCCGTGCGTTTCATTCCTGATCAAACTGGCGGCTTCTTACGAATAACAAATAACCAATAACGAACAACAGGCCGCCAGAGGCAAAGCTCATATGAAACAAGGTTTTAACCTGAAGGGGGCCAGCCCTTGGGGGCAAGGGCGGCCTCCTTACGAGCCGGGCTTTTGCGT
>JBNJII010000146.1:0-4106 GCA_051749205.1 Thermodesulfobacteriota bacterium | reverse complement strand
CCACCTGCCGCCAGATCCAGGGCCGCAGCTATCGGGATCTGTATCTGTTTTCCGGAATGGAGGAAGCGATAAAGATCGATGATGTCCGCACTCTGCGGGCCGGGATGGGTCAAAGTCCGGGTCATGGAGATATGCGGGTCATGATCTTCCACCAGGCCCAGGAGATGACCCCTTCAGCGGCCAACAGCCTGCTCAAGGCCATGGAAGAACCGCAGCCCGGCAATGCCTTTGTTCTTCTGGCCCCTCTGCGGTCCTGGCTTTTGCCCACTCTGGTCTCCAGGAGCCTGGTCCTGACCCTGGCCTGGTCGGAGGTGTCCAGGCAGTTGCCGGAAGATATCCGAGTGTGGCAACAGCGGATGGTGGATTTTTGGCGCACTGGACGGGGACTTTTTCAGTTTACCTCCCAAAAGGGGGAGGTGACCAGGAAAGTGGCTCAGGAGGTGCTCACAGCCTGTCAGCACAGCCTGCTGTCTGCAATTCAGAATGAACGGTGCAGAGATCAGAACAGTCAAGGAATTGGAGCTCCGGTTTGGGGTGGAAAAGAATCGCAAGAAATTGCGGCCGATTCTGCCCTGCATGGGAGCAGCGATGGGGGAATGGCCGGGTTTCTGGCCCAAAATCTGGGTGCAGAAGCTTTGTTCAGGCTCGATCTTGTCCTGCACAAAGCGCATCAGGCCTTGAATCTGCAGACCACGCCGGCCCTGGTTCTAGACTGGGTGGGTGTTCAAGGCTGGTCCATGGTTCACGGTTTTGGGGCGCGTGAATAAACATTGCTGAGGATCAGTGATGGAACTGGATGTGTCTTTCTTGCTCATGGCCCTGGGGCTGGCCTTCATCATTGAGGGCCTGCCCTATTTTCTGTTTGCTGAACGCATGCCCTCTGTTCTGCAGTCCCTTATGGAGCAGCCACCGGCAGTGCTGCGCACTATGGGGGTGGCCGCTTTGCTGGCCGGATTGGGATTTGTGTATTTGGGAAGGTACTTCAGCTAGGTGAGACTGTATAAGTTCCATTGCCGACCTCCTTGAAAGGTGCATTGTATGGCCCAAGGCAGAGAGTTTGAGTTTACAACGGTTATCCCCTTCCATGATCTGGATCCCATGCATGTGGTATGGCATGGGAACTATCTGAAGTATTTCGACCAGGCCAGATTCGGGCTTTTTCAGGCCGGTGGGATCGACCTGTACCGTTATTCTCTGAAGACGAATTGTTTTTTCCCAGTGACCAAGACGTCCACCAAGCATATTATGCCCCTTAAGTACGGGGACCGGATTGCCTGCCGGGCCGTGGCGGTAGAGGCCTGGATAAAGATTGTCCTGGATTTTGATATCCGCCGGGTTGAGGATAATGTTGTCTGCGCCAAGGGCAGAGGAGAGCAGATCGCAGTGCAGCATCCGCATATGGAAACCCTGTACGAAATTCCCCGGGACATCAGACAAGCTCTTGGTTGCCAATGATGCCTCAGACCTTTTCAGCAGCCCTGGCCGGTGGATATGACCGCCTCTGTGCACATGCCGACCTCCTGGACTCTATAAACGTATTTCCCATACCTGATGCGGACACAGGACAAAATCTGGTGGCCAGCTTGCGCCCTTTGAGCCATTCCGGATTGCCCTTTCAGGAGCTGGTGCGGGAGGTTCAAGAAAATGCCCTGGGAAACTCTGGAGTTATAGCAGCCCAATTTCTAGCCGGATTTTTGCCCGCGCTCGAGAAGCAGAACCTGCACCAGGCTGCAGAGCATGGACGGGCAAATGCTTGGGCGGCGGTGCAATGTCCACAGCCAGGGACCATGTTGACGGTTTTCGACGCCTTGGCCCAGGGTTTGTCTGACCGTGATCCGGCCAAAACAGATGAGGCCTGGGCCGTGATCAAGGACCTGGAAGATGTTGTACGCAATTCGTTCACGGTGGTGCCCGGGCTCATGCAGGCCGAAGTCGTGGACGCCGGGGCACTGGGTATGCTTTTATTGTTTGAAGGTTTTTTGCAGCATCTGGCCGGGTCCTGGGGGGCCTTGGCCCCTGTTGAGAAGCGCTTTGCCGGCCTGGTCAGCCTTGATCAAAACCCCCATGTTCAGAACCAGGAATCCGGGTATTGCATTACCGCTCTTATAAAGCCTCACGCCAAGGGCTTGGGAGAATTGGATAAACTTCGGAACAGGGGAACTAGCGTTGTCTTCGGAGCAGCCCAGGACAGGATCAAGGTCCATCTGCATGCAGGGAGCAGGGCGGCAACCAAGCGGCATCTGGAGGACGCGGGGCAGATTGTAGAGTGGAGGGAAGAAAGTCTGGCCCCGGGACATATGAGGGAGCAGGCGGATTCTGGGAGCCGGGACGTGCATATCATGACCGATGCGGCCGGGTCTTTGACCGCTGAGGACGCCGGGCGCTGCGGGATAACCCTTTTGGACAGCTATGTGGGCATTGAGGGCCGGTTTTATCCGGAAACCTCTGTTCAACCCGAGGATCTCTATGCCGTTATGCGCCGGGGAGGAAACGTTTCCACCTCCCAGGCTCCCCTGGCCAGACGGCATGAGGCCTATCTCCGGGCCATGGCCGAGCATGAGCAGGTCGTGTACATGGGGGTCGGATCTGCGTATACCCACAATGTGCACGGAGCCAGGGGTTGGCAAGAAGCCAATGATCCCCGGGGCCGGTTTTGGGTGGTGGATACCGGGGCTGCCTCAGGCCGCCTGGGCCTTGGTGCCCTGATCGCCTCATTGTTTGCCAAACAAGGCAAGAGCCTGTCGGAGGTGATTGATTTTGTTCATCAGGCCTGCAGTCACTGCCGGGAATACATCTTTTTGGACCGCTTGACCTACCTGGCCCGAGGAGGACGTCTGTCCAGGCCCGGGGCATTTTTTGGGGATATGCTGGGCATGAAGCCTATTGTGTCTCCGACCTCCGAGGGGGCGGTCAAGGCCGGAGTGGTCCGAGACAGCAGGGCCCAAAGGGACTTTGCCCTCAAAATGCTGCGAAGGGACTGCGCATGTGACGGTCTGGAGGGCCCTTGCTGTGTCCTGCTCCAGTATACGGACAATTACAGGTGGGTGGAAGATGTCGCGGCCGCAGACATTGTGCGTTTCTTTCCCCGGGCACGAATACTTGTAAGACCCATGTCCTTGACCTCTGGGGCACATATGGGGCCGGGGACATGGGCAATGGCCTTCTTGCCCCAGACGTGGGGCTTTGGTGAAGAAATGGACTGTCTGCTCAAAGAGCTTGTCCCGGATAATTGAGTATGAACTCTCGGCTTCAAGGTTTTGGTTCACGTTATGGGTTGAAAATCAACAGGATGGAATCAAGGCTGCTTTTTGCGAAGCTGCCATGAGGTGTCGTCAACAACAAGAACTCGTTATGTAAGGACTTTTGCCTTTCGAGGTATGAAGAAACGGGCAAGATGTTTTTGCAACAAGCTGAGGACCAGATGGGAAGTGATCAAAGTGGAAGAGGGCTGGGGGTGACGGTATCCGGGCAGGGGCTGTGCATCAAGGATTTGATCCAGTGCGCCAGATGGAAGGCCCCGGTCCAGTTGACCACAGATGCAAAGGTGTGGGAGCGCATGGACCGTTCCTGCCGCACGGTGTTGCAAAGCATCAGTCAGGGCGGCCCCTTGTATGGAGTGACCACATCGTTCGGCGCCCAGGCCGAGGTGTTTATACCCCAGGAGCAGGCCGCGTCCCTGCAGGCCAACATAGCCTGGCCCCATAAAACCGGAGCCGGAGATCTCTTGCCGGACGAGGATGTCCGGGCGGCCATGCTTTTGCGGGTCAACTCCCTGCTGCACGGCCTGTCCGGAGTGCGTCCGATCATCGTCCAGCGGTTGGTGGACTGCCTGAACCATGGTATCACACCCCACGTCCATGAACTGGGCTCTATCGGCGCCAGCGGGGACTTAGTGCCCCTGGCCTCCATTCTTGGAGCGGTCATCGGTCTGGATCCGGCCTATAAGGTGAACTGGAGAGGCCAGAGCATGCCCGCCCCCCAGGCCTTGCAGCAGGCGGGCATGGAGCCTTTGAGCTTACAGCCCAAAGAAGGGCTGTCGGTCATGAACGGAACATCGGTCATGACCGGGATAGCAGCCACCTGTGTCCAGGATGCCTGGTCTGCCC
>JBNJII010000145.1:0-4141 GCA_051749205.1 Thermodesulfobacteriota bacterium | reverse complement strand
GTCTTGGACCAGGATGGTCTGCCCGGGCTGGGCCGTGTAAAGTGCAGCCTGGATGGAGGAAAACGGCCGGCTCACTGATCCGTCGCCAGGCGGTTCAGCAGTCTCGGCTACATGCAGGGTGTTTTCTTCCTTTCGAGGCTCAAACTTGGCTTTAATATGTGTGTTTCGCTGCAAAGTGATCATTTTCGGGTTTGCTTTCCCGGATAACGATCCCTCCCAGCCCTGGAAAGCGTAGCCTGGATTGGGAACAGCCACCATTCGGACCTTTTGGCCTAGTTCGTACCTCTCTTGATTGGGGATGGCCACAATCTTGCCCTGACTTCCTGCCTTTAAAATGCTCTTGGCTATTTGCGCGGCTTTATTTCCAACATGCAGGATGAAGAGAGCTGGTTGTTTTTTTCCTGGAGGAGGTTTGTCTTGAGAAGCAATTTTTAAGTTTCTTGGCGATTTTAGTTCACTTGCCTTTGATGTTTCCGGGGCAAGTAAAGACAAAATACAAACCATGGAAAAAAGAACAATAGAATATGTCCAACGCCTTGTAAATTTGTAAAATATATAAAAATCATACATTTTGCAACTTTGCATATTTACTTACCTCTGTTACATTTTGGATGTTTTATGATTCTAAATCGAAAAAGTTATTTTCTTTATAAAAAATCATGAAGCATATTTTTTTTAAGTGTTATGTGCACTTTATCCATGGCATTGCTTTTACATGAATTTTGTAAATTTAGCTTTGAGGAACAGTATAGAATACTTCATCCGAATGATCACTTTCATTTCCTTGGGAGTCAAAGCTGGTGGCGGCAAACTTATAACGCTGGCCCGGAGATAACTTTGAAATAGTGCCGGTCAGCTGTGTTGGATCAGCCACGGCTATAGAGTTTTGGTAAGTATAATTGGAATCAGCAGGAGCATAATAAATGTTGTATCCTGCTATGTTGGACATATCTTGTGGTGCGTCCCAAGTGAGGGTAACTGTTGCCGTAGGTTTATTTTGGGGAGGTTGATCTTCTCCCGGATTTTTATGGGGTTTTCCCGTATCATTTTTGTTCGAATTGTTCTCTTTGTCTTTGTTATTTCCTTTGGAGGTATCTGTACCAGGGTTTGTTATTTCCGTCAGGTCTGTGCTCTCTCTGATCACAATGCCACTGACTATAGCATTGTCGATCTCTGGAGCAAATTCAATTTGTAATTCTCCATCGGAAACAGTCACAGGCACGGTGACCTGATAAGCCTGCCTGGGACCTGTGGTCTGGACCAGGTCCAGGCTGCTGATGATCTCCTGTCCTTGCACAATGACATGAAATACTCTTCTGCTCGGAGCAGACCAATAGGTCTCTGCAAATTGGAACGTGACCTCGTAGTCTCCATTGTCAACAGGAATATCATAGAAAAAGTCACCGAAGCGAACAGATTGGTAGACCGGGTCATCCTGGGTATCCTTTATGTCTTTGTGAGTACCTGATATGCGGCCATAGCTAAAGTTTTCATCCGCACGATACTTCACACCTGAAGAGTCTGTGTAGGCATCTCCTCCGCAGTTTACGGCGTAGACTACTTTTTTCTGCACATCTGTAAAAGCAATATACCCCACATCTTCAGCTATGTGTCTCATCTCATTGTCCAGGGACTGTTCTTCGTCTACATTGAGCTTCAGCCCGCTGTTTGATTTTTTCTCGTGCCGCAGATTGGCTGTATCCCCTCCATTACAGGTTTGCATGGAAGCCAGGAAGTTCGGGATGTTGTCAAACTTTTGTTTGAACTTGAGAGGTTGAGATGCATAGGTAATTCCCTGAGCAGTGGCGACCTCAAACCGGGTGCCGTCGATTTCACCGTTTGAGGGTTCCCAGGCGATGTAGGCCACGCTTTCCTGGGCATGATCAAGGGCGCTGTCTTCTTCTTCCTGCAGGGAATAATCAAATCCCTGGGTGCTGGCGTTGTGTATCCGTCCGGTCACCGGTCGTTGATCATTAAAGGTGGTGATGGAGGTTGTGACTACCGGCTGGGTTTGAAATGGGCTATTAAAAGGGATGGTGTCAAAATCAGAATACATGGCCCGGGTATCAAAATATGAGGCCTCGATGCGGGTGCCGTCTACCAGGATGTAGTTGCCCATTTCCATGACCAGAAAGCTGACAGTTTCCTGAACATGTTTCCCGTCCAGGTATTCATACTCCTGGACCCTGATTTCAAAGCTGTTGGAAGTGATATTGCGAGTGCGGACAACACCTGGGTGCCCTCCATTGAGGCTCAAGGGACCGGCCACGAGCACAGGACTATGGAAGCTTTTATCCAGCTCGACCAAAGTCCATTTGTGATCGACTGGAACCTCCCCAAAGACCATGGGCGGAAGGCCGGAGGGGTTGTCGCTGGAGTCGGCTGGGTCCTTGCCGTGCAAAAGCTCGGTGGCATCACAGACCCCGTCGCCGTCGGAGTCATGATCGAAAAGGTTTTTTGTTCCGTCGCCGTCGATATCCCCATCCCAGGCATCCCCACAGATCGACTTCATCCTGGTCCGGGATGCCGTTGCCGTTTGTATCCGGATTGGTGCGGTCGAGCCCATAGTGCTCTTCCTCGTCATCGCTCAGGCCGTCGCCGTCTGAATCCTGGGAGGGGCTGGAAGAGGGAATCGTGTAGTAAACCTCATTGGAATAGGAGCTTTCGTTGCCATCTGCGTCAAAGCTGGTGGCCACAAAGCCGTAGATCTGTCCTTCTGTGAGTCCGGAGATGGTGCAGGTGGTCTTGTCGGGAGCGTCAATAACCTGGGTCGGCTGATTTGGAAAGGCATTCCCTGAAGGGGCGTAATACAGATTGTATCCGGCGATTTGGCTGCTATCGGTGGGCTTGTCCCAAGCCAGTTTCACCGTAGCGCACATGCCCGGAGCTGAAAAGACGAGAAAGCCAAAGCTCAGGGCCAGGAGAAAAGAAAAATTCCTCAAGGAGAACGACTTATGCCGACCATAGCTGATAAATTGCGTGAAGAAGGTATGCAGCAAGGGATGCAGCAGGGTATGCAGCAGGGTATGCAGCAAGGGATGCAGCAAGGAGAAATTCAGGGAAAGCGGATTATACTTCTCAAGCAGATGCAACGGAAGTTTTCCCTGACCTCTGGAGAGGAGTCTTTAATAACATCGGTCCAGGACCAGGCAGTATTGGACCAGGCTTTGGAGACGGTCCTGTTTGCCCAGGATAAGATAGAGGTTTTAAGTCTGTTGCGTTAATCTGAAGTATGACATATTATTTTTGAACTGCCTTGACTGGCCTGCCATCCACGATGTGGACAAGACTTATCTTTTAAATCTCATCAAGCGCCTGAAGATCCTGTACTGCGTGGATGTGCTGGGCTTTGCCGTTCACCCGGTTAAATCCAGCGGCGCCCCGCACATTATCATCCCTTCCTTCGGAATCTTATCACCAGCATTGATATGCCGCTCATTTTGGTCTATCCACAATAAATGTTCGGGGATTTAACTGGGCAGGCAGGATATTTTCTTGGCCTGCCCAGGTGTAATCAGCCCAGTTAAATGGAAGTATTGAACCGGGTAAACTTCGCTTTCCTTCGGCCCTTGATGAAACCCGCTGACGCTCGACAGCCCAGGGCTGTGTTTCATGGGGTAAAAATCACACAGGGCAAGCCGGAAGCCCGCCAAGAAAGGTCCAATCGCCTCTCGGCGATGGAAGCGAGGGCTTTTACATCACGCGCTGCGCGTGATTGATTCACTGCCCGCAGGCTTCCGCCTGTCCCGTTTTACCCGGTTAAACACGGCTATGCCGTAGACCAGTGGTCTGTTTAACTGGGTGAATAGGCTGCAAGCCTAGCCCATAGGGTCCAGTTAAATGACAGGAAATTTGACCGGATAAACATTCAACTGGGAGCATGCGGGCAGAAAAAATAATCCAGTAAATCTTGTAAATCCTGTCCAAAATTCTTAATTTGCCTGAGCAATATTTTATCCATGGAGGTAATAAATGAGTCGGCTGAGATCTGTCGTTGCATGTGGTGCAATTTTGATTCTGTTTTTTTGGGCGAGCATTGGACTGGCCTTGCAGCCCAGTCAAGTCCTGGTTGTGGCCAACAAGAATGCGGCTCGTAGTGTGGGCCTGGCCAAATATTACATGCACAAGAGGGACATACCGG
>JBNJII010000144.1:0-4166 GCA_051749205.1 Thermodesulfobacteriota bacterium | reverse complement strand
GGTAAATCCATTGTCCACACTGTCTCCAGTATCATTGAGGCCGACAACAAGTCCGTAGCCTATGAGCTGGTTCGAGCGGACCCCCTCCAAGTTGGCCAGCTCTTTAAGCCGGGCCGGCCAGGCATCACTGGTGCTCAAAACCAGGCCTAACACAAAAAGGGGCAAAATTTTTAAACATGTGGTGCGCATACAACTCCCTCTGTGCCCAAGCTAAAAAGGCCAGACATTATCCATGGCCCGCATGAACCATCCCGGTTGCTGCTTATCGCTGAGCGGCCCGCGGCCGGTGTACATGATTTCCGCATCCAGGACGTACCGGGAATCAACCTCGTTCTCATTGGTGATGTCTTCCGGCCGCACTACTCCGGACAGCCCAATGTACTGTTCCTCGTTGTTCACCGTCACTCTCTTCCGACCTTGTATGCGCAGATTTCCGTTGGGCAGGACTGACACCACTTGAGTGGTGATAGTAGCCGAAAGATCTTCACTCCTGGATGTAGAGCCACTCCCGGAAAAACTGTTTTCCGTGCTTCCTTGCAGCATATTGCTAAGGTCCAGGTTTTTGGCCACCTGATCCGAGTTCTCCAGGCCGAAAAAATTAGTCAGACCTGCAGATACGGATGACTCTCGTCCGGTTGAGGTATCTGCATCCCGGTTGGCACTGGCTTGCTCATAAATGGCCACTGTGACGATATCTCCAGGATTGTTGGCCTTATTGTCCGAATACATGGATTCCCGGGAATCGGGCCACAGAGATCCGGGTGATGCGGGCCGGCCATCTTCTTGGTCCGAGTACGTATCTTCCGGCAGCTCATATTCCGGGCCCCACTCCGGTTTCTTGGCCGCGCAGCCCATAAGGGCGAAACAGATTATTCCAATCCATATCCAGCGCATCAGAAAGCGACCTCAACTATATTTTTACCCACCACATGCCCGTAAACTTCCTGACCGGACCGAGCATTCTCCACACAGACCCGATCCATTTTAGCCCCATCTTCCTGGGCAATGCCGGAGGCGGAAATAACCATCTTCCCCTTACGTACTATCAAGGTAACCGGTTGTCTGCGGCGGACCAGATGGGGCCGGGCGATATCCTGGGCGTCAATGACCGAATCGGCCTGGGTTGAGCGCTGCACCCGCTTGCCCACCGCCTCCTGCAGATCAAAGACCGGCTCAACCCGCCTGGAGATCACTCTTTCCCGGAGTTGCACATCCTCGCGAGCGATTGTCTGGTGCCGGCCCAAATCCTGAACAGCTACAGCCACTTCCCCGCGCACCTGCACCTCGCCGCGCACCGTGACATTGCGCAATACTCGCCCCGACCCGCTAAAGATGAGTGAAAAGCGCCGGGCAGAAACCAAGTTCTGGTCCGAGGGCCGTACGGTACATTCCCAGTTCTGGTCCTGCACAGTGAATGGGGAGGGCATCATTCCGGGAGTAAACGTCACTTGGGTGACCCCTGGATGGTCCAAAGACTCTTCCAGATAATCTTGAATCAGGGCTTGCATCTCCTGGTGATCAATAAGTTCTCCCCCGGCCCGACGCACAGTGATACTTTTCTCCCCGGCCCAAGTAATTTTGCTCTCCTGTCCTACCTGCTGGCGAATATAGGCTCGCAAGGTAGAGGCCCGGTAAGTCTGCACCCCCTGATTTGACCGGAGATGGAACAACTCTATATCCCCATACCGCTGGGCGGCCTCTTCTGGGGATAGGTAGGCTACATCCCGCAGCCTGAGCACTGAGCCTTCTACTTTGGCCTCCGGCTTGAATTCAATGCGCAGTCCCCAGGCAGGGTTGGCTGCCCAGAGCAAGAGAAAAACCAGCAAGGCCGGAAAAAGAAAGAAGCGGAACCTACACATGTTAGACCAACCGGTTTGTGGCCTGCAGCATTTCATCGGCCGTGGTTATGGCCTTGGAGTTGATCTCATAGGCCCGTTGCGCGGAGATCATATTGACCATCTCCCGCATGACGCTGACATTGGAATCCTCCAAATAGTTCTGGGACAGGGTCCCGAACCCCTCTTCCCCTGGAGTGCCCACAATGGGTTGGCCAGAGGTCGGAGTTTCCAGGTGCAGGTTTTCTCCGATGCTTTTCAGTCCGGCCGGATTGCTGAACCGGACCAGATCTATTGTCCCCAGCTCCTGTCCCTCGGTCTCTCCATCCAAAAAGGCCATGACCGTCCCGTCCTTGCCGATGCTCACTTGAGTGGCGTTCTCCGGAATGGCCAGCTCCGGTTCCAGGGGATAGCCGTCCGAGGTCACGACCCGTCCCTCACTATCTTTCTTAAAGGCCCCGGCCCGGGTATAGGCCACTTCACCGTCGGGCATGGTAATCTGAAAAAAACCAGGTCCCTCGATGGCCATGTCCAACTCATTGCCTGTCTTTGTTATATCCCCAACGGTATGGATCTTGTAGATCCCGGCAGTGCGCACTCCCCGACCCACCTGCACTCCGGTGGGCACATCGTTGTCTGCCGTGGAGGCACTTCCCACAGTTCGGGCATCCTGGTACAGAAGGTCCTGAAAATCTATGCGGCTCTTTTTAAATCCTGTGGTGTTCACATTGGCCAGGTTGTTGGCAATGACATCTATTGAGGTCTGTTGCCCCTCCATGCCGGTTGCCGCCGTACTAAGGGCTGAAATCATGCTCTGCGCTCCCTGTTTTTTTAGCCGATGCGGCCGATGGAATTGGTTTTTTCGGCTACTGTATCATAGGCCTTCACCGCCCGCTGGTAGGACTGAAAGCTGCGATTACTCTCAATGAGTTGGGTAGTAATCCAGATGGGGCTGACATTGGAAGCCTCCAGGTGGCCCTGCTGCACCTCTGCGTCTTCTAAGACCTCTTCCTCTGCGTCCTCATCAATGGACCACAGGCTGTTGCCCTGCTTGTTCAGAGCCTGCTTATCCGGCACCGTGTACACATCGACCTGGCCCAACTCTTGCCCATTGGCCCCAATGATGGCTCCGTCTTTTTGAATGCGCACATCCTGATCCGGGATAGTTATCGGGCCGTCCTCCCCCACCAACTGCTCACCGGTTCGGGTAACCAGGGCACCGTCCGGCATGCGCACGAAGCCGCCGTGCCGGGTATAGTAGAAGCCGTCCTGGTCAGCCACCTTAAAAAAGCCCTCGCCCTGAATGGCCAGATCCAGGCCCCGACCTGTGTGTTCGATCCTGCCCTGGGAAAAGTCGGTTTCTGTGCCGTCCAGACTGGAATAGTTGACCCCTTCTCCGACCCCGGTCTGCACTTGATTATTTAGAAGAGACTCAAAATATGACCGATCTTGCTTAAAGCCCGGAGTATTGACGTTGGCCAGGTTGTTGCTGAGCACTTCCAGCCGATTATCTACAGTGACCGCCCCGGAAAGGGCTCCATAGATGCCTGAGGGCATATTTTTTTCACTCCTGGAGTTCCAAGTGGTTTGCTGGGGAACACGTGGGGACCCGGGGCCGATACGACACCTGCCCAAGATATCAATTCCTGCCCATCTTGTAGTGTATCGTCATTTAGGCTCCGACTCTTTAACAGCCGCCGGCTCCAAGACATCTTCCTCTGTGTTGGATTCAGCCAGACGGGCCAGGCTGACCATTTGTTCGGCCTCGTGCGGGGAGATGCCGATGGTTTCCGCTACCTTGTGCAGATCCATGCCGCTGCCGGCCATATTCACCGCCAGCTTGTAGCGCTCGGGAACCACTTTCCGTGCTTCCCGGGTCTGCAGCCGCTTTTGAATCCAGCTTTCGCTTTCCTCTGCAGCAGGCTCTTGCACTGTCTTGGCTGTCTCCAGGTTGACCACTCGGGCCTCCAGGTCCTGCATACGCCCTTCAAGGCGCTCCTCCAACTCCATGGATTTCTCGCACCAGGAATAAGACCGCAGCCACAACATTCCCAGGCCGGTAGCCAATACCAGGTTCATGGCCAGCAAAAACACGATCATTAAGGTCATGCGTTCAATTCCGTTTTGTGTCAAACGATCGTTTGAGTACCCTTGATCAATCCGGCAATTTTCCCATTTTTTGCCCGCTTGGGGGCAAAAAATATTTCAGATCCGCCGAAGGCAAAGCTGAACCTAGTACTGCGTCTCAAAAATATTGCCTCAATTTTTGGCAATCGGTTTTATTCATTTATAAGTTTACTAAATTCGAATATCGAAATCCGAAATTCGAAA
>JBNJII010000143.1:0-4181 GCA_051749205.1 Thermodesulfobacteriota bacterium | reverse complement strand
TGAAACCTGAACACTCCTGGAAACTTACATTTGAGAACAAAATTACCGTAGGTCAAGGCCGGGTCGAGTTGTGCGCCCTGACAAAGAGTGCTACAAGCTTTCCTTGTTCTGATATATCATTTGAATCCATGACGTCCAGCCCTGAAGGGGGTGTGTGCATGTCCGTTCAGGTGGCGGTGACTGTGCTGGGCACCGATCGCCCGGGTATCGTGTGCGAGGTGGCAGCCATTCTGGCCGCAAGTAATTGTAATATCGATGATTTGACCCAGACAGTGCTTCAGGACGAGTTTGCCGGTATCTTTCTGGTCAGTCTGCCTTCCGGCTTGTCTCCCGATCAACTGCTGGATAAGCTCAACCAGGGATTGGCCACGCTGGGGATTGTTCCTTACGTCAAGCCGGTCCAGCCCAAAAAAGCGACCGATATCGTTTTCCAGGCCGAGCCGTTTGTGGTTGTCTGCATCGGATTTGACCAGGTGGGGCTGATAGCTGCCGTGACCTGTGAGATGAAGCGTCTGCAGGTCAATATTACCAACTTGAACTCTGTTCCCGGGACCTCGGCCTTTGCCGACCGGGTGGTGACGATTTTTGAGGTGGATGTGCCCGCCCACCTGGATCTGCAGGAGTTGACCAGGGCCCTGCAGCAGATCGGCGCGGACAAAGACATACAAGTGACCATTCAACACAAACGAATCTTCGAGGATATCTGCCGCTTGTGAGCGGCAAGGGGGAGGCATGCTCAGTGAACGCGAGGTCATCTCCACCCTGGAGATGGTCAAAAACGAAAACCTGGATGTACGTACCGTGACCCTGGGGATCAGCCTGTTTGACTGCACCAGCCATGATCCGGACACAACCCGAAAGGCGGTGCGGGAAAAGATACTCCGCATCGGGTCCAGCTTTGTGCCTATGTGCGACCGGGTAGGGGCCAAGTACGGGATTCCTGTGGTCAATAAGCGTATTGCCGTCAGCCCGGTGGCAGTCTTTGGGGCTCCTTTTCAGGTCGAGGATATGGTCCGTTTGGCCCAAACTCTGGACCAGGCTGCCCAGGATGTGGGCATCGATTTTATCGGTGGGTTCAGCGCTCTGGTGGAAAAGGGTGCGGCCCAGGGGGATACGGCCTTGATGCAGGCCATACCTCAAGCCCTGCAAACAACACAGCGGGTATGTGCTTCGGTGAATGTCGCCTCCAGCAGAAGCGGTATCAATATGGATGCGGTATGGACCATGGGCCGGGTGATTAAAGAAACGGCCGAGCTCACCGCAGATCAGGACGGGCTGGGGTGCGCCAAGCTGTGCGTTTTTGCCAATATCCCGGAAGATATCCCCTTCATGGCCGGGGCATATCTGGGTACCGGGGAGCCGGATACAGTGATCAATGTCGGGGTCAGCGGCCCGGGAGTGGTCAAAAAGGCCATCGATCGGGCCCTGGCCAATGATCCGGATCTGAGCTTTGACAGCCTGTCGGAAATCATCAAGCGGACTGCCTACAAGGTGACCCGGGTGGGGGAGCTCATCGGGCGGGAGGTGGCCTCTGAAATGAGGGTCCCTTTCGGGATTGTCGATCTGTCCCTTGCCCCCACCCCCAATGTGGGTGACAGTGTGGGGGAGATATTTCAAAGCCTGGGGCTCAAGGGCATCGGCGTACCCGGATCCACGGCCCTGCTTGCCCTGCTCAACGATGCGGTGAAAAAGGGCGGAGCCTTTGCCAGCTCTCATGTGGGGGGACTGTCCGGGGCTTTTATCCCGGTCAGCGAGGATATGAATATAGCCGAGGCTGTCAGCCAGGGGTATTTGGGGCTGGAAAAGCTGGAAGCTATGACCAGTGTCTGTTCTGTAGGGCTGGATATGGTTGCTATTCCAGGAGAAACCTCGGTGGAGACCATTGCCGCAATCGTGGCTGACGAAATGGCCATAGGCGTCATGAACAAGAAGACCACGGCAGCCAGGCTCATTCCTGTTCCGGGCAAGGAGGCCGGACAGGACGTTGAGTTTGGAGGGCTCTTGGGCCGGGCACCGATTATATCTCTACGCCACATGCAGGAATCTTCAGGTTTTATCCGCCATGGGGGACGCATCCCGGCCCCTTTACACAGTCTGGTCAATTGATCGTTGATTTTAACACAAATGTCACGTATGCTGCTCTGCACGGGTTAAGACCCGGAGATGTATGTACGCCTTGGCAAATAAGGCTGCATCAAGGCAGGAAGGGACGATCCGCCAAGAGCCCTTGTTTGTGAAACCCGGAACAAGCAGTTTTTTTGGTTCCCAACAGTGACAGTGAACATGCGGCGTTTATTGAGGCAGAAAGATTTGGTTCCAACAAGAATTTGAGGAGGTACAACTATGGCAAGTGCTGCAAACAGCTCCAATCCTGAACTGACCCAGGAAGCCCGCCAGGGAATGGGCAAAGCTGCTCTCATCGTGGCTTTGTTGGCAGTTGTCTTGATGGTGGTCTTCTTTTTCAGCTTGCGGCAAAACATTGCCGCTCTGGATACCCAGGTCAAAGGGGTGACCGGGGCGGAGGAAGCGGTTCAGACCATGGAAAACAAGGTGGAGACTCTCGGTTCCCGGGTCGCTGATATCGATGAGCAGATGGGGACCATGGCCGACAAGGTGACCAAGCTGGATAAGTCTATGGCCAAGCTGGACGGCTTGCCGGAGCATACCAAGCGTATTGTATACTCCACAATGGTGGATCAGATGAGCCAGCAGGCGGACATGCTCGGCCAGCAGCTGGACAGTGCATCGAAGAAGAAGTTGTCTGAAGTCAATAAGCTTTTACAAGAGATCAAAAAAGACCTGTAAAAGCCCTTCAAAGCCCCTTACAGCCACTGCGGTGACGGGCTTGGCTTACCCATTCGGGTTGGTAAGCGGAATCCTGTGAACAGGGTTCCGCTTTTTTATTGGCCAAAGAGCACAAGCACCCCAACCATGATTCCGGCCAGGAAATCGTCGACCATAACCCCGTATCCACCAGGCAGCCATTTTTCCGAGGCCTTGATGGGCCATGGTTTGATCACATCCAAGAGGCGGAAAAGGACAAAAGCTAGAGCCAAAATCCACCATGTGCAAAGGCTGACCAAGAGCAAGCTGGTCCACTGCCCCAAGGCTTCGTCGATGACCACCTGTCCGGGGTCTTTGCGGCCTGTTTTTCCTTCGTAGTGTCCGGCGGACCAAGCACCGATCAGGAAAAGGGCCAGGAGGATACACAGCCGAAGGGGCAGGCCCCAGGGCAGAAAAAGCCACGGAGCACACAGAACAGCGACCAGAGATCCCCACGTGCCGGGAGCCTTGGGCAGGTGGCCGACAGGGCCCAGGGTGGCTATTTGACAGGCTATATAGGACAGCACACTCAAAGTGATCCTTGTGGTGATAGGTGGCAGGCAATAAACATCCGCAGTCCGCAGGGACAGACTACCGGGCCGTCTCTATGGCCTGTAAATGCAAAAGAGCGGCCGCGGTTTCGTTCAAAGGCAGACCCACAACATTGGAGTAGGAGCCGTGGACATGGGAGACCAAGAAGGCTCCGGCTCCCTGGATGGCGTAGCCTCCGGCTTTGTCCCATGGCTCGCCGGTGCGGACATAGGCGGCCAATATCTCCCGGGAGTGGCAGGAAAAAGTGACCTCGGTGCACACGGCATAGGTGCAGGTGCGGCTCTCATCCTGAGGATCCAGCAAGCAGCATCCAGTGAGAACTCGGTGGGTGGAGGCGTTGAGTTCCGTCAACATGGAAA
Source organism: Thermodesulfobacteriota bacterium (assembly GCA_051749205.1). Lineage (GTDB taxonomy): Bacteria > Desulfobacterota > Desulfovibrionia > Desulfovibrionales > Desulfothermaceae > Desulfovermiculus. The sequence continues at coordinate 447 of JBNJII010000143.1, read as the reverse complement.
GGGCATGGGCAGAAGACTCCGGCTTGCCCAGAATGCGCTGCCCGGTGACAACAACCGTATCCGCGGCCAAAATGATGCCAGGTTTTTTGTGCCGGGCCACAGTCTGAGCTTTATATTGGGCCATGCTTTGGACGTATTCCCCAGGGGCTTCCTCCGGGCCAGGGGCCGGTTCAGCAAGGCTGCTCGGCTGAACGTGAAAGTGCAGTCCGAGCTCAGTGAGCAGGGCTTGCCGGCGTGGGGATGCGGAAGCCAAGATAATGGGCAGGCAGGGTCGAAAAGGACCCTGGTGTTGGAAATGGGCTTCCTGAAAGGTCATGGAGTATCCCTTGTGGTCAACAGCGTGGCAGTCACGGTAATTTTGTTCTCAAATGTAAGTTTCCAGGAGTGTTCAGGTTTCAGTGTTCAGCTTTGCCTCCGGCAAATCTGAAATATTTTTTGCCCCAAAGC
>JBNJII010000142.1:0-4294 GCA_051749205.1 Thermodesulfobacteriota bacterium | reverse complement strand
GAAGGCGATCGTGTCGGTCACCCCGAATTCCCCTTTGGTCAGGGTGCCTGTCTTGTCAAAGACGATGGCCTGGATGTTGCGGCCCCTCTCGAAAGCGGCAAAGAAAATTCAGAATAAACATATAAAATTACCTTCTTATATGGTATGCAATTTGGTCCTTATTTGCAATAGGCCTTTAGGTTCTGCACTGCTTCCGTTTACTTACCCTGAAAGATGGGCCCCACGATGCCGGAGGCCCAGAAATAACAGTGACTATCCGCCAGGAAGTGGAAAGATTACGGGATGATCTCAAAAGAAACCCCAAAAAGGAAGCCCTGACATGGGTGATGTATCAGTGAGATCTTGAAACAGGTCTGGACCCGGGCAGATCATTTCAGTATACTTGCATTCTACTAGGATTCAGCACAGCCAGGGGCAATGCAGAAATCAGACTGCCCGGTCCAATGAGCTTGAACCCCTGTATAAAAAACATACAACCACCGCCTCTCTTTGCTTAAAAACTATACGTAAAAAGTATGTTTTTAGGAGGGAAACCATGACTTTCTTTTAAATAATGATTATTTACAGATAGTTGTACAATCAAGACTCTTTGGCATAACGCTTGCGTATTAGGTTTTGAAATAGACAATTCACTCCTTTGATATGTCTTCTCCTGGAGAAAAGGACATGAACCAGCTTTTTGATACGTTCAGCACATTTTTCAGCCCCGGCATTCAATACCACGGTCCGGGACGTGGTTTTTTCGGTCAATGGTCCCACATGATGCCCTTTGGCGGTTTCTTTTTCTGGATCCTGATTATCCTGGCGGTGATCATCCTTATTGTTGTACTCTCGAAAATCCGAAGCTCAGAAACAGACGGAAATTCTCCAGACCGGGAAACCCCGCTGGATATCCTCAAGAAACGTTACGCTCAGGGCGAACTGACCAAAGAAGAGTTCGAACAGATGAAGCAGGATATTCAATAGGGTTTCAGCGCCGCCTCTGGCCGCAGACGGCCAGTTTGATCCAGGATGAAACTCACGGATGTCCCCCTCCGTCATTGCCCGGCCCGGACAGTTCGAATACAACGGGATCAGACTCGCCGGGCAATCTAGGGGAAAGCCAAGCTATCTGTTCTGGATTCCCGCGGGAATGACGAACAAAGCAGGGCCTCGTTCATACGAGACAGAACAGCAGGAGATTGCATAACGGCCTGATTTTGATGAAACCTGACACGTGAAACCTGACTGCCTTGGGATCTTGTTTCATACGAGTTTACTAAAGCAGTATGACTACTTTTCAAAAAAAGTACTATCAAACTGCCTGACTGGAGAGAACCTATGAACCGTAGATCCTTCATACAATTTTTGGCTGCCTGGGGCGCGGCCACGTCATCAGGCTTCATTTGGCCACGCCAGGTCAAGGCTGCTCAGCCGGACCTGGAGGTTGACCTCAGGGCGGTCCAGGACAGGGTTCCTCTCTTTTACGGGCCACCAACCGATGTCTGGCGATTTAAAGGACAGGTGCTTCATGGAGACCACTGGCAGCTTCAGAATTCGGACAACAGCTGGTTGGGGCCGGCTTTTCGGGTCCAAAAAGGTCAGAGAATCCGGATCAGATTCAAGAATATCATTTACCAGGAATCCATCGTCCACTGGCACGGTCTGCACGTTGCCCCCAAAGACGACGGGCACCCCAGGCTGGCAGTGCCCCCCGGAGGGGAGTATGTGTATGATTTTCAGGTCGACAACCGGGCTGGTACATACTGGTATCATCCCCACCCCCACGGCCTGACCGGCAACCAGGTCTACGGCGGAATGGCAGGGCTTTTTTTGATCTCCGACCGGGAAGAACAGGCCCTTGGACTTCCATCAGGTAAAGACGATCTGCCCCTGGTCCTTCAGGACCGGACATTCGACCCGGACAACCAGCTTGTGTACCTCCGCTCCTCCATGGAGCGGATGAACGGCTTCCTCGGCGACAGGATAATGGTCAACGGGCAGGCGGACTCCACCTTTGACGTGAAGGGGAAACCCTACAGGTTGCGCATCCTCAACGGATCAAACTCCAGGATCTTCCGCCTGGCCTGGAGCAACGGAAGAAACCTGCAGATTCTGGGCACAGACGGCGGACTTCTGGAAAAGCCTTTGAATGTCCCGGACATTATGCTCGGCCCGGCTGAAAGGGTCGACCTCTGGGCGGACTTCGGGGACATGCCGGAAGGTTCGATTGTCTCCCTGCACAGCCTGCCCTTCAATCCGGGCGGCGGGCGTATGGGCATGATGGGAAGGAGAGCGCGTCTGCCAAATGGGTCCCGTTTCCAGCTGGTCCGGTTTCAGGTCAGTAAAGCCGGCAAGGGAGAGATGACCCCTCCTGAACGGCTCACGAGCCTTGAACGGCTTGATCCGTCTCAAGCGGTGAATCGCGAGCACCCAAAGCGATTCTTTCTGGACATGAGGCACATGCAACCGACCATCAACGGACGGACGTTCGATATGTCCGAGGTGGCTCCTGACGAGATGGTCCGTCTGGGTGAAACCGAAATCTGGGAGTTCATCAATACCGGATCTATGATGTCCATGCCCCATCCCATGCATATCCACGGACTGTCATTCCAGGTCCTCGGCCGGTCCGGCGGACCCGGGTATCGCTTTCTGGACCAGGGCTGGAAGGATTCCGTCCTGGTTATGCCCGGAGAAAGAGTGGCTGTGATCATGCGCTTTACCGATCATAAGGGGCTCTACCTGTATCACTGCCACAATCTGGAGCATGAAGACCTGGGCATGATGCGCAACTATCTGGTCCGATCCTGATGAACATCAATCATTTTGGTACAAACATCTGTCACATCAAACCCCAAGGAGGTATTGGGTATGAAAAAGAAATTCTTTATTGCAGCAGCGGTATTGGTATTGATCGTGTCCGGCAGTGTGGTCCTGGCCCAGCAACAGGGCTATGGCCCTCAAGGGCAAGGTTCTCAAGGCCAGGGCTGGTTCTGTCCCTGGTGCGGCCAGCAGTCCGGTCAGGGCATGGGACCCGGCATGATGCAGGGTTGGCAAGGCCAGGGCATGGGGCCTGGAATGATGCACCGCGGGCAAGGCATGATGCGCGGCTGGCAGGGACGTGGCATGGGACCCGGCATGATGCAGGGTCGGCAAGGCCAGGGCATGGGTCCTGGAATGATGCAGGGCGGCCAAGGCATGATGCAGGGCGGCCGAGGCATGGGGGCCGGCATGATGGGTGATCAATGGGGTCGCGGTCAATACGGCCCTTCCGGCCAATCCGGCCCATCAGGCGGACAGCAACAGATGGAGCCTCTGACTCAGAGTAAAGCCAAGCAGCTTGCTGATGATTATGTGGCCGGGAATCCGAATCTGAAAATTGGCGAGGTCAACGAAATGGACGAGGCTTTTGAAGCCAGGGTGGAGACCAAAGATGGTTCTCTGGTGGAAAGGCTGCTTATCGACAAGCAAACCGGGTGGATGAAAAGGGCTTATTAATCACTCACTGTACCGGTCAACAGATATTTGGACACCAGTGACCAGTAAATCATACTGCAGCGAAACCTCATCTATACCGGGATCACCCGGAGCAAGAGCCTGTTCGTGGTCATCGTGGCCAAGAAAGCCCTGGCCATTGCCGTGAACAACGCTAAAACTCAACAATTGATCTAATTCTTGACTTTTATGGCTTACCTGGACAATCTTATCGTACATGTCCTTCTGTTATGGCCTAGTGCCTTAACAGGATCCCCGGGGGTTGCAGCCCGGGGGTTTTTTTCATTATTCGATTCCTTGTAATGACCTTTTCCGGTACTCCAAGTAGAACTCTTCCAGAATCTTGCTGCTTTTAACGACCCTTTGGGCGACCGCCCTTTCCCTTCTTTTCCCGGATACTGACTTTCCCCCCAAATCCGCTCGAAATAGATACCTCATGTTCAGGACAAGCACTGATCATGACAACATATTTGGAAAATTCATTGTCACCCTCATAATTCTGCTCATCTCGCTCTCGTCCCTGGCCGAAAAAAACTACTGCCACGATCCGGAGTCTCAGGCCGAGTGGGAGGAGCTGGTCAATAAGTACTCTAACGACATGGGGATCCAGGCCCTGCACGCCTTGAGGATCGTGCTGTGTCAAAAGGTCGATGACGATGTGCTCACCGTCCAGGAGGCAACCAACATTTTTGAAAACATGCGGCAGGCGTTGATTAAGCGCCGAACACAGGAAAAGAGGGCTGCAGAGAGGATGAAAGAGAAGGAACTTTGATTTTTGAAAGGCGATCATCAAAGAGGATACGGTCAGGGCAGGTGT
>JBNJII010000141.1:0-4329 GCA_051749205.1 Thermodesulfobacteriota bacterium | reverse complement strand
GTGGTCATGAATTCTGCCTTGCGTCAATCCCTGGACCAGGTGGCAACAGATTTGAAGCAGGGACGGATGCTCTCGGTCTCCCTGGAAAAGCGCCGGGTCTTTCCCTCTTTGGCCGTGAGCATGCTCGGGGTCGGAGAGGAATCCGGAGACCTGTCCGGCATGCTGGACAAGATCGGGGAAATGTACGACAAGGATCTTAAATCGGCGATCAAGGCCTTTACCGCGGTTTTTGAGCCGGCGGTCATCCTGTGCATGGGCCTGGTGGTGGGGGCGATGGTTGTTTCCATGCTCCTGGCCATATTCAGCATCAATGAGCTGGGGATGTAAGTCATTTAGGAAATGCTGGGATGCTGGGATGCTGGGATGCTGGAATAGAAGAAATGCTGGGATGTTTACCTCATGAAGCCGGGCCCCTTGGGGGCTGGTCTTTATACACACCTAACACCGTGGGGTAAGGTAGTGGTCATTATTCAACCACCCCTTTATCCCCTCCTTGGAAAGCTGTGCATAGCACACACTTGACACCGGGGGGTGAAACCCCAGAGGGCAGGCATTACGCGAAGACGCGAAGCACTGCCCCTACCTGAGGTCCCCGGTTATCTGTCGGTCTTTCAAAACACCTCATATCCCGGAATGCAACCTCCGACCCTCCGGGTAGGGGCAATCCTAGGCGTCTTCGCCGTATGGTTGCCCTCTGAAAATAACAGACCCACGGTATCAAGTGTGGGTAAAGGTCAGCTTGCTAAGGAGGGGACTCTCCGTAATCGTCTGATCTGGCTTTAAATATTCGATTCCGATCCTCGATAAACTGGACATTTTCGGATACAAACCGAACACTCGCCCCAGGGTCTCTTTTCTTAACTCCCCTCCTTGGCAAGGAGGGGCAGGGGTGGTTGGTATGATGACTCTGACACCTATTTTTCAGTTTCTTCATAAAATCTAGCCAGGCAAAAGTTCTCTGGCAATACATTGTTTTTATTGAACATCTGCATGGCTTTCAGTGTCCGTAGCGATAACGGATTTAACATCTTGATTTCTTTGTCTTTACTTTTAACCTTTTACCTTTAACTTTTAACTCACAATATAAAATAAAGAACTAGATTCCCGCCTCCGCGGGAATAACGGCAAAGGACCGAAAATATCGCTGGAATGTTGATAAATTTTCAGGGGAGGAGATGCGAAGATGAGCAAAGTCAGGTTACACGGACAGTCTTGCCGGGGGCAGGGATTTACCCTTATCGAGCTGCTCATCGTCATGATCATAATTGGTCTTCTGGCTTCCCTGGTCGGGCCGCGCCTCTTTCAGCACGTGGGCGGGGCCAAGCAAAAGACGGCCAAGGCCCAGATTGAGCTCTTGGGCACAGCCCTGGATTCCTATCGTCTGGACGTGGGCTCCTACCCGAGCACGGAACAAGGATTGCAAGCCTTAAGAGAACAGCCCTCAGGGGTAGACAACTGGAACGGACCCTACCTGCCCAAAAAGATCCCCCAGGATCCGTGGGGCAAGGAGTATCACTACAAGCAGCCAGGGGAGCACGGAGACTACGATCTGTACTCCTACGGGGCGGACGGGGCATCCGGCGGGGAGGACGAGAACGCCGATGTCACCAGTTGGGACTAGTAAAAAAATCCACTTTCATCTGTCGCTCACTTGACCAAAATTTTGACATGAGAAACTGCCGCCACATGGGACACAACGTATAAGACAGGCTACGAGACTGGTATATCCTTTGCCTTGGAAAACAACCACCAGCCAATACCGGCCAAACCCTGGCTTCACCCTGTTTGAGCTTTTGGTGGTTTTGCTCATCATGTCCGTGGGCCTGGGGCTTTTCCTGGGCTTTAACTACCGGCAGCAAGCCGCGGTTGAGTTCAAGGCCCAGGGCCATGCCCTGGTCCAACTGATGCGCGCGGCCAGAAGCACAGCCATTGTCCGAGGAAAGTCCAATGTGTGCACCTATGATCCCCAAGACAAGGCGGTGCATACCAGTCTCGGCCAGCGAAAGCATACCCTGGCACCGGAGGTGGAGCTTTCCGTAAACGATTCCCGGCTGGAGGAGAAAGCCGAAATCGCGGTGTTTTATCCAGACGGGGCAGCTGAGGCCGCCCAGATTGTCCTGCATTCTTCGAAGGGTGATCAAAGCCTTGCCATCCGCATTGATCCCTTGTTTGGGGACATTCAGATGCCAGATGACCAATCCAAAAACATATAAGCTTTGCCTCTAGCAAATCTGATATGTTTTTGGCAAAAAGCGCCCCAAAATGGCAAGTTGCCGGATAGATCGAGTATGAATTGTGTGCCCCCGTGCATAGCACACTCGTAACACCGGGGGTGTTTTGAAACCCCAGAGGGCAGGCATTACGCGAAGACGCGAAGCACTGCCCCTGAAGATTCCGATGATTTTCCAAGGTTGGTCAAAGCGCAAGACGTTCATATAACCCCGCACCTCCTTGTAGGGGCAATCCTAGGCGTCTTCGCCGTATGGTTGCCCTCTGAAAATAACAAACCCACGCTGTCAAGTGTGGGTAAAGGTCAGCCTTAGCAAGGAGGGACAGGGGTGGTTGGGATGATGATTCTGAAACATAATTTTTTCAGTAATTTTTCAGTTTTTTATACAACCACGATTTAAGTATGTGCGATGCTTGGCCCTCATTTCACCGTGTTCAGCACATGGAATAAAAAAAGCCGGATCCAGAGAGGCAAACAGGGATTTACCTTGCTGGAAGTCCTGATTGCCCTGATCATCGTAGCCTTGGCGGTCACTGTCTATTTTCAGCTTATCTCCGCCGGGATGAAGCTTGAGTATAAAGCCGAAAAAAAAGTTGCCTACGCTGTGCAGGCGGAGCAGCTTTTCCAGCGCCTGCAAACCCAGGATGTTCGCGATGACGATTTTAAATGGCAGGGTAAAAACGGTCATTGCCCCTGGGAGCTGCAGATCCGGCCTGTGGATGTCCAGGGTCCACAATGGGAAGAAGACCAGATCCAGATAACCAAGGTCACCGAGCTGTATTCCTTTATTTTGACCTATGCCTGCCCGGATGCAGCCCCTTTGACCCTCAGGCGCATGTCGGTCGTGGGTCCGGACTTTTTCACCGATCAGTTCAAGGACGAGCACATTGAAGTCCAATGATCAAAGGACCAAAACCATTGCAGCCTCTGCCGGCAAGGCCGGCTTCACCTTGCTGGAGATGATCATTTCTCTGACCGTCATGTCTTTGGTGGTGCTCACTTTATATATGGCCTTTTCCTTAGGCGTGGATGTATGGAAAAAAATGGAAGAGGATCAGAAATCAAAGACTCAAAGAAAGGCCATTGCCCTGCGTTTGCTTCAAAATGACTTCAGAAGTCTATGTTTGTACACCTTCAACAGCGAAAAGGGGGAGTTCCTTTTTTTTGCCGGAGGGCCCCAGTGCGTGTTCTACGTGACTACCAACGGCCTGGGTGCCGCCCATCGTTTGGACAAGGCCCTTTTTTTTGCCTGCCTCTATGTGCATACCGCCCCAAACGGCCAAGGCAATTCCTTGTATGTGTACAAAAGCGGGGTTCCTGGGCCTGAACTTTTAAGGGCCCTCCGGGATTTTCAAGCCGGCACAGAGATTGAGCGTTCAAGTTACGTCCCGCCCGCCTTCATCCTCCAGGAAAGTGTCCAGGTGATAAACAACGTGCACGATGCCCAATTCGGGTATCAGCGACAGGCCTATCCCCTGTTTTCCGGAGTCAAGACCGAGGTACAGGAAGTGCAGAGCCAGCAAAAAGACGAGGGAAAGGTCCTGGCCAAAACGCACTGGGTGGACAGCGAATTGCCCGCACAGATCAGTTTCAGGGCTGGTGGTGAGCTCGGGGACTTCCTGGTCTGTACACCTCTAAGCAGGAAGTCCCCGGCCTTGGATCATGGAAAGCGATAACCCATTGGCCATGCCGGACCCACAGGAGAAGACCGGCCACAAAGCCTGCTCCCAAGACGGCTTTCTTCTTATCGCCGTTTTGTGGGTATGCGCACTTTTGGCCCTGTTCGCTCTTTCCTTTTCCTCCTCGGCCAGGGTACAAGGGCTGCAGGCCCTGAATACGGAAAGCATGCTTAAGGAAAGCTTTGTGCTCCAGTCCGGCATAGACTGGGGGGTTCACCAATACCGCACCTATGCGGCCAATACATCCCTGCTGGCCGCCAAGAAGCAGTTGGAAGCCCAGGCCGGACGGCCCATGGAGCTGAAGTACCCCCGTTTCGAGGGCTACACCACAATGGTGGGCAACCGGACCGTAGCTGTCCAGATCCTGGATGCGGCCGGCAAGCTGAATGTCAATCGCATAGACGACGCTTTGTTCAGAAA
>JBNJII010000140.1:0-4536 GCA_051749205.1 Thermodesulfobacteriota bacterium | reverse complement strand
CAGGGCACGCTAGGCCCGCTCCAGAAAGGCCCTGGATTCCTGGGCGGTGCGCTTGCTGCTGCTCTGGGTATAGAACAGCAGGTGCTGGACGCCGTCCTGCTCCAGCTTCAATGTCTTGCCCACATTCTCGGGCACGGCATATTTGGACCCTACCAAGGTGGAGACCGGGTAGTCCTCCTTGCCGTCAAAAAGGGTCATCTGGACAGCATAAGCCTGCCAGCCGGCAGAGGCCAGGGTGGAGAGTACCGAACGTATCTGCTGGGCAGCACCTCCCCTGCGGTCCAGGCTGCACATGGGGGAGAGCCACATTATCTTTTTGGGTTGCATCTGTCCTCGTAATTATTTGTTTGAACTGCTAAGGCGCCTAAAAAGTTGGAACCACAAAGGCACGAAGGGCACAAGGGGAAGAACTTTATCTTTGCGGGGTGACCGCAAAGATAAAACTTACCAACCCTTCGGGTTAGGGAAAGATGGTTTTCCCCCTAGCCGGCAGGCTGAAGGCCTTTGGTGCTGTGGTAAACCCCACAGCGCCAAAATCTTGCCCTTTGTGTCCTTTGTGACTTTGTGGTTCAGTCCTTCTTCCTGCGGGGCACAGAGTTTAGATCCGGGTTCCGATTCCTAAAATATCAGCTATATTGGCCCTTGAAGATATTACCGGCTCTATGGAGGAGTTATCAGCGGTCATAACGGTGGTTACGCCGGGTCCGTGTCCCGCTCGTTTGCAGTCGCTGTGGGAGATCACTCCTATTGAAATTGCGCCCTGACGGTAGGTACGGCCAAACCTGTGATCCTGATCCAGCAGGGCCACAAAGTCTCCAAACCTTATCCTGTCCAGCTTGTGTTCCTGCACTGTGTGCGGATCGCTGGTTATAATGTCGCAGTCGCCCTTGGCCACATGCGGAGCGCCAATACCGGATCCGATACATACTGCCGGAACCATCGTGGTCACTGGAACCCTGATCTTGTTCTCCCTGATTTCTATGTCCATTTCAGCCAATAACTCAGGGGCCAGATTGAACAGGGAGATTTCCGGGTGATTTGTGAGCTGCAGTCCCTGTCCCCTGGCCTGGATGCGGATGGTATCCTCGTAAGACAGCTTTTCTTTCACTTCCCTGGGGAAATCTACGATTAAATGCTCTGATCCGCCGTGCTTGCCGATAACAACTCCAGATCCCCCTTTTGCCTCTCCGGAAACTATTGCGGCCTTATTCCCAATGCAGGCATACATCTGCAAAGAGGTGTTGGGATGCTCCTGGGGCTTATTTGTATTGCCTGTACAGCTCACTCCGGGCTCAATATGATCCCCGGCCCAGCCAAAAGCAGAATCACCAACCTGCACGTTCAGGGTGATGCCTCCGATAGCTGGCAGAATGAACGGGGAACCCTCATGGCCCAGGCTCCAGGATGCGGGCGTCCTGGGCGGACCCGGCTTGCACTCCAGCAGAAACTCAACAATATAATCCTGGTTAGTTAAGAACATGAATATATCTTCTTTGTGTCTTTCTTGAGCAAAAACGCCACATTGGAGCCCACAAGGGGACCAGCCTTTCTCACTCCACTCCATTTGGTACAGCCGCAAACAGAAGTTGTAAATGGTCTCGGGCTGATCAAAGAGCGGTTGACACAGGTGACCAGAGTAACCATGAGCAGTCCTGACTGCAAGCTTTTTAAAGCCCTGACCAGGAGTTCGGACAGTGAGGAAAGTCAAACAAGGCCCAGGGTCATAGCTTGTGGGTCAAGCATGAATCAAATTGCTGATGTCGGGACTTACAACGGGCTCAGTAAGGACTCAAAGGAAAGAGAGTGGGGTGGGTGAGGTTAAATAGCCAGCAGCACCTGCTCCTGGCTATTTCAATTCCTACTGCTCTTCCCGAGCTTCCTTCAACTTCTCCTCCAAATTCTTCAAACTCCCAGCTAGCCCATTGACGAAATTGTTGGCCTGGGAAGCCGGAATGATCAGTGTCCCGGCATCCACAGTCTCATCATCCGCTCCGCGCTGGGTCAGCTGAATGCGCAGGTTGCCGTTGGACAGGGTTACCGTGCTGATTTGGTCGGCAAAGATGTGCATGTTTGCTCCTTTATGTTTGTCTTCCTGATATGTTTTGTGATTCCTAAGATATATCTGGCCAGCAGGCTGTACCTGTCATCAAAGCCTCATTGCCTTTGTCCCATATCCTGCTGAGCCAAAGCCTGTCCACTCCATTCAAATACAGCTTCCAGGTTCCAGTCCGCCTTCCTGGACGTCTCAGCCAGTGAATACAAAAAACTGTGGATCTCTTTCCAGCCCAGAGTCAGGCTGACCAGGTGAGTCTTCTGCTTGAAAAATTTCAGCTGCACAACGCGCTCTGTATACTGGATATCGATTTTGGTCACCAGTTTGGCTGAGGCCAATTCCCTGGCCTTGTCCGGTTGCTTCTTCTGGCCGGAATTCCAGCTGGGTGGATTGGTCTCCAACTGGCTCATATGCATGAACTGGAAGATGTCGTCTTTGTCCTCAGTGGTCACCGACTCAGGCAAAGAGGTATTCTTCTCAATATAGTGGCGCAGGTAGTTGCCCAGGAGTTTGACCAACTTTCGAGTGAGCAGAATAGCCGGAAGCCTCTCGCCCTCGTTCGTGGTAAACGAAAGGGCAATACGGTCCTCTTCCGGAAGAAGGTGAAAGGAAAAGCTTGTTCCGCTCATTGGTCTTTGCCCTGTACCTTGGAGGTAGAGGTATTCTGTTCTGAATTATCCGGAACATGTGTACTTAAAAAATCCGCCTGTGCCCCCAATGCACTAGATATGGGCGCAAACATGGGATCAAGACCGATCTGTACTCCTTCCTGCCGGACAAGTTCCATAGCTGGAATCAAATCTGTTCTGCCTGTTATCAAGATAAACATATCAGCAGTCTTTTTGGTGGCCAGCATGGTCATATCCAGGGCCATCTTCACACTTATCTGGGTGGTCTCGCTGCCAGGGCGGATATCACCATCTGAGAGATCATCCACAGTGATTTCCTTTTTAAGCAATGGAGCGGCCTTTGAACCTACAATGGACCAGTCTCGTCCATTCCACTCCATGTAGCCAAGACGCAGGCAGAAATTAGGAGTGGTCTTGAGCTGATCAAACAGCTGATACCTGAGCCTGGCGCTTTGCAGTTGGGAAAAGTTGATCTCCTTGCCGTTTAAAGGGGACACCCCTTTGGCCTGCAGGGGTTGACAATCGTAGTAGTAGATACGTACCAGGTAATCATCCTGCTTGAGGTGCTTTAAGCAGTACTCTCTGATCTCTCTGGCTTTGTACATGAACCAGTTCTTCTCCAATACCCTGCGGCGCATGAACATTCCGTCCACGAATACTATTACCTTGCGATTCATTTCAGTACATTTCTCCATTTTCATTTGCTGATTCATGGAAAAGATCTGGGCATAGACTAGGCCCAAGGCCCCGTGGCTTCGCAGTCCGACGAATGCTTCTGCATCCAGCACGTCCAAGACTTTCTCGCTTATCCTGTCCAATCCGTCAACCCGAACAGGTTCATGCCCTTCAGTTTGCTTCATCTGCAAAGGCCATTTCTCGATCACTTAATTATGGGCCAGTCCCTCTACTCACTTGCTAAAGATTATATCCATCAACAGCAATACGTTCCCTTTGCGGACTCTCCTGTCCTCAGTTTCTTCTCTATTCCTTATCCTCGGACGTATTGGTCCAGTAAATGGTCACATTGCGCTTGCCCCATTGCAGTGCCTTTTCCCGGTTTGTACCCATGAAGATATCGATCTTCTTTTTAAAGCGCTTGTTCATCTTGTCGCGCACCACAAAGGTGCCTTCAAGCCCCTCAATGCGCACCTTGGTTTTATGATCCAGCCCCTTGTCGATCAAATCACGGGACACCGCAATCGCCTTCATCCCTGTCTCCAGCTGGTCGCCCCAGGCCGCCAGACCCACATTGCCCTTCTTGGTCTCCAACTCGGCCATTGTGTAGGCAGTGGCGGTCACTTCCATGGATTGCTGACCATTGCTCTGGCCGCTACTCAGCATAACAAACGACATTGCCAGAAGACAGGTCGAACAAGCAAAACATCGCATAATCAGTTTCTTCATTCAGCTCCCTCACTCCCAGAAAGAGTTCCATAGTTTCGCCCAGCCACATCCCGCATCAGTAGTGTAAGGAATTGAACCTGAAGGCAAAAGACGTTGATGATCGACGACTTCTCATTGAAACCCCAAAAAGCGGTCGAGAGAGTCTGGAGTCGTTTTCATACCCAAAAAGGTGGCTGAACGACTCTATCCTTTATAACATATAACCAATTCTCGATAAACTAATCTATTCATTCTCTCTCATCAACCGATTTGCAACATTTTGTAATCGTTCGACAAATCGAGCTTGCCCTGCATTTCCTGGAGTATTGCCTCTGATCCTTTTAGATCAGGACAATCGTTTCCCATTCGTTTATTCATCTCCGAACAGGTCATCCTGAATTCGTGCACGACCCCCAGGCGCTTCGCCTTCTCCAGACTGGATTGCCAGCTTTTCCGGGCAGAAGCGATATC
>JBNJII010000139.1:0-4621 GCA_051749205.1 Thermodesulfobacteriota bacterium | reverse complement strand
CTTCCTTATCTTGAAAAGAGACCATTTAACACAAATAGGAGGAAGACATGAAAAAGTTTTTTGGGACTTTCATAGTAGTTTTGGTGCTTCTCTTTGCCGGCACAGGACTTGCCCAGGACTCTTGGGGCTTTAACCAGGGAGACAATGAGTTCAGCCTCCTGGGTAGTGGCACGAGCGACAACGATCTTGATGGCACGACCCTTTCCGCCGAGGTCAGTCTCGGTCATTTCCTGACCGACGCCTTCGAAGTCGGCCTGCGTCAAGGCATCAGCTATGCAGACATCGAGAGCGGCAGTGACCAGTGGGATGCCTCCACGCGGGGCTTTGTGGACTATCATTTCGACTTCGACAGGTTTCAACCCTTTGTGGGTGCCAACCTTGGCTATCTTTACGGGGACAATGTCAATGAAACCTTTATCGCCGGACCGGAAGCTGGCTTAAAATTCTTCCTGGTTGAGTCGACCTTTATCTATGCACTGGGGGAATACAACTTCACCTTTGAAGACGCCCACGGGGCGGACGATGCCTTTAGTGACGGACGTTTTGTCTATGCCTTGGGCATGGGCTTTAAGTGGTAGCCGGCAGTTCCGGCTGAACGAAGGTTCCTGCAATCGACTCTCTCCAACCGGCAGGGACCTTCTCACGGCTCAATCACAAGGCCCAGGACGAGCGCCTGAAGGCGCTCGTCCTGGGCCTTGTGCATAAGGGGTTGTTCAATGCGGATGAGGATTCTGGGCCTTTTGACTCGGAAAGGCCGGCTCAGATTCAAGCGCTATCGCAAAATCCTGTCCACCATGGCCGCCTATGGGTTTGATGAAATCGCCTACCAGACCGGCATCGGCAAGTTCCTGCGGCTCGGGGGCAGATTGTTCGGGAGAGCATCACCGCGGCAAGTACAATTTGTGGGTAAGGCCAGCACATGGGAGCGAATCCGTATGGTTGCCGAGGAACTGGGCCCAACGTTCATAAAGCTGGGACAAATCCTGAGCAACCGCCCGGACCTGATCCCCAAAGAGCTCCAAAAAGAGTTGGAAAAACTTCAGAAAAGCCTTTCGCCCTTCCCTTCCAGCCAGGCTGTGCAGATCATTGAAAAAGAACTGGGCAGATCAATCCAGGATCTTTTCTTGGAATTCGACGAGACTCCTTTGGCTGCGGCTTCCATTGCTCAAATACACCGGGCTGTGCTGCCAAACGGGGAAATTGTGGTCATGAAGGTGCAGCGTCCCGGGCTCCACGAACTTGTCAAGGTTGATATCGATATCCTCCAGGAAGTAGCTGAATTTCTTGAACATATTGCGCCACAAGTGCAAAGATGGGGACCCCGGGGTATTGTTGACGAGTTTGAAAAAGGCATGTTTCAAGAGTTGGACTTCCGGCGGGAGGCGGCGGCTATCCAACGTTTCGGCACTCAATTTGCCGGGCAAGATAATATCAAGGTGCCTCAGATTTATCACCAGCAGAGTACGCAGAAGGTGCTCACTATGGAGTTCATCCCGGGCCGTCCTCTGTCGGAACTCCTGGATGACGCCTCCCTGAGCCCTGAGGAAAGAACACGGATCGCTGGACAAGGCGCCGACCTGACCCTGCAGCAAATATTTCGTTACGGCTTTTTTCACGCCGATCCTCATCCCGGCAATATCATACTTTTGGATGACGGTCGACTGTGCTATATAGATTTTGGCCTCACCGGCAGCCTGATACAAAGAGATTTGGAAGTGGTCAGTGATCTCTTGACCAGCATTATGGCCCAAAATGAGCAAAAGGCGGCCAGAGTGGTCGTTAAGCTTGCTGGAAGCCGGGATTTTGCCACCGCCCAAAGCATAGAACGTAACATCGCTGAGCTCATTGAGCGCTTTCAAACCGCAAAGGCCGGAGAGTTTTCTTTTACAGCCCTTCTGGGTGAGCTTGTCGAGATCCTGGTAGCTCAAGGCCTCCGGCTGCCCCCGGATCTCTTCTTACTGGTCAAATCTCTTTTGACCATTGAAGGTGTCGCCTCTGCCCTGGACCCCAAATTCGATTTCACCGCCAAACTGACCCCTTTTGCTGAGAAATTGGTTAAAGACCGTTACGATATGAGTCGGTTGCAGACCAGGGCAAGCACCTTAGCCGGTGATCTTGCGGAACTTGTCCAAAACTTTCCTGGTGACTACTACAGGGTCATTGAAACGCTTTCTTCGGGCCGGCTCAACCTGAGACTGGAAGAGCAAAGTCTGGGTAAGGCCCGGGAAAGCATGTTCAAGGCCAGCTCCACCCTGGCCTTTGCCGTTGTGCTGGGTTCCTTGGTCATCGGTTCGGCCATTATTGTGCATTCCAGGGTTCCACCGCTCTGGAAAGAGGTCCCGGTGATAGGTATCATCGGCTTTATTGTCTCCGGCATGATCGGGTTTGGATTGTTGATTAAGATTATCCGTAACCGGGGGCTCTGAGAATCAAAGCCATGCTTTGCATCGAAGACATCTGGCCGGGGGCCATAAGGCTTGTCAATACAAAAACCATGAATACAATTGACTAAAGAAAGAAGCGAAAAAAGACAAGCAGTCGACAAGCACGGGGCAATCAAATGCCAAGATCCTTTCTGGAAATATTCAACAGCATCCTGGGGTCGATCCGCGAACCCTTGATCGTGCTTGATCAAAACTTAAAGGTTGTAACTGCCAACAATGCCTTTTTCCACACTTTTGATGTCAGCCCGGATGAAACAGAGGGCCTCCTGATATACGAACTGGGCAACCGGCAATGGAATATCCCCGGACTCAGGAAACTCCTCGAAGACATCCTTCCTCAAAATACCAGTTTTCATGACTTTGAGGTGGAACATGACTTTGAGACCATCGGCCGCAAGATCATGCACCTCAATGCCAGGCGGATCTATGGCCGGGACAGCCAAAACCAACTCATCATGCTGGCCATAGAGGATGTAACCGACCGTGAATATTACCGAAAATATCTGGAGGAAAGAGTTGACCAACGAACAGCGGAACTGAGTGCGGCAAGGCAGGAGGCGGAAAATAACAGGCAGGCCGCTGAAGAAGCCCTTTTTGAAATCAACAAGCTCAAAGACCAGCTCGAAGCTGAAAGGGCCTATCTCCAGGAAGAAATCAAACTGGTATACAATCATGAAAACATCGTCGGCCAAAGCGATGCAATCAATTATGTATTCTACAAGGTTGAACAGATCGCGGACACGGACACAAACGTCTTGATTCTTGGTGAAACCGGAACCGGCAAGGAGCTTGTGGCCAGAGCCATTCACAGCACGAGCCCGCGTAAGGAACGTGCCCTGGTGAAAATGAATTGCGCAGCACTGCCTTCCACTTTGATTGAAAGCGAACTCTTCGGCCATGAGAAAGGTGCTTTCACCGGTGCGCATTCCAAGCGCTTGGGTCGCTTTGAAATTGCCAACGAGGCCAGCCTGTTTTTGGATGAAATAGGCGAGTTGCCCCTGGAATTACAGCCCAAGCTGCTGAGGGTCATAGAAAACGGCGAGTTTGAGCGCCTGGGCAGTTCCAAGACCCAAAAAGTCGATGTTCGAATAATCTCCGCCACCAATCGCAATCTGGAAGAGGAGGTCCGCAAGGGCGCTTTCCGGGAAGATCTCTGGTATCGGCTCAATGTTTTTCCGATCACAATGCCTCCCCTGCGCGATCGAGTCGACGATATTCCGCTGCTGGTACATTTTTATGTTCAAAGCATTTCAAAAAGACTGGGTAAGGCCATAGAAATCATTCCCCTCAACGTTATGGACGCCCTGCAAAAGTACCATTGGCCGGGCAATGTTCGTGAGCTGGAAAATGTCCTCGAACGGGCGGTCATCAACTCTTCCGGTCCCAAGCTGCGCCTGGTGGATGAGCTGAAAAAGCCACATAAAGATGCAGCACAGACTAACAAAACCCTGGAAAACGTAGAACGTGAATATATTATTCGGGTCCTGGAACAGGTACAATGGAAAGTAAGCGGAAAAAACAGTGCTGCTGAAATCCTGGACCTGGACCGCAGCACCCTGCGCGCCAAAATGCGCAAGCTCAATATCCGCAAACCCTGATATTCTCATCTTATCCAGGGAGTTGCATCAGCCCTCAACTATGCCATCTTGCAGCTCAATCCCGGAATTCTGGACTGAAAAAAGCTTGTTTTGTTTACTTTTGTCCGATCAAAAGGTATGACCAAAATCCAGAAGCACAGTCATTTTATTCTGCTACAGATGCGGTTACCGAAATGAATATTGACAGATAAACTCAAACAAAATGAGAACCGGGCAGCTTAAACCCGTAAAACCATGCAAGACGAGCGAACAACAAGCGCCCAGGAAGTCGTCCAGGAATGTTTCTGGGGCGACTACACCCTTTCTGCCCAAAACCTCCTGGCTCAGCTCGATTCCGGAGACCTGGCCTTTCAGCGCTTTCTCTTTTCCAAGATCGTGGAAAACAGCCGACATCCCTCCAGACACCTGAGGGCCTTGTATCCGCCGGAACAACTCCAAGCATTGCTTAAGGATTATATGCCCAAAGCACGAGATCAAAAACGCATTCGCCTGATAGCCGCCAACTTGACCCAAAATTACGCTCTGGCCCAGGAGTATCAATGGCGAGCATAGATTACTCAGACTTGTATGCATTGCAGG
>JBNJII010000138.1:0-4643 GCA_051749205.1 Thermodesulfobacteriota bacterium | reverse complement strand
GATGGCCGGAGCCATAAGAAAAAGACGTTCCCAGGGAGGAACCCGGGAACGAAGAAAGAGCTGGACCCCGGCCTACGCCGGGGTGACCCCGGATCTCAGTCCAGGGGGCAGGTGAAAAAAGCAAAATCTTGTTTCATACGAGGTTTCAGACAAAACAGCAGGGAATTGTATAAGATTCTGATTTACCTGACACCTTAACCTGAAACCATTCATGTAACCTCATACCCAGGAGGAACATTTGTATGCAGCCAATCCTCCAGTTCCTCTCTCCAGAGGACATTGAAAATATCCATCAAAGCGCTCTGACCATTCTGGCTGAGGTGGGTATGCGTCTGCCGGCTCCGGAAGCCCTGGAAAAATTGCAGCAGGCTGGAGCGGAAGTCACGGACCAGGACCGGGTTCTCTTCCCAGCGCATCTGGTGAGTCAGGCCCTGGAGCAGGTACCCAAGCGGACCGGGGTGACTCTTTTCGCCCGGGATTCACAGTGGGATGTGACCTTCACCAGCCGCCAACCGGCCCTATCCTGTATGACGATGGCCACCAGCGTTCTGGATCCGTTCACTGACGAGCGTCGTTCGGCTACAAACCAGGATCTGGCCCAGTTGGTTCGCCTTGCCGACCAGTGCGAACATATCACAGTAAATGGCGGCTTGATCACCCCCCAAGAAGTACCCGGGGAATTCAACGACTGGTATACCTGGGCTACCTGCCTGAAAAACACCACCAAGCACATTACCGGGGGCATGTACGGGACGCAATGCGTACGGGATGCAGTGGAAATGGCCGCGATGGCCTGCGGAAGCAGGGAAGACTTTGATCAACGTCCATGCATCTCCGGGTGGGTTTTGACTCTTCCTCCCCTGGCCATTGACCGGGAATCCCTGGAGGCCATGCTGGAAATGGGCAGACACAATATTCCCAGCATCATCAGTTCCGGCCCCATCCTGGGGACCTCCTCGCCGGTGACTGTGGCTGGAACCTGCGCTCAAACCCATGCCGAGATCCTGGGCTGCATTACCGCGGCACAAGTAGTCAATCCCGGTGCTCCGGTGGTGTACACCAGCTTTGCCCGAGGCATGGATATGAAGACCGGCAATGTGCACATGGCCAGCCCTGAATTCGCCATTTTAAAGGGCTGCATGGCCCAGATGGGGCATTGGCTGGATCTGCCGGTGCGTATGCCGGGCATGCTCCGGGATTCCAAATGCATCGACGCCCAGGCCGGATTTGAGACCGGCATGGTGGGCACAGTGACCGCTCTGAATGCAGACATCATCGATGCCATGCAACTGGACTCGGATCTGTTGGTCGATTTTGCGGATGTGGTCTTTTGCAATGAATGTATGGGCGCTTTGAAGCGCCTGAACCGACCGGTGAATGTAACTGATGAAAGCACGGCCCTGGAGGTGATCAAGGAAGTAGGACCGGGAGGGATCTTTTTGACCCATGAGCACACCTTTGAGTTCTTTCAGGACGAGCTGTGGATGCCCCGGATCATGGAGCATCGCAGCTACGATTCCTGGGAGCGGGATGGTTGCCAGGACATCCGGGCCGTGGCCCAGGCTCGAATGCAGGAAATGCTTCAAGCCGATCACAAGGCTCTGCTCAGTCCCGAGATTGAGGCCCGGATTGACGCTGTTGTAACCCGGGCGGTGGAAGAAAAGTCGTAAAAAAGTGTTCATACAAGATGGATCGCACTGTCATCACAAATAAAATTTCCCAAGGTGCACTGAAAGAGATGCCCAGAGCTTATCAGACACCCCAACCCAGGAGACGTCACTTATGAGCAACAGCAACGATGCACCTCAAGGCAGTTCCCACCAAGGCAAGCCCAGCCAGACTTACCAGCTGAAAAATATGGAATGGCTGGTTTTTCTCCTCAGTGGAGGTGTACTTCTCTTGTTTGTCATCGCCTCCGTGATCAACGTGAATTTTGTTTCCGATCTTGTGGATAAACTCTTCAGTCTTTCCGCTAATTACTTTGGAGCCCTTTGGCAGTGGCTGATGCTATTAAATTTTCTTATTGCCATGGGGCTGGCCGCAAGCAAGTACGGCAATATCCGGCTTGGGTACCTGGACAAGCCGGAAATGAGCACCTTCCGCTGGGTATCTATTATCATGTGCACCTTGTTGGCCGGGGGAGGCGTCTTCTGGTCTGCAGCCGAACCTATGTACCATTTTTTAACCACTCCACCTGTCTTCCAGGGGGTTGAGTCAGCCACTGAAGCGGCCGTGGTGCCGGCCATGGAGCAAAGTTTCCTGCACTGGGGCTTTCTGGCCTGGGCTATACTAGGCACCCTGGGAGCCGTCGTTCTGATGTACGCCCACTATCATCGCGGCGTGCCTCTGCAGGCCAGGGCCCTGCTCTACCCGGTTTTTGGTGAAAAGATCATGACCAACAACCTGGGCAAAGTGGTAGAGGCCTGCTGTATTCTGGCCGTGGCTGCCGGAACCATCGGACCCATCGGTTTTCTGGGCCTGCAGATCAGTTTTGCCCTGCAAGAACTCTTTGCCATCCCGGACGTGTATACCACCCAGCTGAGCATCATTATCGCCCTGGTCATTGTATACACAATATCCGCAGTCACCGGCCTGCATCGGGGCATACAGTTTTTAAGCCGGGTCAATGTCCTGCTGGCAGTGGCTTTGGTAGCCCTTATCCTGTTCATCGGCCCGGGCGGTTTTATCATCGACACCTTTACCGAGTCCATGGGCACGTATGTCAAGGATTTTACAACCTTGAGCCTTTTTCGGGGCGATGAGAGCTGGCTGGGCTGGTGGACCATCTTTTTCTGGGGCTGGTTTATAGGTTACGGACCGCTCATGGCTGTTCTCGTGGCTCGTATTTCCCGTGGCCGGACCATCAGGGAGATGATGATCGCTGTTGGCGTGGTCGCCCCTTTGGCCACTCACTTCTGGTTCACCATTCTGGGCGGGTCAGGCATATTTTTTGAGATGAACAACCCCGGAGTGATCTCCGAACCCTTAAACTCCTCTGGATTGCCGGCTGCTTTGCTGGCTGTTGTCGGGCAATTGCCCATGGACCAAATCCTGGTTCCGATCTTTTTGATTCTCATCTTCATCTTTTTGGCTACCACCGGCGACTCTATGTCTTTGTCCATCTCTATCTGCGTCACCGGCAGTGATGATCCACCTTCCAGCATGCGTGTTTTTTGGGCCATTACCATGGGTGCTGTGGCCGCCATCCTCATTTATATGGGTTCCGGGGGGATAGGGGCCTTGCAGAGCTTCATTGTCATCACCGCTGTGCCGGTAGCCTTCATCATGCTCCCTACCCTGTGGTGTGGGCCCATGTGCGCCAAAAGGTTGTATGATGAGCAGAACGGGTAAAAAACAGGTTTCAGGTGTCAGGTTTCTGGTTTCAGTTAAGAATAGAATAGAAGATTTTCTTATACTCCTTTGATTTTCCTGACACCTCGCATGAAACAAGAAGTTAGGTAACTTTTCGATCTTCTTCTAACGTATCGAAAAAATGAGATGATGGCCGGAGCCATAAGAAAAAGACGTTCCCAGGGAAGATCCCGGTGAACTGGAAGAAAGTTCACAGAATAAACCCTGGGAACGAAGAAAGAACTGGGCTTCTGCGGTCAGAGGAGGCGCTCGTATGAAACTAGATTTTACCCTGAGGAGGGCCTGCCCTTGGGGTCAAGGGCGGCCTACTGGTGGTGCTTCCTTAGGCCCAGCCCTCTTGGTCAGTTTCACCTTTGATCAAACTGGGCGTCTGCGGCCAGCGGCGGCGCTGAAACCTGACAACTTATAGGCAGTTCCATGCACACCTCAAATGTTTAAGTGTCTTATGTAAGGAGAATTGCACCATGCAATCACGAGACCAACGAATTATTGCCGGGAAAGGCAGGTTCATCGACGACCTGTCTTTTCCCCACCTGGCCCATATGGCCTTTGTGGGCAGTTCAAAGGCCCATGCCCGGATCACGCATATTGATACTGCACAGGCCCTGGCTTTGCCCGGGGTGCTCACAGTGATCACCGGGAAAGAGGTCAAGAAGCACACCAACCCCTTGCCGGTCCAGGCCAACTTCCAAAATCCGGGGTGGACCTGGAAGCTGGCCGAAGTTTACGCCCTGGCTGTGGACAAGGTCTATTGGTACGGAGAGCCGGTGGCCGCTGTTGTGGCCGAGGACGAATATACCGCCCAGCGGGCTGCTGAACTCATCGAGGTCAGCTATGATCCCCTGCCCAACGTCCACGATGCAAAAGAGGCATTGCAGCCGGACGCACCCCTTTTGTATGAAGATTGGGGAGACAATAAGCAGGTGCACCTGGTCTTTGATTTCGGGGACCCGGAGGAGGCATTTGCCCAAGCCGACCAGGTCATGGAGGTCAGCTATTCCGAAGGCCGGGTAACTGGTCTGCCCATCGAGCCGCGAGGCTTTGTGGCTGATTATGATGCAAATGCGGACAAGCTGGATATGTGGGGCACTTTTCAGACCCCCTACTTGCAGCGGCACAACATGGCCGAGACCCTGGGGATGCCGGAAGTCAAGGTCACCGTGCACTCTGCAGATATCGGCGGGGCTTTTGGGCTGAAAATCCACACGTATAAGGAAAATGTGGTCGCCCTGGCTTCCAAGCTCTTAGGTCGCCCAGTGAAGTATATGGAG
>JBNJII010000137.1:0-4687 GCA_051749205.1 Thermodesulfobacteriota bacterium | reverse complement strand
TCCGGCGGTTGTCGCGACAGGGCGCGAATCTCATCGCGTAAGGCGCTCACCTCCTCCCGGACCGCGGCCAGTTGTTTGGCCCCTGCCACTTCGGCGTCGCTACTATCGGCGTCGCGGCCGACGAAGAAGGCTGTTCGGGCCGCCGGCTGCCTCGTTCTCGAAAGCGTACATCCCGGCCGCGCCGCCTAACGTGACCAGGACTGTGAGGGCGATCACATACCCGAAGCCCCGTCGGCTCAGGCTCGCGCCAAGCGCCTTCATCCCGCGGTTCAGCGAACTGACGACGCGGACCAGCCGCACCCCCCGCCCCGCCCTGGCCAGGCGGAGCAGCCGAAACGCGCGGAAGACACGGAAATCCGCAGCGCGGGGAGCAACAGCGAAATGGCGGTCAGCCAGTTATCCTTGAGGTAAACGACCTTGTCGGGGGTCAGCTTTGCCTCCGGCAAATCTGACATATTTTTTGGGCCAAAGCGCCCAAAAAGTGAATTTGCCGGGTTGATCAATTATGAAACGTACGGATCAGCATGTAGTAGGGGCGAATAATCATTCGCCCTCTTGTACCTGGGCGGACACCCAGTTAAATACCCTCAAGGCCTGCCCGGTGAAATTTCTTCTCATTTTACTGGGGACTCGACTTAACCAAGCATGCAAGGTCCGCCCCTACGACAGTTACCCCAGTCGTGGTTGAATTCGTAGGGACGAAGCTTGTCTTCGCCCACAAGGCCGAGCAGAGCGAGGCATGAATATTCTTTCTGGATTCTTGTTTTCATTGTTTTGACGATTTGGGTTGTGGACGGACCAGTAAGTTTGTGGTCAGGCAGTCTGGAGAATCCCAAATTTTTTTACCGGAATGTTGCGAACATCATCGTGCCCCAGATACGGTCAACCTTGGATTTATTTCGGTGGAGCAGGGCACACAACAACTGCGGCCGCTAAAAAACTTTGTTGGGCGATTTGTGGTTGATGAATAAGCATTTTTATAACTTTTCACACTTCATTAGTATCCATCAGCTTCTGCCATATCCAAATATTTATTTCCTTTCTCGACTTCGTTTCTTTCTTTAATCAGTAACTGCCCGTAGTTATAGGCATGTGGAGCAGACAGGAAATTATTCTCTTCTGCTTTCTTAAAGTATACCTCAGCTTTATCTATATCAATCTTGTTCAGGTATAAAATTGAAGCGTATTCAGCGTACGCAGGCTCAAAACCTTCCTCAGCTGATTGCTTAAAAAGTTTTTCACTCTTCTCCCAGTCATCTCTTTCAAGCATCAAGAGCTCTGCGTAAGAAAACGCAGCTGGTGCGAGAAGGCATTCTTCTTTTTCAGCTTTTTTAAACCATTTTTCTGCCTCATTAACATCAGATTTATAAAGATACAGGATGGTGCCTATATCTCCATAGGCCAGTTCATATCCTTGGGAAGCTGCTTTGTATAAATAACTGAGACCTGTTTCCCAATCGTCTTTTTCCAGATAATGGAGCATACCATATTCGTAAGTTGCTTCTTCCAGTAATGCGCCTACTTTTTCAGCCTTTACAAACCATTCTTCAGCTTTTTCAACATCATGTTTCTCCCTGTATATGATAACTCCAATCTCACCGAAGGCCTTATTAAAACCGGCTTTTGAAAGTTTCAAAAGAATGCGAAGTGCTTCATCTGGTTTATTTTCATTTAAATACAAGTCAACAGCCTGTTCATAGAGGGCATTATTTCGTGAAAGTGTTTTTTTAAATTTACGGCTAATACCCATAAAAACTTACCTTTTGGATTGGACTATATTTGTTTATTCGATAAAGGAAAAATTTTTTGTCATTCAAAATATAAATACAGCAAAAATCGTCTCACCTGTGATGAGACGGTAGCCAATTATCACTGCTGCCAGGGAGATCAATCCGAGTGCTATCAGCGCCAGAAGCCCGTCAGTAGCAGTCAATGACAGACCGAAAATCGTCAAGATGATGCCCGCAGCATTGGCACTAAACGGAATAAACTCCATGAGTGGCATAACTGCAGCAACACAGATGCAAACAAACGCAATGACATATAGGCCGCCATTCCGGATCAGCATTGTCAGGCGCGGTCGTATGAATCGATCCAGGAATCGCGCAACGGGTCGTATCCATTGCAGTCCTTTGCACAAGCGATTTTTTCTGACCGACCGCCTGAGCATCCAATGCGGCATCCAGAAATGTTCTCGACGAATCAGCAGTTGTACCGCCGTCAGCATGACCACCAACCCCATAATGGTCGGCATGCCAGGGATATCTCCTATTATCGGAGCAAGTGTAACCAGGCCGGCTAAAAGCAATATGGGGCCAAACGAACGACGCCCCAGTGTCGAAAGAATCAGATCCAGGGAAATCTTTTCCTTATCCCCAACCGTACTTTCGATCAGGTCGATAATGTGCTCGATTTTATTAATTTCCTGGTCCATTCCGATTTTCTCCCGAGAAACAATACAGTGTATGCCATGTCAGCTATAACCGGAAATACGGTCTGGGCTGCGATTTTGCCGATGGCATTGCTCAGCGCAAGCACGGCATATTACAAAAGCTCCTTTCTGCTCGATATTTCAGGTGGAAACAATGCTGGCAACCCCGTACACGATGAGATAGATGGCAATTATGTAGTTTAAAAGACGGGGAAAAACCAGAATGAGCACCCCGGCCAATACTGCCAGCAAAGGCTGAAGAGCGAAATGAAAGGTCATGTCTTACTCCTGAGTGTTGTTTAGTGATATGAGCAATGGTTTACTGGCCCGGCACTGGACTGCCATGGAGCAGTTGAGTCATTCCACACGATGCATTACAGCATAAAAATGAGGGATTGACTCGCCGGTAATGAACAAATACCCGATTATTCACCCATAACTCACTATGATTCATCTTGCAAATGGGGTAGACTTGGAGTTAGTATTTTAGATGAGCCCAACAATGCGGCCTGAAGGAGAAAAAGCATGAGTTCACGAGAGGAAACTGTGGAAAATCTGAAGTTAAAATTGGACGAATGGAATACCAAACTCGATGAGCTGGAGGTTCAAGCCAAACTGGCCGAAATGCAGAACCGGAAAAAGTTCGAATCAGAGATGGCACGCATGAAGCAAAAGAGGGACGAGATCAGGGATACGCTCGATAAGTTGCCTGAATCCGGCGAGAAAGCGTTTGAAGAGCTCCGCACAGGAGCAGAGCAGGCTTGGGACGTTCTTTCAGACGCCTATCAAAAGGCCACGTCCCACTTCAGCAAATAAACAAAGGTAAAGATATGCGACACCTAACTGCTGTCAAAAGCATTGCCAAAACACCATTTGCTTTCAGCGCAATCCCCCTCTTATGTGTTCTTGTTCTGGCCATTCTTTGGATGACAACACTGCCTGCTTTAGGCCAGGATTCCCAGGTCCAAGATGCCGGAGGAGGATGGATCATGGCCATGTTGACTGCCCAAGAATGGTCGCCCTATGCAGTGGGAGTAGGCATCGGGCTCTTGAGTTGGGCCACTTTTTTCCTATCCAACCAGCCTATCGGGGTTTCCGGAACAGTGGCCAGGGCAAGCGGTATGGTTGAAACACTGGCTCGCGGTTCTCACATCACGGAAAAACCGTATTATCAGCACATAGGACTGAGATTCGGCTGGGATTCCACTTTTGTGGGAGGGATTGTGCTGGGTTCCTTTTTCTCGGCCACTCTGTCCGGTGATTTTCAGCTGGTCATGCTTCCGGACCTCTGGCAAAACACCTTCGGTTCGACTCCTCTGCTTCGCTGGGGTACGGCTTTTCTCGGGGGGGTGGTCCTCATGTTCGGAGCCCGCTTGGCAGGTGGGTGCACAAGTGGTCATGGAATCAGCGGGACCCTCCAGCTGGTCCTGAGCAGCTGGATTGCACTTGTGTGCTTCTTTGTTGGCGGGCTGATTACCGCCTCCCTTATCTATTGACCAATAAGCCTTCAAACGGAGGTCGGAAATGCTTTCCAAACTCCATTCCAGGACCCCTCTCCAACTCCTGCTGGGCCTTGTCATGGGGATGTCCTTCGGGTTTCTTTTGCAGAAGGGCCAGGTTACAAAATATGAAATGATCGTAGGGCAGCTCCTTCTGCGGGACTTCACCGTAGTCAAGGTCATGTTCACGGCAATCATTGTGGGCATGGTCGGCATCCATGTTATGCGAGGCAGGGGCTGGGCAGAGCTGCACCCTAAACCTGGAAGCGTCGGATCAACCGTTCTGGGAGGGCTTCTTTTCGGAGCTGGAATGGCCATCCTCGGCTACTGTCCGGGCACCACTCTTGGTGCCATCGGCCAGGGCTCTCTGGATGCCCTTCTTGGAGGTCTTCCTGGTATGCTTCTCGGCGGGATCCTTTACGCAGCTGCGTATCCGGTATTGTCGACAAGGGTGATCCAACTCGGAGACTTTGGGGTCAAGACAATTCCAACCATGTTCAGGATGAACCAGGCAACAATAATTGGCCTCTTCTTGGCTCTGGCCCTGGCGCTCTTTGTCGTTCTTGAGCTTGCCGGGCTTTGAAAAAGCAGCTTCGTGTCAACCTTCACAACCCGTGGACAGATTCCGTCATCAGCTCAAATAATTAGGAGTTCAACAATGTTTTTGGAAAAGGTCAAATCCGATGGCTTGTCCCATCTTTCCTATATCATTGGTGACGGCGGCAGCGCCGCGGTCATCGACCCAAGGCGCGACTGC
>JBNJII010000136.1:0-4749 GCA_051749205.1 Thermodesulfobacteriota bacterium | reverse complement strand
GCAAACGCCTGGCGGCGTTCAAGAAAGCAGAGCATGGAACGGACCTCTCCGGCAGAGCCTCTGGCGATATACAAAAACGCGAGCAGTTCATTTGTGGTTCCACGCTCAAACCCTTCGGCGATATTGTTGGATACAGACAAAGACGCCCTTTCGATTTGGTCCCGCAGGCTATAGCTGCCTTTCCACTCCCTGCTCTCTGTCATATTGTACACTTCATCCGCCAAGTG
The DNA here is from genome assembly GCA_051749205.1 of Thermodesulfobacteriota bacterium. Lineage (GTDB taxonomy): Bacteria > Desulfobacterota > Desulfovibrionia > Desulfovibrionales > Desulfothermaceae > Desulfovermiculus. The sequence goes on along the minus strand of JBNJII010000136.1, from coordinate 4,522 downwards.
TATGGCTTCCTGCCAGACCGGCAAATCTTCAAAGCGCTGAAAAGTAGCCATGGACAACCTCCACGTATTGCCGGTCGAGCCAATGTTCAATCGGCTTGGTACAGCATCCCTTCTACCACCCCGACCCAGACATTTCGTGTTTTTGTGATCAGCTGATCGTTTTTTTTCTTCTCATCGCATTGTTATCCGCCTTTCTCCGGCTTGCATACATACCCACCATCCTGCGCACCTCCTCGGCCACCTCCCGGCGCAGCTCCTCAGGCTCGATGACTTCAACCTCAAAAAATTGACGCGGCACTAGGCGGTAAGTGCCAGACTGGGCCGGAGCCTATTATGCAGCCAGACAATACATTCGAAGACCGTGTACGGCTTGATAACTGCCTCTCAATTGATTATGCAGGAAGATCCTTTTAGCTGAAAGGTATGCATTTTCATGATCAACTTATCGACGTTTGATCAGCTCGGCCGGAACAAATAGGTTTTGATTTCTGTGTCTTGACCTTTGACTTTTTACCTTCAACCCTCAATCTGCCGCAACGAGCTGATAAAGCGCTCCAGATCGTTTTCCTGGCCTTGTTCATAGTCTTCCGGATAAAGAAGCTGGCGCATGAAGAACACACTGTCTACATTGATGGCCTGGAGGGCATTGTGGGCCAAGGACTCCAGCTGCCGAGCCACTTTTTCCCGTAGATTTGCAGAAAGATTTTCCACATACGGCTGGGCCAGTTCAGAAAGCCCGCTCAGTATTTCCGCCTTGTCTTGGAGCAAGGCCTTATACTGGACTGTGTCGTTTTCCTCGTGCAGATACCTGTCCGCGCTTTGTTCCAACTCCCGGATGCGGGCCGCCTGCTCGGCAAGGACATCAATGAGTTTTTCAAGCTCAGCCTGGGACGTATTTTCCTGTTTCTTCATCACGTAACCTCCGGCAAAATCAGTTGCTTTTTTTGTTCGCTGTGCAATCATAAAAACGAATATGAATAATCTTCTCTCAGGAGCAGCACTGTGATTTCCATTGTCTCTTTGCTGGTGGTCATCTTCTTGTCCATCCTCATCACCCGGATTGCCACCATTGCTCTTACCCACACCGGTTTAACCCGGGAATCGGCCAAGTTTCAAGCCCGATCCGCATTTTCCGGAGCCGGTTTCACAACCAGTGAATCGGAATTAGTGGTCAACCATCCTGTTCGTCGCAAAATCGTCATGTTCCTCATTCTCATCGGTAACGCCGGGATTGTGGCTGCTGTGTCCACCCTGATGCTGGGATTTGTCCATCAAGGAGATGAAGCGAACATGATCCTGAGGGTCGTTTTGCTCATCGGGGGCATCGCCCTCCTCTGGGGGTTCGCCTCCAGCCATTTTGTGGACAGATGGCTTTTCCGAATTATCGACAGCATGCTCAAGCGATTCACCAAGCTGAACATCACAGACTACGCCAGCCTGCTCCATCTCACCGGCGAGTACCGGTTGGCGGAAATGAAAATCAGACAGGACGACTGGCTGAATGAAAGACGACTCCGGGATTCCCGGCTTCGCAATGAAGGCATCAATGTCCTGGGAATCCGCAGGCCGGACGGAACCTACATCGGAAACCCTGTGGGCGATACCATGCTGCAAAGAGGGGATGCATTGGTCCTTTACGGACGGATAGAAGCCATAGAAGAGCTGGACCAACGCAAAGCCGGGTTTGCCGGCGATCAAGAACATAAAGAGGCTGTTCAGGAACATACAGAGGTCCTCAAGGAGGAAGCGAAAAAAGACATTCCCGGCAGCGGACAGGAAGACTCCTTCCGATAACTCAATCATACCTCGAACCCCAATTGGAGAATTGCCTCATGGTCAATAATCAAAGCGTTATCCATAACCAAGACCCGCCCCAGGAATGGCTTCAGGCCCTGGGACAGATGACCTACGGCCTGTACGTGGTCACTGCCGGACAGGGCCAGCGGATCGGGGGCATGATCGCCTCCTGGGTCAGCCAGGTTTCCTATTCTCCGCCCCTGATCATGCTCGCTGTCCACCCCAAACGGTATACCCATGCCTTGATCCAAGAGGGAGAAGGCTTTGCCCTGCATGTGCTGGACCGGGGACACAAGGATTTTTTGGCTCGTTTCAAAGGACCGGATCCCGCGGAAAAGTTCTCTGGGCTGGAGTGGAGGGCAGGGGTGACCGGGGCTCCTGTGCTGGCGGACTGTCCGGCCTATATGGAATGCCGGGTGGTGGACTCCATGGCCCCGGGAAACCACACCCTCTTTGTAGGTCAGATCGTCCAGGCCGAGATATCCACAGAGGCCGACTTGCTGACCAGCCTGGACTATTCCGGCATGTATGTGGGCCGGGATTGAACGAGATTGACACCTCGCCGTCTGATCATCTAAACATGGTTTTGTTTATCAAAATAGGTTCATACATACCCAACCCAAGGAGTCAGCATGAAGCGAAGCGTCAATTACGAACCGCTGAGCCCCCTGCATTTTTTGGAACGCAGCGCCTATGCCTTTCCGGACAAAACGGCCATCATCTACGGGGACACGACCTATACCTATGCCCAATTCAAGGATCGGGTCCGCCGCTTGGCTACTGCCCTGCAACAGCGCGGGATCGGCAAAGACGACAAGGTCGCCTTCTTGTGCCCCAACACTCCTCCAACTCTGGAAGCCCATCAGGGTGTGCCCCTTCTCTCCGCAGTCCTGGTGACCATCAATATCCGTCTCTCCCCCCAGGAGATTTCCTATATCCTTCAGGACTCGGGCAGCAAGATCCTGTTCATCGACACTGAACTGGCCCCTTCCATCCAGCCCATCATGGACGAGATCAAAGGTATAGAGATCGTCAATATCTGCGACGTCCAGGATAAGGCCTTTGAGGGTCCGGAATACGAAGAGTTCCTAAACGTTGAGCCGAAGTACTTCCATTTTGGCGTGGAAGACGAGCTGCAGCCCATCACCATCAACTACACCAGCGGGACCACCGGCCGGCCCAAAGGGGTCATCTACTCCCACCGGGGAGCCTACCTGAACGCCTTGAGCGAAGTGTATGAATACCACATCCACCATCGCTCCAAGTACGTGTGGACCCTGCCCATGTTTCACTGCAACGGCTGGTGCCACACCTGGGGCATAAACGCCCCCGGAGCCACCCACATCTGTCTGCGCAAGGTGGTCCCGGAAGACATCTTTGCCGCCATTTCCAAGAACCAGGCCACGCATCTGTGCGGAGCCCCGGTAGTCCTCTCGGCCATGGCCGAATATGCCAGCAAGAACCAGGTGGATGTGCCGGAAGGCTTTGCCATCAATACTGCTGGCGCTCCGCCATCTCCAGCCATTATCCGCCAGATGGAGGCTATTGGCTGTAATATAACCCAAAGCTACGGCCTGACCGAGGTCTACGGACCGCACAGCTTCTGCGCCTGGAAGGAAGAATGGGACGATCTGTCCATTGAAGAGCGAGCCAAAATCAAGGCTCGCCAGGGCGTACCCTACGTGACCACCAGCTACATGGATGTCCTGGATATTGACACCATGGAACCGGTTCCCCACGACGGACGGACCATCGGGGAAATCGTCATGTGGGGCAACAACGTCATGCTCGGCTACCACAACAAGCCGGAAGAGACGGAAAAGGCCTTTCGGGGCGGTGTGTTCCACAGCGGGGACCTGGCTGTGACCCATCCGGACGGATATGTAGAGATCAAGGACCGCCTCAAGGACATCATCATCAGCGGCGGGGAGAATATTTCCTCAGTGGAAGTGGAAAACGCTGTTTACGAGCACCCGGATGTCTTGGAAGTGGCTGTCGTCTCCATGCCTCACGAGAAATGGCAGGAAGTGCCCAAGGCCTACATCAAGCTCAAGGAAGGGGCCCAGGTCACCGCCGAAGAGATCCAGGCCTTCTGCAAGGAGCGTATCGCCAAGTTCAAGGTGCCCAAAGAGATTGAGTTCGGTGAACTGCCCAAGACAGCCACTGGAAAGATCCAGAAGCACAAGCTGCGGGCCGGGGAATAGCTCTGTCAGGTTCAGCACTGCCGGCAGGGCTGTTCTGTATACACACTCGACACCGGGGGTCTGTTATTTTTAAAACACCCCCGGTGTGAGGTGTGTACTCTGTTCAGCTTTGCCTCCGGCAAATCTGAAATATTTTTTGCCCCAAAGCGGGCAAAAAAGGGGAAATTTGCCGGATTGATCAGGTATGAAACGCACGGAGGTCCGGTTTCGGTCCCTCCGTCATTGCCCGGCCCGGACCCTTCGAACACACCGGGATGAGGCTCTCCGGGCAATCTAGGGTAAAGCCTTTCTATCTGCTTTTGATTCCTGCCTTGCGCGGGAATGACGGACGAAGTGGTATCTAGTGCCGTGTCTTATAACTTCCGCCCCATATATTGGCAATTTCTAATATTGATTTTCTTTTTTGGTTTGATTTACTATCCAACGACACGGAAATGCGAAATACGAATATCGAAATCCGAAACAATCAGAGCGAAATTCTAATAAGAAATAATATTCAAAAAAACAAGCCCATATCTGGA
>JBNJII010000135.1:0-4965 GCA_051749205.1 Thermodesulfobacteriota bacterium | reverse complement strand
CCTGGTGGATGGTTTTTATGATATTCATGACGTGTGCCTGAGCATTCCGGTCCTGGTCAACAAGAACGGGGTGGCCAAAACCGTCAAAATAGGCCTTGACGATGCAGAGGCTGACCAGCTTCGCTCGTCGGCAGACTACCTCAAGGGCATTCTGCACAAACTGGATATTGCTGGAATCGACGCTCGCATATAGGTCCATATTACTGATCTTAAATAAATATTGATTGTCATATAGCATATATTCAAATGATGCCAGATGTCATATCTTCTCAAGAACACAGTGAAAATTGAAGGAATATTATATGGATTCAGCCCCCAAAGTCAGCCGCCGCAGGTTCCTGCAGGGTTTGGGAGCCTCAGTGTTTGTGGCCGGAATGCAGACCGCATTCCCCGTGCCGTCTTGGGCCCGAACGGAAAAATGGGGTCTGGAAGGGTTGCCCGCGGCCAGGAGCCGCTATGATCTGACCATCGGCTACTCGCCCATTGTCATAGACGGGCGGGAAGGGATCTCCACCGGGATCAACGGCACCGTCCCCGGTCCCCTGGTCCGGCTGCGGGAAGGGGACGAGGTGGTCCTGAACGTGACCAACGCCATGATGGATACCGTCCATTCCTCCATCCACTGGCACGGCATCCTGGTGCCCTTCCCCATGGACGGGGTGCCGGGGGTCAACTTCGCCGGAATCCCGCCCGGAGAGAGCTATGAATACCGCTACAAGGTCATTCAGGCCGGAACATATTGGTATCACAGCCACTCCTTTCTGCAGGAGCAGTCCGGCTCCTACGGCCCGCTGATCATAGATCCCAAAGACGGGGAGCCCTTTTCTTTCGACCGCGACTACGTAGTGGTCCTCTCGGACTGGTCCTTTGAGCAGCCGGAAACCATTTTCCGGCACATCAACCTCCTGGGACACTACTACAACTACCAGCAGCGTACCGTGGGCGATTTTGTGGCAGACATCAGGGACCGCGGATTCCATGACACACTGGCCGAACGCATGGCCTGGGGACGAATGCGCATGAGTCCAGTGGACATCGCCGACGTCACCGGAGCCACCTACACCTATCTCATGAACGGTAAGTCTCCGGCCATGAACTGGACAGCTCTGTTCAATCCGGGAGAGACTGTCCGGTTGCGCTTCATCAATGCCTCGGCCATGAGCAACTACGACGTGCGCATTCCGGGTCTGGATATGGATGTGGTCATGGTGGACGGCAAGGCGGTCAAGCCGGTGAGTGTGCACGAGTTCCGCATCGGCGTAGCCGAGACCTACGACGTCCTGGTCCGGCCCGGGCAGGACAGGCCGTTTACCCTGTTTGCCGAGTCCATCGACCGCAGCGGTTATGCCCGGGGCACGTTGTCCCCGGAACCCGGCCTGGAGGCTCCTATTCCTGAGATGCGCAAGCGCCCGATCCGCTCCCTGGAGGATATCGGCATGGGCATGATGGACGACTCCATTTTCGGCGGCATGAACCACGGGGAAATGGAGCACGGAGATATGAAACAAGGAAAGATGTCCATGGATAAGGCCGGGCCGAAACAGGATCCCCGCATCCCGGGACCCAACGGACCCGAGCCTTTCCTGCCGGATCGCAGGGGTTCGGCCAGCACGGCCATGGTCATCAACAATCCCAGCTACCGCCTGGATGAGCCCGGCCTGGGACTGGGTGAGGACGGCTGGCGGGTTCTGGTCTACGACGACCTGGTGTCAGCCGAGCCGCAGCCCTACAAAGAAGAGCCGGACCGGGAAATGACCATCAACATCACCGCCAACATGGAAAGATACATGTTCTCCTTTGACGGACGCAAGTTCACCGAGCACCCGGGTCCATATCTGTTTCGCTACCAGGAACGGCTGCGCCTGTTCCTGGTCAACCACACCATGATGGACCATCCCATCCACCTGCACGGGATGTGGATGCAATTGGAAAACGGGGCCGACAGGCTGCCCTTCAAGCACACGGTCCTGGTCAAGCCGGGCGAGGTCCTTTCGGCCCTGATCACTCCCATCGAGAAGGGCGACTGGGCCTTCCATTGCCATCTGCTCTACCACATGGAAGCCGGAATGTTCCAGGTTGTCCGAGTCGCCTGAAAAAGGAGCCGCCCATGAGACACGTTTTGATGATCCTGATCGTGTGCCTGATATGCTTTGTCCTGAGTACCGGCAGCCCTGCCCAGGAAACCAAAGATCAAAGATACCCGGCTGACTACCAGGAGGTGGAAACCGATCCTCAGGCGGGGGAAGGCATCCAGAAGTACGCCGTCGACGGCCAGGAAGGTCCCCAGAAGAACTTCGGGGTCCAGCCCATCCACGACAATAAGGTCTTTGCCACCTTCAAGGCCGATCGTTTCGAGCATCAGTGGCGGGAGAATGATGAACAGCTTCTGCTCTGGGATGTGATCGGCTGGGTGGGCAATGACTATAACAAGCTCTTTGTGGAGAGCGAAGGCGAGTATTCCTTGGACCATGACGAAGTGGAGGAGGCGATGGTGGAGCTGCTCTATGGGCGGACCATGGCCAAGTTCTGGGATCTCCAGGCCGGGGTCAGACACGACTTCGAACCAAGCCCGTCTCGAACCTTCCTGGCCTTAGGTTTTCAGGGCCTGGCCCCGCAGTGGTTTGAAGTCGATGCCACCGGGTATGTCAGCGAAGACGGTGATGTCTCGGCCAAGTTTGAAGCCGAGTACGAGCTGCTTTTGACCCAAAGGCTGGCTTTATCGCCACGCCTGGAAGCCGGTTTCTCTGCCCAGGACGTGCCGGAATACGAGACCTGGCAAGGGATCACCGACATCACCCTGGGCTGCCGTCTGATGTATCATTTTCGTCGGGAGTTTGCCCCATACATCGGTGTGAGCTGGAGCCGCAAGCTCGGCGAGACCGGGCATAATATCGACAAAGAGGGCGGCGACGTGGATTCTGCTGTCTTTGTGGCCGGAGTGCGGTTCTGGTTTTGAGTCAGCAAAGTTAATCTCTGTTCACAGCTCTTTTGTTTCCGAAAGCAGGTATTCCTTGAGGACAACAGCATGGTTGTGGTGAACATACAAACCAGGGATACAGCCCGATTATAAAGAGGGTGGCAGGAGCCACAAGAGGAGACGTTACGAGGGAGGACCGTCGTAACGAAGAAGATTTTGTAGCGCTATTCGACCCGGCCCTGTCCGGTGCTGGAACTTATAAGAGGAAAAATGTCCAGCTTTTTGACTCTTTTCCTTTGCACTTGGTCTTAAGCTTATGCTGATATATTGATATGTACTTGACTTTTAGGAGTGATGTAAGATATGCTTTGTAATAAGATACGCAACTAGGACCGGAATATGTCGAAAGGGTTTAATTCTGATAGATGTAGCACCGCACCCACTAAGCCACCGGTAAAGCCCATTGCGTTTTCCTGTTTTTCCAATATGCAATGGAGCTAGAGCATGTCTTCCTACCAATCCCCTTCTGATTTTGGCAACCAATCCGAATTAATCAATCCCCAAGAAGCTCAGGACATCCTGCAGCACGCCCCGGTCGGCATCTTTAAGACCAGCCCAGAGGGCAGGTATCTGTATGCCAATCAGACTTTGGCCGAGATGTATGGATATGGATCTCCCCAGGAATTGATGGGTTTCATAACAGAGATTGCCACCCAGGTTTATGCAGAGCCCCAGGACAGGGCCAAATTATTGCAGCAGATTTTATTCAACCTGGTGGGCAATTCCATCAAGTACACAGAAGAGGGTAAGGTGAACTTGGAGGTTACAGCTTACTCTCCTGCCGATGGCGGACAAAAACCACAAGTGCTTTTCCAGGTACAAGATACAGGCATAGGCATTCCAGAGGACAAGCTGCAGAATCTGTTCGAGCCTTTTGTGCAGGTGGATGGCTCCTTGACCCGCAGCTATCAGGGCGCCGGCCTGGGGCTGTCCATAGTCCGCAGGCTGGTGGAGCTGATGGGCGGCAGTTTGTCCATACAGAGCAAAGCTGAACAAGGAACCTCGGTGCAGGTGGTTCTGCCTATGGAATTGCCTGCTGAATATAGTCAGGGTCAGCATGATGTGGATGAGGGGCCTAGACACTCTGAGAGACAGGGCCTGCGTCTTTTATTGGCTGAGGATGAGCCATCTAATCAACTCTTTGTACAGAGGTTAATGCAGAATGCCGGCCATCAGGTCACAGTGGCTGATAACGGTGAAGAAGCACTGGAATTGTTGGCCCAGCATGATTTTGACTGCGTGCTGATGGACATTCAATTGCCTGTTCTGGACGGGGTGGAGGCCACGAAGAAGATCAGGTCTTCTCAGGAAAGGTTTAGGGACATTCCCATCATCGCCTTGACTGCCTACGCCATGGCCGGGGACAGGGAAAAGCTCTTGGAGCAGGGCTTGGACGACTATATTGCCAAGCCGGTGGAGAAAAATGAGCTTTTGGCAGTGCTGGAGAAAAGTCTTAATGGGCCAGACCCGAAGTGAACACTCCGGCTATCAGTCCTGCTCTTAAGACATTGATTCAAAACTGAAGATTATCATCAGACGTCCTTTCAAACAAAATCATGTGCGGACGATTCGGCCTTTGGGCCAACCCAAAACAGGTAGCTGACCACTTTCAGCTCCAGGAGCCTCTGCCCTTCACCCCCAGGTACAACATCGCCCCTTCCCAGGAGATCCTGGCCGTGGGCCAGACCAAGGAGGGAACTCGCAAGGAAGCCTGGCTGCGCTGGGGTTTGGTGCCCCACTGGGCCAAGGACGAAAAGGTGGGCTACAAGATGATCAACGCCCGGGCGGAAACCATCTTCACCAAGCCGGCCTACAAGGCACCGGCCAAGAGGCACCGCTGCCTGATCCCGGCCAGCTGCTTTTTTGAGTGGCAAAGGAGCGAGAAGGGAACCAAGAAACAGCCGTACTGCATACGGCCCAAAGACGAGGGCCTCTTTGCCTTCGCCGGTCTGTGGGAGCACTGGCAGGACGAGGAAGCGGGCAAAAAG
>JBNJII010000134.1:0-5017 GCA_051749205.1 Thermodesulfobacteriota bacterium | reverse complement strand
CGGTCAGATGATGAAAGGAAAAGGCATGATGCGCGGCGGCCAGGGCATGGGCCAGGGTATGATGCAGGATCAGGGCATGGGCCAGGGCATGATGCAAGGACAAAGGCAGAACATGCCCCAGCAGGCTGAATAAGGCACTGCGGCCTGGTCACATATGCATTGCCTCAAATCAGGAACGGTCAACTCTTCTTCGGTTATACGCTTACCTTGCCCAAGTGGTTCAAATCGCAATGGATGCAGGGCGGACTGATTTCAGGTTTTGAGCACCTGTTTTGCTGGAACTGATAACATGCCTGATTTTCTGGCGGACGATTATTTCGCGTCGAATGTTGACCGCTGATGTACATGCCATAAGTTTATTCCCTCATGCCCACAGTGGTAATGTGTGCTGTGCTCAGCAGGTCAGTGGAGAGAAACACCCCCCTTCATGTCTTCGGTGACAACGGCCAGGAGGCCGCTGTCACCGCTTTAGAATTAAGTTCAAAAGACCCACGGGAGAGTCATCCGAAAAAAACAAGAAAATTCAGGCTAGTTCTGAAAAATTACCTTGCATTTCAGACCTGGGGGTAATTGGTAATCCGGGTTGGGAAGTTCGAGTCGCACGCCGAAGGTACCACTTGCCGCATGCACAACCCGATCCACTACAATCACTTTTGCCTTGTAAAGCCCACCAATCGGAGATTCCGGCCTGACCATGGCTTCCATGTCCACTTTTACAGAATTGAGCTTGTCCACAGTCATGTACACTTCAACATAGAGGGGATCCATCTGAGCAATAGTCATGACAGGTTGGTCTTCTATGTATTCCCCTTGGTTAAGAAAACGCTCCACCACAACCCCGGTCAGAGGACTACGGATAGTCCTTTGTTTGTATACTTCCAGAGACCGCTTGTATTCCATCTCCGCAAGGCGCTTGTTTTCAATAGCCTCCGCCAGCCTAAACTCAGTAAGAATCCTTTGTGTCTCCACTTCGTCCCATTCATGATACGGAATCATTTCTTTTTCAATTAGATTTTTGTAGCGATTCTGGGTTTTCAAGGCGAATGCAAGCTCGGCATTTTTCGCATGAATCGTTGCTTCCATTTCAGCCCGCGTTTTCGCAAGCTCCATGGTCGCTTTTTCCACACCCGATTGAAGCGATGCAAGCACCTGCCCTTCCTTGACCATATCCCCCCGTTCCACAGTCACACTTTCAAGAACTCCGGGCATGCAGCTCCCCACATTGACAACCAGGCGAGGCTCGATGAGACCGTCGAACTCAGCCGAACCAGCGTGAGCTGTCGGAGCTGCAAAAAACAGGAAGATGAGCGATCCCCATGCCAGGAGTCGACACAATCGCGCCTGTCTGGACATCTTTCTTCCCCCACCCGGCTTCACTGAATGTAACTTTATCACTTGAACCATACACAGTCCCCGCTCCACTGGCTGGTATAAAACTAGCACATCTCACGTATCGCAAAAAAAGAACCCTCCCCCGGCCCCAACCTCCCCGCCTGGAAAACAGGCGGCAAGGAGGGGAATCAGAGGGAAAAAGGTTTCGTGCCGATACCGGACAATGCACATATGACCCGGCACTAGACTCAACTCCGGTCGCTGTTTTGGCCGTCCGGGACCACCAGTCACGCGCAGACGCGTGACTGGCCGAAAAGGGCCAAAGATTTTTCGCCCCACAGTCCACGCGCCAGTTTCATTCTGGATCAAACTGGCGGCTTCTTACGAATAACAAATAACGAATAACCGGCCCGCCAGCGGCGGGGGCTTACATCAAAGGTATACCCTTAGGAATGTCCCCTCTTGACCCGGTTGTTCACTTCTTACCAATCATTGCTCCCAAATTACTCTGTTCTCCCGGAAAAGGCCAGGGATTCGCTCAGTTGTTCATCCACCTTCAAAAGATCCCGGCGGGTCCTGGCATGAAGCCGCTCGGCCCTGCGCTGGGCCCGACTGAAGAGAACAGCGCAAAACCATCGTCCCCAGAACCTCCCCGACAATCTCACAGCTCCCGCTGCGGTCCACAGGAGGAGTTTTCCGGCATTGGCGGCCACAAGTTCGTCCTCCAGGGACACTAAAGCTCCACTGCTTCCCGGATCCCCCTGCCTGCCACACCGGCCAAAAAGCTGCCGGTCGATACGTCGGGAATCGTGGCGCTCCGTGGCCAGCACGTACAGTCCTCCCATTCCAGCTACCCCGGAGCCCAATCGAATATCCGTGCCCCGCCCGGCCATATTGGTGGCCACTGTGATTTTCCCTGGAAGTCCGGCCTCGGAGATAATCCCCGCCTCTTCTTTGTCCTGTCTGGCATTGAGCACCCTGTGCGGAAGTTGTGCCTTTTCCAGCAGGCTGCTCAGATGCTCAGACGCCTCCACAGATCGCGTACCCACGAGCACGGGACGTCCCTTTGCATGCAGACCAGATACGGTTTTGACCACATTTGCCCATTTTCTGTCGGCCTGCCTGAAGACCCTGTCAGGCAGATATCTTCGCTTCATGGCCTTGTGAGGGGGGATGGTTACCACGGGAAGCCGGTAAATAGACCACAGTTCACCGGCTACCTCTCTGGCCGTGCCTGTCATGCCAGCCAGACCGAGGTATCGCCGGAAAAAACGCTGGTAGCTGATCCGGGCCTTTGTATCCTTGCGAACCGTCAGCTCGCACTCTTCCTTGGCCTCGATGAGCTGGTGAAGTCCCCTTTCCCAGGAGCGGTCAGCCATGAGCCGGCCGGTGTACTCGTCAATGATCTGGATTTTGCCATCCTTTATTAAGTACTGCTTGTCCTTTTTGAAAAAATTAATGGCCATGAGGGCCTGCCGGATCAGCTCTTCTTTTTGTTCCTCGCCGGCCTGAAATCCGGTTTCCTCCCAGTCAAAGGACCTGATTCTTCTTTTGCCCAAGGCGGTAAGCTCCACCAGGTGTTCGCTTTCCCAAAGGGCGTAGTGTTCTCTTCTGCTCAGGCCCTTGGCAACCTCGATGGCCTGCCGGTAAACGGCCGGAGGATGAGCGCTTTCTCCCTCCGAGGAAATAATCAGAGGCGTTCGGGCCTCGTCGATGAGCACACTGTCCGCCTCGTCCACAATCCCGAAATGGAGGCCTCGAAGCAGGAGGCTGTTGACCCTGGACTCCTTCCCGTACAGTCGCTCTACTCGAAGCCGGATCGGCGTTGGCCGATCCCACAGCACGATCCTGTCCCGCAGATAATCAAAACATACTTCCTTGTTCGTGCAATAGGTGATATCTGCCCGGTAGGCATTTCGTTTAGCAGCCGGTTGCATGCCATGAAAAACAACCCCGACCCTGAGTCCCATGGCCTGGTAGATGGGCTCCATCCATGAAGCATCCCTCTGGACCAGGTAATCGTTGACCGTTATGATATGAACCGGCACACCTGCAAGAGCCAGGGTAGAGGCGGCCAAGGTAGCTGTCAGGGTTTTCCCCTCCCCGGTTTCCATCTCAGTTATCATGCCTTTGAGCAGGACAAGTCCTCCCACAAGCTGGATGTCGAAATGGGGCGTCCCCAGGGTACGGCCCGCAGCCTCCCGAACCAGTGCAAAGGTCTTGCCTACCAGATCCTTTTCGAAACCATTCCTTCTCAAGAGCGGTCCAAGGGTCCGGCTTTGTTTCAGGATTTCGTCGTCACTCATGGTGGCCACGGACTGAGCATGGGAGCGAACCGCTTTGATTATCCAGGAAAAGCTCTCCGGCCCCGGTCTGATCCACGGTGCAAACACACCGCCCACACCTGCTGCAAACCGGTCCATCTTTCCCTGCTGCGCTTCTTTCCGCTCCGGGTAGAGTCCAGCAGTTGCCATGAATGAAAACCCAGATTTAAACATTGAACCTTCTCAAAAAAATCTGTCTAATATGCCGGTACCAGCGCCAGACAATGGGCTCTTTTCCGTGGTCGAACCTCACATGGACCCGACCTCCCACGTTGAGGAACCCCACGTGTTCGGCCAACTCAATGTCAAAGAGAAACATCTTTTGAAAGGACTTCAGGCCCAGGCTGTCCCGCGGATCAACAGCAATCCGGCCGCCACCTTCTCGGGTCAGGGCCTGGCCCGGTATCTGATCGGTTGCTGCCGGCACCTCTCTGGTCAGAAAGGCAGGCACTTTCCTGGTCAGATCTTCAGGAAAGCGAACATGCACCGCACGTGTCCTTTTCTGGCGGACGAGGTCCGCATCTGCCTGATGGACCACCACCCTCAAGCTGGTAGAATCCTGCCACAGCACGTAGCCCAGCAGCTCGCCACGCTGCAGAAACCTGCCGGGAAGATCCTGGGACTTGGGGGCCACCCAAAAACCTGGAGAAGGGCTTCGAATGGTCAGCTCTGCAAGTCGTTCCCGAGCGTCTTCGAGCCTTTCGCTCTCGTGCTCGATCTCTTTTCGGGTCATATCCGCCTTGACTCGATCCGAGATGATCTGAGAGTCGTAAAGGGCCTCCATTTCCAGGATCCTGGATTCCAGCACCCGGATCTCTGCAGGAAGAAGCGGATCCGAACACTCCACAAGGGCTTGACCGGTTTGAACCCAACTCCCCGCCGGACTGAGGAGTCTTTCCACAAAACCGTCTGTGCTGGCCCGGACAAAGGCATTGTTCGGAGCCCATATGACACCTTCGGCCATCGTGCTCAGTGGAACGGGCACAATGGTCACCAGGGCGAGCAGCGCGGCTGTCATGAACCCCGCGGCACCGATCACCCGAAATCGCCGACGCCTTACCTTGGGCGAAGAAGACAGAAACCGGAGGATCTTGCAGGCCGGCCACAGGAACATGGTGAAGATGGCCCAGCAGGCAAAAACAACGCCTATAAAAAAGAACTTGGTGGCAACAAAGAGCACGATGACTGTATAGATGAACATGCGGTAACAAAAGGCGGCAATGGAATAGACAATGAACCAGGCTTTTTCTCCCCGTGTGGCCATGGGTTCTTCTGCATCCCGAATCCCCAGGAGGTAACGCTGCAGCAGATAGCTGACATACCGGTTGCCCCTGGGCCCGAGGTTGGGAATTTCTATGAGA
>JBNJII010000133.1:0-5172 GCA_051749205.1 Thermodesulfobacteriota bacterium | reverse complement strand
TTGCCTATCTTCCCCCGCAGCCAGGCAGCAACCTGGGAGAGGGGGGCCAGAAAAACCACGGCTGTGAGCAGATAGACCAAAAAGGCCCGGACCCGTTTTCTGCGTTCTGGAGATCCCGGTCCTCCCCGGGCCCGGATAAATGCCGCCCATTTTCGGAAGATGCCGGAAACCCTCTTTTCCATAAATACAAGGGCTGGATCCACGGAGACTGCCCCAAGGGCCAGGAGATCCGTCTGCTGCACCTGAAGATCTTTTCCAGACCATGCCCTGCGGATATATTCCCCAAAGCGGGAAGCGTTGTGTATATCCTGTCGATCGATTCCCGGTCTGGGAAAGATCCTCAGAAAACGTTCTTTCTTTCCGGTCAGCATCCATACAGCTATGGTCACGATGCCCAGCAGATTGGATGTGCGCTCGGTGAGGACTATGTTGCCTACCAACTTTCCCCCGCTGTCAGCAATTCTTTTTTTGAGCTTGTCAAAAGCCGCTGTCCACATATTCCGGCATCCAACCAGGGAAATGACCTTCCTGTCCTGCATAAGCCGCCGGCCGGCATCGCTTTGCAAAAAAGAAGACACAGGTATTGAGGGGGATAGAAACCACACCGTCCAGGCCAAAATAACCAAGTCATAGTCCTTGTCAGCCGTGTCCAGGGCCCGCAACTGACCGGGGATCTCGGCAAAGGCCTCGGGAAAAGCATCGCAAAACTGCATGGCCGTCCAGGGAAAGGGATAGTCTGGTACCGGCTGCAGGTAAAGTCTGGTTACTGAGAACTGCGGGTCACGCTCCAGGGGCTTGAGCACTGAATCCAAAACCGCTTCCAACTGACCGGTCTGAGAGTAGAAAACTGCAAGGATCTTTTTCATGGCCCCCTCTTACCTAAAACAAAATCTTGACACCTGCATGGCCCAAGGCTAGCCTTCCAAACGCTTTCTAATCCTTAAGCTGCGATTTGGACAATATATCCGAGGGCACTCTCTTCCTGGAGCTTCCATGCTCAGATACGACATCATCGACCGCATCCAGCAGTCTGTCATGACCCCGCCAGGGAAGGATCACAGCTTTGTTGTCTCCCGGACTTCCTATCTGGATGTGTACAGGATGGCCAACTCCATTCTGGATGCCCTGTCCAGCAGATCCCCATCCGCTGTATGTCTGTATACTGAGGACAAATCCATCATCGCCGCCGCCTTGTTAGCCGCCTTGGCCGGCGGTTTTTCCCTTGTCCTTCCCCACACCGATTCCCAGGCCCTTTTAACCGAAATCCGGGACAACCTGGAAGTCCCCACAGTCATCACCGATCGGGCCCGTCCTCTGCCGGCCTCCATGCAGCCTATCCTCCCGGAAGCGAACTGCCCGGCTGCATTTGACCATCCCCTGCGGCTCCACCCCGACCAGGAGCTGTGTGCCTTCTACACCGGAGGCAGCACCGGAGCGCCCCAAAAATGGTCCAAAAGCCTGCGAAATCTCTTGGCCGAAGCCCTGTATCACGCCCAAGCATTCGCCGTCAGCAGCAAAGACCTCATCCTGTCCACTGTCCCAGCCCATCACATCTACGGATTTTTGTTTACTGTTTTGATTCCCTTGGTGGCAAAAGCCTCGCTCACCCCCCGGATCTGCTCTTTTCCTGAAGAAATTCGCCACGACATGGCCGGCTTCCACCCCTCGATCCTGGTCAGTATCCCGGTGCACTACAGAGCATTGCGTACCTGCCAGTTCATGGACACCTCCCCCTCCCTGCGCATGGCCCTCTCCTCAGCCGGAGTTCTGGATGCCCGGGACGCCGCTTCTTTTTACCAGCAAACCCGCACCCATGTGACAGAAATCTTTGGATCCACCGAGACAGGAGGTATCGCCATCCGGAGTCAATCCCGGGGCGAACAGGCCTTTACCGCATTCTCCGCTGTGGACTGGAAAATCGCTTCCCCGCCCGAACAACGGCTTCTGGTACGTTCCCCGTTTCTTCCCCCCTGGGCAGCCACAGATGCACACGGCTTTTTCCAAACCGGAGATCGGGCCACAGCCTGCACAGACAACGCATTTTTCCTGCTCGGACGCGCGGATGGGATTGTCAAGGTGGCTGGAAAACGGGTGGATCTGGATCTTGTCCAGGCCAAGCTCAAGACCATTGAAGGGGTGGAAGACGCCGTTGTCGTGCCTATGCCAAAATCCAACAGCCGCCAGACAGAAATCTGCGCTTTTATCCAGAGCCGGTTGGATCGTACATATATTCAGGACCAAGCGGCCCGACTCCTTGAGCCGTGGTCCAGACCTCGACGCATGCGCATACTGGAAAAAATCCCCACCTCCGCTGCCGGCAAATACAACCGCCAAGCCCTACTGGACTTGCTCACTCCGTCTGATGCAAGCTCCTATTGAAAAATCAACCTTCATCTGTCGCTCCCTCTTCTTCGTCCCCCCTTGAGGGGGGGTTGGGGGGTGTTTCTTGCATTGCGACAGATGATTGATGACAAGGCACTAGGCCGCACAGATCCAGGCCGGAGGGGTGAGCCGTCCACCGCTGACATCCCGCATCACAACATCGGTGAGCACCTCCACCGGTCGGCCCTGGGCATCCTCAAGCAAAATATCCACTGTAAAATCCCTGGAACCTTTTTTTGTGCTGACCATACGCGCTGAGTAGTTCTGCCCCTTGTGCGTCTGCAAAAAAACAGTCCGGCGTCCAAACCCCACCGGAAACCCAACAACCCCCACGTAGCGCTGGCCCCAGACACAGGCCGCATGCAGGGCCGCATCCAGGGGAAACGGTGAGCCCAAGTGCTCGGTTTGGGTCTCATGCTCTGCAGCGAACACCTGCGTCCGGGCAGCCTGCCCATCCATGGCCACAGGGCTTATGATATTGTGATAGGCCTGGCAAAAAGGGACCAGCTCGGTGTATACCGTCTCGGCAGGCACGGAGAAATCATCCAGGCTGGTCTGGGAAAACTTTTTGATATCCGGTATGCTGGCCTGCATCTGTGGATCAAAGGTAACCCGGGCATGCTCCTGCAGGCGGGAGCAACTCAAGGCTGGCAGCCATTGTTTGCTCAGTAAAGTGCAGACAATGCCTCCCTGCTCCAATGGATGCATCTTGATCAGGGCCTGAATGCTTTCGATTCCTGGCTGGAGGACTAAAAACTTCTCAAAGCTGACATCCTGCATGTCCCACACCCGAGCCTGGGGTGTCCAGGCCAATACCGATCCAGCCAGGATTTGCAGAGCTTCCACAGCCGGAAGGACGGCCCGGCCCTGGAAGCAATGGTCGAACCAACAGGTCTGGACCCGGATATCAAGCAGGGAATGCCTCTGCTCACTCAGGTGGGGAAACTGTGCCATAGCTCTTTTGTCATCCGGTCTATGCCCACAGGATGCCCCTTGGAGTTGGTGGCGCAATGCTTGGTATAGCCCCGACACAAAATGCGCCCATCCTCCTGCCTGGTCAGGACATACTCGAAGCGCAACTTGACCCGTTCCAGCTCTCCCGGCCGGGTATAGATGCACATCACGTCATCGTAGTACAAGGGCGCGTAGTAATCCACAGCCAGGGAGATAATCGGATACACATAGCCGTTTTTTTCAATCTCCTGGTAGGGGAAGGCCATATCCCGCATCAAGGTGGCCCGTCCGACCTCGAAATAGCGCAGGTAATTGGCGTGGTACACGATCTGGGATCGATCCGTGTCCGCATACAATGTCCGGTAGGTACATACATGCCAGACCAGGCCCTCATTGCGCTCACGCACAAACCTGGACTCACCCTCCAAAAACTCCGGAACAAAAGGCGTTGGCTTCATGAGAACTCAAATAAATTCTGACAGTATTTCAGAGATAAGGCATTAAAGCCCCCGGAAAACAAGACAGCAATTCGTACCTCCAAATCCAAAGGCATTGCTCAGAAACAGCTCATACCGCAGACTGCGGGCGGTGTTGGGCACCACATCCACATCTGAAAACTCCGGATCAGGGATATGGTTGATGGTCGGCAGGACAAGGCCCTTGTGCATGCCTTCAATACTCAAGGCCGCTTCAATAGCCGCTGAAGCCCCCAGGGTGTGGCCCATCTGCGACTTGTTCGAGGAGATGGGGATGGTGGGCAGGTGGTCTCCAAACACGCTGCGCAAGCACGCAATCTCAGTCTTGTCTCCCCGGACGGTCGAGGTCCCATGGGCATTGATGTATTGGATATCTCCGATATCAAGCTCTGCATCTTCCACAGCCATGGTCATGGCCCGGATGATGGTCGGAGGATGAGGTTGCGTGTAGTGATAGGCATCTGAGGTCCAGCCCACTCCCAACACCTCGGCCAAGGGGGTCATCCCATATGTACCCAAGGCCTCTTCTGAAGCCAGGACAACCACCCCGCATCCTTCGGAAAGAATCATTCCCTTGCGGTCCAGGCTGAAAGGCCGGGAGGCCTGACTGGGATCATGAGAGGCCCGATCCCCCTCCCGGACCTTAAGTGTCGCGTTCATATTGGCAAATCCATGCATGATCTCCGGCATGATGCAGCTATCGACTCCCCCGGCCAGGACAAAATCACAGTCTCCATCCCTGATCATCCGCGCCCCCAGACCGATGGCATGATTGCCCGAAGCGCAGGCCCCCTGGGGGGAGAATATGGGACCGGTCATGCCCAGAAGCATGCTGGCTTTTCCCGAGGGCAGGTTGGCGCAGAGATTGGGCAGCAAGTAGGGGCTTATACGCAAAGGGCCCTGCTGCAGATAGTTGGTCATGGCTGTGCGAAAGGCATCCACACCGTTAACGGCTGAACCGATAAGGATGGCCGTCCGGGGCCCTGTATGGGCATCAATTTCCAAGCCGGACCGCGCCAGCGCCCTGCGGCAGACCTCCATGGTCATGAATACAAAGTCGGCATTCCAATTATACGCCTCCCTGGTGGTCACGAAATCCAACTCTACAGGATCCCAGCCGGGCACTTCCCCGACGATATTGCTGGGACAATCCACATCACATCTGGTGACTTTCCGAAAGCCCCCTTTTCCCTGCACAGCCTGCTCCCAGGTGGCTTCCAGCCCAATGCCCAAAGGGGTGACCATGTCGTAGCCGATGGCAAAAACGCGTCTATTTTGAGGTGCTCGCATCACTCTATCCGATTTTTTGCAGCACTATGCATGCATTACAGCCCCCGAAGCCGAAGGCGTTTTTCAGCAC
>JBNJII010000132.1:0-5248 GCA_051749205.1 Thermodesulfobacteriota bacterium | reverse complement strand
CTTCATTTTCAACAGCCTGGCCTCAGTGTTTAAAACCCCTCCGGGGACCACTTCGCAGCCCAGCTTCTCAGCCCCGTAATGACCAGCCCAGAAAGCGACAAAAACATTATAGCCGAACGGAAGAAAAACCCGGTCACAAGGCCGGTATCCCTGGGCATAAAGTATTGAGGCCCAGGCCTCTGCCCACCACTCCCAATCCTGCCAGGTATCGGGCTGATACACGGGTTGTCCTGTTGTTCCACTGGTCTGCCGGTAGGCCGTAACCCGGTCCAGGTGCACACAAAGCATATCCCCGTACGGAAAGGGATCTTTGCCCTGAATATCTCGCATCATGGCCTTTTCCACCTTCGGGACCCGGGAAATATCCTGCATGGATCGTATATCGTTGGGTTCGACGCCTGCCTCTTGATACAGTTTGCGGTGGAACTTGGAATGATCATAGGCCCATTGCATTATACGCCTGAACTTTTTTAGCTGCAGGGTTTGCAGTTTCTCCCTGGGCAGGGTTTCCATAACCGGATTCCAGAATCTGTCTGCTTGGGGATACATGCGTGCTCCAATGGCTTGATTTCTTTGCCAATTCAGACAACAACTCTACACTGTAAAGACACACTACACGCCAAGCAGACTTCTCTTCTATGATCATGATCATAAAAGCCAAAACTCATCACCCGCTGGTATATCTTTTGGGAAGAACCAGGTCTCCCAGGATCACACCCAGAGCACATCGCGGCCGGATTTTTTCAATTCCTCCGGCTTGAGGATCTCGATCTCCCCCCGTCTGGTCTTTATCAAACCCAACATGCGAAACTTTTTCATGGATCGCAGCGTCGACTCCACCGTGGTCCCGCCCAGGTCAGCCAGCTCCTGGCTGGTCAAATAAAGTCTGGGACCAAACTTGCTGTACAACGTATACAGGACTTTATAGAGCCGTTGATCTACTTTTTTTTCCACCAGATCGATGATCCTGTTATTGGCACTGTCGATAGCAAAACCCAGAATACTTATGATATTGGTGATCAGCTCTGGATTCTCCCAGGCAAATGACAAAAATTCCTCCCTGGGGATGGAACCTATGCAGGAGGTTTTTATAGCCACGGCTTCAAGGAGGCGGGGCTTGCCAGTAAAGGGCCCTATGAGGTTGAGGGGTTCACCCTGACGAGCCAGCAGATAGGTAATCTTGGTCCCATATATTGAACTCACGGATGTTTTCACCAAGCCTTCAAGGACAACCAGAAATGAGGTGCACGGACTTCCGGCCTGAAATATGTCTCGCCCTTTGGCATACTCGTTCCATTGAGTTTTGCTGGCTATTCTTTGCAGCTCAGATTCCGGGAGCCCTTTAAAAACAGGACTGCGAGTGTAGATGTCAATCACCCGGGAAGTTTGTTCGTCCACTAAATTCTCCAAGGTCTGACCTCCTGCTGAGTCCATAATGGGCCAAGGCTGCTGCTGTCTTTTTTTCAACGCTTACTCTTCCTGGTTTATGGGGCTTTCAGAGTTAAGCTTTGCCTTGATATCCTGGAACAATGCCTTTTTGTCCATCTTATGTGCTCCGGTATAGGGCATCTCGGCAATGAATTCTATGCGTTCAGGGAGCTGGAGCACAGATGCTTTTTGCGACTTCAAAAATGAGATCACCTGCTCAAAACTGAGTTTTGCTCCCGGCCTGAGTTCAATGTAGGCGCAGGCCCTTTCTCCCAGGTCGGGATCCGGCATAGGAACCACAGCGACTGCAGCTACCTGGGGATGCAAAGAGATGAGCCTTTCAATCTCAGGAGCGCTGATACTTTCTCCGCCCCGGTTGATCATCTCTTTCAGCCGGCCAGTAATGGTTATATAGCCTTGGGCATTAATCCTGGCCACATCGCCGGTCTTAAAGAATCCGTCCTTGGTGAAAGCCTTGGCATTCTCCTCTGGATTGCGATAATATCCGGTAAACACCCCTGGCCCTTTGAGCACCAGCTCGCCCTGCTCGTTGGGCAAAAGCTCGTTTTCATCAGCGTCAATGACTTTATACGTATCGTAGGGACACGTAGGCCTGCCCACCGTGCTGCAAATAGTCTCCAGCTGATCATAAGGCCTGGTTATGGTTGTAATTCCTTCGGTTGCACCATACCCGTTATAGAATTTCATATTGAGCTTGCAGGTCACATCCCGAACCAGATCCGGATGACTGGCCCCTCCGGCACTATGCATTTTTTTTAAGGAACTGAGATCATATTTGTGCATATCATCAAACTGGAGCATTCGCCGGGCCAGTGCAGGGACCAGGACCAGGGAGGTCACTTTCTCCTTTTCAATGGTCTCAAACATATCTTTGCTGTCTGTGGAGTCGATGAATACTATTTTGCCCATACTGAGTATGCCCCCAATAAAGCCTTTGCTGTAAGTCAGATCATGGCCTATGGGACCGGGAAGAAGATTTATGTCTTCGCTGTGCTGCTGCCAGGCCTTGGAGCAAAAATCAAAGCCGGTAATCAGACTGTTGTGTGTTCGGGGCACGAGCTTGGGAGCCCCGGTGGTCCCGCCGGTTGGTCCCATATGAGCGACCTGCATGGGATCTGGTCGACATTTTGCCAGCCTGGCCCGATCTTTCTCTGTCAGATCCGAATTCTGCATAACCTGTTCTATGCGCGAAGCTAACGAAATTTCTCCACGGCCGCGGACAGTGATCACGTGCTGTATTTTCTGATTCTGGGTCAGGACATCGTTGATAATGGGTACGTAATCTGTTTTTTTGTACTTTTCCGGCCCTATCCAGGCTGTGGCCCCGGATAATCGGCTCAGGGAAATGATTTCAAATTGGCGATAGCGGTCTATCAGCAGCACCGGAATCGCCCCTATTTTTTGCAGACCGAAGTAGGCGAATACAAACTCATTCCAGTTGGGAAGCTGGATCATGACCCTGTCCATTGGTCTGATTCCCAGCTCAAGCAGACCAATGGCCATCCGATCAGCCTTTTCCCTGGCCTGGCCATACGTCAGCCTGCTCTTCTGATCCACAAAGGCCTCCTTGTCCGGATGGATGTCAGCCGCCCGGTCCAGAATATCGCCCAAGGGCAGTCCGTACCACCAGCGAAGGGCATTGTACCTCTCAGCATCTTCCTGCGCATAAGGTATGAAACCTTCCAAAACCTCAGTCATCCTATGCTCCGAATTGGTCATTATGGTGTTTTTTTAAGATATTGTATACTCAAATGAACTTTATGCACAACCCCAGCCTGCGGAAATCACTTCCATCCACCCCTTTGTCAGCACCAGTCAAGCCTTTGACATCGCTCGGCACAGAGTCTCTCTGGCCCATGTAGCTATTTTTGTTCCACATTGTATTTATAATACAATCAAGAGCTTAGCCTATACGCCACTGCGCAATTTACAATATTTGATAAAAGATGCTATCATATGTTGTATTTTTATCGCCTGGTTCAACATACTGATCGAATACTGACCGAACTATAGAAGTCACTGCGCATACATGGAGGGAGCATGAAGTCTTATCCCGCGATGAGTGGCGGCCGTGAATGCTGGGAGGATCATTTTATGCTGGAAAATTCATCATTTTTCCAGGAAGCCGCCTTGCGCATCTGCGGCCAGCTCAATATTGAAGACTTGCTATGGGAAAGCATGAAGTTCCTGGGCAAGTATATCCCGGCTGATGAGATGATGCTCAATGTTTATAGTCCTGAAGAGGGCTATCTCCGGGTATTGGCGCAGGCGACGACCCAAAAGGGACAACAGATGAACAAGCTCATCCCTTTGTCCTCCGAGGTCCGTAAACTGGTTCGGCTGAACTGTTCCAAAGAGAAGATCCCAAATGATAGAATACTGATAATAAACAGGCCAAACACACATACTGTAGCTCATTTTTTATGTTCGTCCATGTCCCTGGTCCGGGCATCGATCATGACCATGTTTATTTTTGTCGATAAGCAGCACCTTGGTGTTGTGGACATGATAGCCAAGGACAACAACATATTCAGTTACGACCATGCGCGCATATTCAGCCTGCTCCAAAACCATTTTCGGGTTGCTGTTTCAAATGCCTTAACCTACCAGAGACTCATTGAGCCCAAAAGCCAGGATAATAAACGCCCGGACGCGAGAGACCAAGAACGTGATATTCCAAGTGTCCCCAATATAATTGGGGCCCGGTCAGGGCTTAAGGAGGTTATGAACAGTGTTTCTCAAGTGGCGTCCAAGGACAGCACGGTACTTATTTCCGGACAAACCGGAGTGGGCAAGGAGGTCATAGCCCGGGCCATCCACCAGTTGTCACCCCGGAAAAAAGGTCCGTTTGTCAAGGTCAATTGCGGGGCGATACCTGAAAACCTCGTGGACAGCGAGCTTTTCGGACATGAAAAAGGGGCTTTCACCGGGGCTGTCGCCCTTAAAAGGGGGCGTTTTGAGCTGGCCCACACCGGAACAGTGCTTTTGGATGAGATTGGTGAACTTCCCCTTCAGGCCCAGGTTCGGCTCCTGCACATCCTTCAACACAAGGAGGTTGAACGCGTAGGGGGCACAAAGTTCATTCCCGTAGATATCCGTATAATTGCCGCCACCCACAGGGATCTGAAGACCATGGTCTATTCCGGCCAGTTTCGCCAGGACCTGTGGTATCGGTTAAACATTTTTCCCATTCACATCCCTGCCCTGAAGGAAAGGAAAAAAGACATACCAGCTCTGGTCAGGCATATTGTAGACAAAAAGTGTCAAAAGCTGGGCTTCAAAGAGTCACCCCGGGTATCAAAACAATGCCTGGAAAGCCTCACTGCCTATGACTGGCCGGGAAATATACGAGAGCTGGAAAACATGATCGAGAGGGAATTAATAAAGAACGATGGGCGAATTTATTCCTTGATTGACGGCAATGAGAATCAAACGTACAACCCGGAGGAATCAAACAATAACAGATTAGAATCCCTGGACCAGGCCATGTTCAGTCATATCCAAAAAGCCCTCAAATACACTCAAGGCAAGATTCACGGCCCGAATGGAGCGGCCGAATTGCTGGAGATCCATCCCAACACACTCAGGCACAGAATGAAAAAGCTTGGCATATCATTCAAGAATTATTCCTGATACATAGAGTACGATTTCAAAATCTTCAGCCCCTGGATGGTCATAATCGCAGGTCACCGGCCATCTCATGAGGAAGCTGCCATGGATCTTGAACAATATTGCCCCCAAAAACTGATGAGCGCTGAAGAAGCGATTTTAAACATAACCAACGGCAACCGGGTGTTTA
>JBNJII010000131.1:0-5419 GCA_051749205.1 Thermodesulfobacteriota bacterium | reverse complement strand
CTGTATCGACTTTCCGGATGGATTTGGGGCTGGAGAGGAGCTTCTGCAGCTTGCGGGCGATATTGTCCGCGGTGACAAAGCCGATGCCGAATATGTCTGTGGCCAGACGGTAGGGGTTTTTCTGCACCACCTGGATAGAGTCTTTGCCGTAGGCCTTGAATATCTTTGATCAGCCCGGATCCCAGATATCTCTGTATCCCGGCCGAGGTGGCCCGGAGCATTCGCAGTAGACCGCCTTGAACTGCTCCCCGAACTTGGGGTGGTTGGACCACTCCCCCTTCATTTTCAGGACCTGGCCGGGCAAGGGAGAGGTCATGTGGCCGATGACCGTGACCAGGTCCCGGCGGCCGCGGACCTTGACCTTGGCCACGGTGTAGCCGTTTTCTTCGTTGGTGTACGTTATGCGCTCGATCTGGCCCTGGAGGAATTCGAGGTTTGGGCTTTTCGTTGAGGTCATGGGTATTTTGTTTCCGGGTTGTGAGTGAGGTGGGTTGAAATTGAGGGGAAGTGGTGGAGGATGTCAAGTCTGCTTTTTGAATATACAACAGGAGCCTTGTGAAGGCTTCTGGCTCGTTGCCTGTGAGATCGATGTTCTGTGCTGAAACGCTGGGGCCCCTGAGCAGATCAGACGCCGCATTATCAGCTGTAGGTATTCCATGGGTCTATGCGCAGGCATAATGAATAGTTGGTTCCTGTCCCAGCCGTGAGTGAATGGATACAGTAAACGATGTCCTGGGGCGGGGACTGTGGGCTGTGGGCGCAGCTGTGCCTCGAACGAATGTAGGGTGGGTGTTTTGATCTCAGAGAGGCAAAGGACGTGGTCAGAATCCCGGAGATCAGCTCCTCCGGGATTTATTTTGCCTGGCTTGTCTGGGGCAGCAAACGATCTATGCTACTTGTTCTTGGTTGGCCAGGGCCTTTTCCACCTCTGCCCGGATGATGTCCTCTATTCGCTTGGACTTCGACTTTCCGGCCACAATGAGGGAGACGGCGGCCGGGGAGACTTTGGCTTTTTCAGCGATCTTCTTTTGAGTTATCCCGGCCTTGGCCAGCATTTCGCGAAGGCTGAGTTCTTCGGTCTGGGTATCTGTCATGGCTGACCTCCTGTAAATATAAGTTGACAAACTCAGTGTGTACTATAACTTACAAGGTGAGTAAGGTCCAGTTTTTTGACGCTTTGTTCTTGCCCTTGTTCCTGGATTGAGGCGGAAACTTGACTTTTAATTGAACTCCAGAAACAAGAAAAGAAAAATTATATGCTATCTGAACGGAAAAGGAGCTGTTGCGGTGTGGCAAAAGAACAGGGATGTTCAGTCCGAGCCTGATTGGTTGAGCCTGGGCGGCTATCGCTTCTATGCGGTGCTCATTCTGGCAACGGGCCTGGCGATCGCCGTGTTAGCGCATCAGCAGGTTCGGGGCTGGCAGCGATCGAGCCTGGAGGCAAAGCTCGATAGGCGAGCTCGCATTTGCCAGCAGCATCTGCAAAGGGAGTTGGACCATTACCTGGAAGCGGTGCGCTCCATAATCTCCCTCTTCGATGCCTCACGGGAGGTAACTCGCTCGGAATTCCGGGAGTTTGCCAGGGCACCCCTCAGCCGGCATCGCGCATTCCGAATGGTGGCCTGGGCCCCTCTGGTGCCGAGGGAGCAGCTGGAAGCATACGAGGTGCGGGCTCGACAGGCTGGAATATCCGGATTTTCCATCACAGAATTCGGGGAGGATGGCCAGGGGGTTCCTGCCAGCCGGCGCGAGCGGTATTTTCCGGTCTACTACCTGAGGCCTCGCGAGGATAACAAGGCTTTGCTGGGTCTGGATCTGGCCTCCCAACCGAGGCTGCGTGCCTCCCTGCAACGGGCGCGCAGCAGCGGCAAAATGATGGTTTCACCCGCCTCTGGACTAATACCTGGGTTTTTGGATCTGGGCGACGTTTTCCTCCTTTCTCCGGTCCATGCGAAGAGCGACAAAGAAGATTCTCTGCTTGGCTATGCCTTCAGCGTCTTTCATGCAGGTGAGCTGCTGGAATCCGCCCTGAGCGGCCATCCTCGACTGAACCTGGACCTGTTGGTCCTGGACGAGAGCGGACCAGACAGGGGGCAGCTCCTGGCTTTTAACGAATCAGGAAATCCTGATCAGGCAAAGCACATCCGCAGGAACAAGCTTGATGAAACGGTGGAGCTGGAAGAGCGTCTGGAACTGGAGGTTCCAGGCAGCCGGTGGACCCTTGTTGCACGTCCGGCCCCTGCTTTCCTCGCGGCGCAGCCGTATTGGCAGGCACCGCTTGCCTTCGGGGCGATCGCCGCGTTCTCCCTGCTTTCCTCTGCCCTGGTCCTGACCACGGGTCATAGGGGTCGGCGCTACCAGTTTTTTGCAAGCGAGCTGCAGGCCTCGAATCTGCAGCTGGAGGAGAATTACCGACAACTGAGCGATATAAAGGAGGATCTGCGCAAGAGTGAGGAACTTTTCCGGCAGCTGTTCGAGCAGGCGGCGATTGGCATTCTTATTTCCAGTTCGGAGCATCGGATTCTCGAGGCCAATCAAAAGGCCCTGGATATTCTGGGTTACTCCAGGGACGAGCTCTTGGGCATGGCCGCCCAGGAGCTTATTCACCCAGACGATCTGAAGAGGATTTCACCTCAAAGGAACGCAGAGCGGATGCTGGCCGGGGAAACGGTGAATATGGAAAGGAGATATCGTACAAAGCCCGGGGCCTATATACATGTCCTCGTCAATATGGGGAGGCTGTCCCACTACTCTTCGGACCAGGCCTCGCATATGGTGATGTTCCAGGATATCTCCGAGCGCAAGCGTGCCGAGCAAAAGGTCTACAGTTTGGCTTATTTCGACGAGCTGACCGGGCTGCCCAACAGGAGACTGCTTCACGAGCGCCTGAGGCAGGCCGTATCCAGGTCCGAGCGCTTCGGCGAGTGTGGGGCTGTGCTCCTGGTTGATATCCGCAGGCTCAGGTTCGTGAACGACACTCTGGGACAGGAGGCGGGAGACGAGCTTATAAGGGAAGTGGGGCGGCGCATCTGGAGCTCGCTCCGCGAAAAGGATTCAGTCGCCAGGGTTGCTGGCGGTGAGTTCATGGTCCTGGCCGATGGGATAAATTCCGGTGAGAGCGCCCGCAGCCTGGGGCAGCGTATTCTGGAGCGAATAGGTGAAGAGCTCGAGCTGTCCCATAGGCGAATCTATCCGGAAGCCAGTATCGGATTCACCCTGTTCCCCTCCAGGTTCGTGGAGCCGGACACGCTGATGAAGCAGGCGGATATGGCCATGAGCGCAGCCAAGAAAAGCGTGGACAGGATTCAGGAATTTGCGGGACAGGAGGACTGGATCTCCCAGGAGTTCCATCTGGAGCAGGATCTGAAGCAGGCCCTGATGAACGAGCAGTTCCAGGTCTTCTATCAGTCGCAGATCGATGTACGCAGCGGTGGCGTCGTTGGCCTGGAGGCCTTATTGCGCTGGCACCATCCGGAAAGGGGCCTTGTCTCGCCCGCAGAGTTCATACCGGTGTTGGAGCGCACCGGAATGATCGGCTCAGTGGATGCTTGGGTCATCCGCAGGGTCTGTCAGCAGCTGAGGTTTTGGCGGGAGAAGGGTTTTCGGGTCAGGGTCTCGGTCAACCTCTCGGCCCGGGATCTCTATAATGACGCAACCATCTGGGTGATTGGGCAGGCCCTTAAAGAGAACCGTCTGCCTGCCGAAGCTCTGGGTGTGGAGATCACTGAAACAGAGCTTATGCAGAATGTGGGAATGGCCTCGAAGATCCTGCAAACACTTTACAGCTGGGGTGTTCGGGTGGCCTTGGATGATTTCGGTAAGGGCTATTCCTGCTTGAGTTATTTGCACCAGCTGCCAATTAATGAGATTAAAATAGATAAGGAATTTGTTGAAGGTCTGCCGGAAAGCGCGGATTCCGTTACACTGGTGCAGACGATCATTGCCATGGCTCACAATCTGGGCAAGGAAGCCCTGGCCGAAGGCGTGGAGCGGGAGGAGCAGAGACAAAAACTTTGTGATATGGGCTGTGACTATGGACAGGGGTTTTTCTTTGCCCGGCCGGTGCCGGCGGAGGAAATTGCTGCGGTGTTTAAGGAGCAGGCCGGGTAGTGCTGTTGCAATGAGGGCTATGAGTATTAGCCTGTTGCGACTTCCCCCGGCCAGTCCGATAAGCTTATGTAACGGCCTGGCCGGGCTGGTCCATTGAATTGCTGGGTTCAGAGGTCAATGCCTAAAAAATGGTACGGAGCCGGTGTCAGAGCGCTAACAATAAATTGTACGCGACCAGCAAAGCTGGCGCGTGAATACGGGCGTTATGCGTATCTCGTTAAGCTCATCGCATTGATTAACTGCGTCCTGAAGAATGAACGGTAAGATGGCAAGGAAGAACTCGATGGAGGAACGCTTCCATCGTAAACGGCAAGCATTGTTGCAGATCAGCCGGCTATTGTGTGAGTTCAAAGATGGCGCGGATCCGGTGGATGTCATGCGTGTCGTGACGGAAACCGCTGTCGAGAGCCTGATGGTTGGACGCGCTAGCGTCGGGACTTTGCACGATACTGAGCCACAGTTGCTGGTTTGCCGTTATTACGAGGAATCTCTCCTTCAGCTGGTGGCAGAGATAAACGGCTCCCTGGTGCAATCATACAAAGCTATTTCTGAAATGCAGGATCATATCGCTGCCCTGGACGTTCGATTGAGGGAGTTGGAAAATGATCTGGGCACAGAGACAGTGGAGCCAATCGAGATGAATCGTCTGGACCTGGAGCAAATGCAGGTAAATAAAGTAATAACGAACAATGAACTTACTGTGGACCCTGGCGACTATTCATATGCAGACATTGAATTTGTCAGAAATAGCATTAAAAATGGCAAGCCGGACAGGATGGCGGTCATGCAGTGGATTATGCATGAAAGGGAGAAGAATCCTGATGTCAGCTATGCCCACCTGGCGAATGTATTAAATAAATAGAAGATACCAACCATGGGTGGCCGGGATACCTGGTGCCGTACCGTGGTCAGAAACCTGGCTTTGAAGATGAAGACCCACCAATAACCCATCAGAGGGAAGAGATTGTGGACATCCACTCTTGACTTTTCTGTCCGCAAATACCGGGAGTTTGTCTACGAAACCGGCGCTGTAGACGCCGGCAAAGGGGCTGTGATCGACCAGAACATCGTGGACAAAGAAAGAAAGAAGAAATATAAGGTCCGGCGGGTTGATCGGTTCATGTACCGAACCCGTTACTTCACCGACGCTGGAATCATCGGCTCCAAGGAGTTCGTGGGCGAGGTCTTCGATCAGGTCAAGCATCTGCTGCGGTCCAAGGATGAGCGAAAATTTACGCCTGTAGGCGGGGTAGAGGGGGTGTACTCCATGAAGCGGCTGGACTCATCCACCAACTACGCCAAGTGAAGA
>JBNJII010000130.1:0-5438 GCA_051749205.1 Thermodesulfobacteriota bacterium | reverse complement strand
GCACAAAAAGCCATGCTGTAGTATTTATAAAAAGAAGCTCCTTTCATACAATGGTCGGGGGCTAAATCCGCGACCAAAATTTATGAAAGGAGCTTCTAACACTACAGCGAAACTTCAGTTCTTTTCCGTCATTCCCGCGCAGGCGGGAATCCTGGCATCCCGCCATAGAATAAAGCGATCTCAGATATCAAGGCTTTCCCCTAGATTGCCCGGGGAGTGAGATTGCGATGTGTTCTGAAATCGGGGCCGGGCAATGACGGAAAAGGCATGTGGCTCCTATCTTTCGCTGTAGTGCTAATCAAAAAGAGTTTAGCGCTGAGTGTATGGGATTGTAAATAGCACATAGTTTGGGTTCCTAAAAAGGCTTTCATTATCTGGGCCCAGCCCTCTTACCGTCATCCTGAATCCTGGATCATGTCCAGGACAGGGGCTTGATTCAGGATCCAGTTCTTTGCCTAGATTCCGGTCCTGGATCGAGTCCAGGAGGACGACCTTTCGCCGGAATGACGGAGGTGCGACTGAAAGTTACGTTGTAGTACTAACATATTCAAAGGAGGCCATTTCAAGGATGAACTGACTGCTCTTGTGGCTGATAAGACCAAGATTCCAGCCTCGGCCGTGACCAATATTCTGGCCTTGCTCAAGGATGGAGCGACCATTTCGTTCATAGCCAGACCATGGCGGCCATTTCCAGGCAGATTGCAAAGATGGACGCCAAATCCGTAAAAATAATTGAAATTCCTGATTGTTACGATCAATACCGCCTGTCATCCCAAAACCAATCTGGGTCGCTGTTTTCGTTGCCGGCGAAATTTCAAGCCGAAAAAGACCAAGAAAGGTCTGCGCCATTTTCCCGCCCAGGCGCCTGGTCAGGTGGATGTCGGTTACCGGGTAAGCAAGTATCTGCACCAGGTCAGGGAGATCGGCCAGGGCCAAGGATATGACGACGACAGATCCTCACCTGCTCCTTACATTCGCCGGGCACACCGGCACACCTATTGGACCGGACCACGCCGGGACCCGGAAAAGAGGCTGCCGGTCCTGCGCTGGGTACCACCCACTCCAGTGGGCTTTCTCTGGGATGAGGTGGGGGAGAAGCTGGTTCCCACGGTCAAAGAAGTGCAGGATGATGAAAACACTTAATGGCGCAATAAAATGTTTTTAAGCCAGATTTCATCTTTTTTCTGACCGCATGCACACTCCAATCTTCGATCCCCTGCGCTTCCTGGAAGTACAACTCCGGCTCCAGGTCAAGCTGGCCCCAAATGGAAAGATCCACTTGTATGGCCTCAATGATCTTTCAGCCAAGAGACGGCAGCAGGCCTTCAAGGTGGTCCAAGTCTACGACAAGCTGTTGCGCATGCAGCTCGACGCGCCCACCAGGGAGCTGCGGCCATCGGTGAACAAATTGCTGGCTCAGGGCAAGATTGTGATCAAAAACAAGAAATATGTATTGCCCTAAAATTTATATTCAATCCAATCCATTTATCTCCTATGTAAAGCTTGACATTTACTTCAATGCAGTTACAGTTTTATTCAATGAATGCATCATAGAACAAATGTCCAAACGCAAGGAGATGAATCATGGAAGAATACGTCCAACAAGCCCTGGATATCGTCAAGGCCCAGGCCAGCGTCCGGAATATGACCGAGGAGGAGATCACCTCCATGGTCCAGAGCCTGTCCCAGCAGCTCAAAGGCATTGTCGATGGAAATGGTGCCCAAGCTGAAGAGCAAAAGCCCCAGGAGCCGGCGGTGGATCCCAAGAAGTCCATTCGGGAAAAGGCTGTGGTCTGCCTGGAGTGCGGGAAGAAGTTCAAGGTCCTGACCAAGAAGCACCTGGCCCAGCACGGCCTGACTCCTGAAGAGTACAAGGAGAAGTGGGGCTTCAAGAAGAATCAATCTTTGGTCACCAAGGAGCTGGCCAGGCAGCGCAAGCAGAAGATGCAGGAGATGCAGCTGTGGAAGCGGCGGAAGACTGCGTAGATGTTCAGGGAAGGGGGTGGCTGGTGTTCTGCCTGTTTGCCCCCTTTGCCAAGCTGCATGGCTTCTTCTGGTCACTCCAATCCCTCATTCCTGCACCATCCTCACCAGCTCACCGAACCCGCCAATCCGTATTTCTATATTCTTTTGAGCTGCTTTAGGTCAGGTAATTGACTTTTGGTACTCCTTAAGGCAGGGGTGAAGAAAGTTTATTTATTCAGATGAGGTCCCTGGCACACAGATCATTGTGAAGACCATCTTGGGGTGGATATTGGAGTATGCGCGGAAGTGCTATCCGGTGCTGGCTGATAAGTAGTAAACACACGGAAGAAGGCAATGGCCCAATTGCCTATTGTTATGTGCTTCGACTGGATCTATCTGATGTATTCTACAGATGGTGTGTTCATGGACTATGACCGTAAGCCACATCTTTATAAAGCATCCTGCTCCAAGATCTGAATAAACTGCTCCACCAGCTCAGGGTCGAATTGCGTCCCGGCAAATCGTCTAAGTTCAGAAATCGCCTCCTCACGGGTTAAAGCTTGACGATAGGGCCGGCCGCTGGACATAACGTCATAGGCATCAACAATAGCCAAGATGCGACAAACCAAAGGAATATCCTCGTGTTGCAGCCCTAAGGGATATCCACTTCCGTCCCAGTACTCGTGATGCTTTAAAATATAGTCGGCTATAGGCTCCAGGTCTGGCACCGTGGAGGCAATGCGATGGCCTATCTCGCAGTGCTGGCGCATTTGCTGCCACTCTTCTTCTGTCAATGGACCAGGTTTGAACAGGATATGGTCCGGGATTCCCACCTTGCCCAGATCGTGGAAGCGGGCCAGTAAAGAGATGTCATTCACCAAGTCCTGGGCAAAATCAAGTGAGTGGGCAAAAGAAATCGTCAATTTCTGCAGGCGGTCGCAATGGCCCTCAGTGTCGAAGTCTCTTGCCCGCATGGAGCCAGTAAGGGCCTGTAGGATGGCATTTCGAACGCTTCCCGCGCGCTGGATTTTCTCTCGGTACATTTGGTTGTCCGCCTCACGAAACAGGGCCTGCATGTCTACTGTTGCAGGTCTGGAAGCATGTTTTACCCGGAACCGCACCCAATTCTCGCCCTGCCCTGTTGGAAGCTACAATCTCGCGGGTACCTTTCTTCAAAATTAAAGCAATACAGTGGGGTATGTTGTCCAACAGGGCATTTTTCAGGTTGGACTCTTCTTCCAGGCGCTTCTCCGTCCGCTTGCGCTCGGTGATGTCCGTGTGGATTACCACTATCCGTCTAGATGGAGCTTCGATATATTTTATAGCATACTTTTCTTACTTATTCAATATTACATTTATGTTTAATAAAGAGACCCAGGCGTGTCCTGCCCAGGCCTCCCAGCTATACTTTTAGGCAGCCTTATCCAACATATTTAGATAATAGATAAACTTATCAAGCAACTTTTTATCCTCCTTGCAACGTGTCTTTTCGGCAAGCCTGCGTGAAAAGCATGAGGGCCTGGGTACTATCGGTTGTCAAACCAATAGGAGGACAACCGATGCCCCAGCAATCAGCCCCAGCCCAATTCCCGCTCCGGCCCCCGGGACCTGTTCGCTAGTCGGCCAGGAGACTCTGGCTGGTGACGGCGAACAGGCCCCGGAGGCCTTCGCTCTGGTCTGGGTGGTTCATCGGTCGAAGACAAAAGAATACAAGGTGCAGCAAAAGCCAGCCAGCCCTGGCCCCGGGCAGGGATCATAAGACTTTTTGCTGTGCCCTTGACCGGTGCCAGGCCGGCGGCTTTGCTGTTCAACGACATGTCTTCTCCCGCCCATCCGCCCCTCGGACCGGTCATTCATCGATCCGGTTTTGTTCCCGCTACGCGCCCCACGGCCCGGGACCGCAGCCGGACCCGGACCGCGTGTCGCTTCGCTTGAGATGGGGTAGTTCATAGGCCAGCAGGGACAGATAAGGTGCTGGTTCATCCAGGCGGCCGGCACCGGTCGCGCAAGGTACGTATCATAATATTCACCGACCTGTGCCCCTCCGCCTGAGTAAACCTGGTCAAACAATCTGTTCCCGACCCACCGTCCCAAAAAGGAGGCCTTTGAGCAGCCAGTGCCTGGTTCCCGCTCCACTGGCCACAGACTCGGGCCGCTGCGGCCCTCAGACTGCGGCTAGTTCCGCTTCGGTTCGGGGTTGGGCAGAGGCCGATGCAGAGAAGAATATACGGTGCAGCTTCAGCCCTGCGAGACTGACACCGGCCGAGGTCATCGCAACATAAGGGACAAATACGATTTGACAATTTTGGGAATCGGTACGCAGGCTTGATGCTTAGCGCTCAGTAAAGTTTTCTTCCTGAGGCGTGAGGTCAACTAGGGAGATATCCACTCTTTTGCCCAGAACAAGCGCTGCCTTGTTGATAGTATTTAGAGTGATGTTGGAGGATTCATCGCTTAGCAAACGTTCCAGGCTGGATCTGCTCGTGCCCATTTTCCGGGCCAGCTCTGATTTCTTCATGTTTTCCTGTTGCATGAGCATTTTGATCTGATGGGAGATGGTCTTTCTCAGAGCCATGAGTTGAACTTCTTCATATATTCCGTCTTCTTGCAAAAATTGATCAAAAGTTTGGCCTATATGTTTTGAAGCAGTCATTTAGGAGTCCTCCATTTCTTTTTTTCGTTTTTTAGCCAACTCCAGCTCTTGTCTGGGGGGCTTTTGGGTTTTCTTGATGAAGCCGTGCAGCAAAAACAACTCGTCATCCTGTATAAAGAAAAGCACCCTGGCTGTTCTGCCACTGGAAATACGGCTTCTTACTTCGAATATACCATTTTCTAAAGGCTTGCACCGTGGAGGCCCAACAGGCCAGTTATATTCGATATTGGCTATGTCCGAGCCGATTTCTATCCTGTCCTGTTTGCTCAAGGACAGCAGCCAGCCCCTCAGCGGCATTATGCCGGAAGCAGTGGCATAGAACCTGGCAGTGAGAACCTTTTGTCTTGGCATAGATAAATGATGTACCATATAAGGTACATTGTCAATATAAAGAACATTCGAGGATATATGCAACCCAAAAAAGTAATGTGGCTCTCCCCCATGTGCTGCCTGGATCACCGGGGTAGGGCAGCATGTCAGATACGTTCAGTGCTTACCTCTTTAGCCGGGGCTGGCTGGGAGGCCTATGCAGTTCATATGACCCTGTTCGATGGAGAGGATCAGTACCCGATATCCACCCTCATTGGCAGGGAACATGCCAAGCCGGAAAACCAAGGCAAAACCTTCAAATTTAGCCGGGACGGTGTGCAGCATCACCTATTCTACACTGAACAAAGGAAGGAGATTGGGGACATGCACTCTTGACTTTTCTTTTCGCTCAACACCTGCCCTGACCGTATCCTCTTTGATGATCGCCTTTCAAAAATCAAAGTTCCTTCTCTTTCATCCTCTCTGCAGCCCTCTTTTCCTGTGTTCGGCG
>JBNJII010000129.1:0-5489 GCA_051749205.1 Thermodesulfobacteriota bacterium | reverse complement strand
GTGTCTTCTCCACGTACCGCTACCCCGCCTCCTCAAACTGCAGATAGTCCCCGATGATGACCTTGAGTCCAAAGCCTGGAAAGTTGACCTTATATTTATTGGGGGGGATAAAGCTCAATACCTTGCCCTGGCCGAAGACCTTGTGCCTGCAGTGCCCGGAAACCGGTCTGGGCTCGCTGTCTTCTGCGGCCGGTGCGGATTTTTGCTTTTTCTCCTGGGGCCGGATCATGCCTCCGGTGTAGTTCTCCCGGAGCTCCTCATAGGAGCCGGCGGTGAACTCCTGAACAAACGGGCTGGGCCGGGCCGGTTCACTGCGGCCCTGAAAACGGTTGTACAGGGATTCAGGCATGGACAGACCCAGGTACTCCTTGGCCCGGGTGCAGGCCACATAGAAAAGACGGCGTTCCTCCTCCATGCCCTCCATGTCCATCAGGGCGTGCTTGGAAGGAAAGCGGTCCTCCACCAGATCGATAACAATCACCGCGCTCCACTCCAGACCCTTGGCCGAGTGCACGGTGGACAGGGTCAAAGCGTTCTCCTTGGCCTCCCTGCGGCCCAGCTGCTCCGGATTCTCCAGGCTTAGATCAGAGAGAAAGAGCTCCAGATCCGAGTATCCGGAGGCGATCTGGGACAGCTGCTCCAATCCGTTTTCCCGGCGGGGGTAGTCGTCGGGATAGCGCTCCTTGAGCTTGGGTGCATAGTATTGTCGGATAGTATCCACAATATCCTGGGGCGGATCCAAGCGGTGCTCGCGCAGCCAGTTGACCATATCCAGGGCCTCCTGCAGTCCGGGCTTGGACCCGCAGGCCTTTTTCAAGGCCTTGAAATCCTGCTTGACCAGATGGTCATAGAGCCGCTGACAGGTCTTGGGCCCCACCCCGGAGACCAAGCCCATGGCCCGCTGCCAGGCCGGAAGGTCGGTTGGATTGGCCGCCAGGCGCAGGTGGGCCACAACGTCCTTGATGTGCGCGGCCTCGGTAAAGCGCATCCCTCCGAACTTCTGAAAATCCAGGCCGCTTTTGGCCAGGGCCAGCTCCAGGGGATAGGACTGGAACCCGGCCCGAAACAGGACCGCGATGTCCCCAAGATCGTAGGTTCGAAAGAGGTCCATGATGGTGTTCATGACCACCGCGGCCTGGGACTGATCGCTCAGCGGCCGCAGCAGCTGGGGCAAAAGGCCTTCTTCGTGCAGGGAAAAGAGCCGCTTGTCGTACTTCTCCCGGGCCCCGGCCAGGATCTGATTGCTCAACGAGAGTATGGGCTGGGTGGAGCGGTAGTTCTGCTCCAGCTTGACCACCCGGGTCTGAGGAAAGCTGCGGGTGAACTCCAGGATATTGCTCACCGTGGCCCCCCGGAAGGAGTAGATGGATTGGGCGTCGTCCCCTACAGCCATGACGTTGCCCTCCTCTCCGGCCAAAAGCTTGACCAGCCGGCCCTGGACCAGATTGGTGTCCTGATACTCGTCGACCATGATATGGCCGTAGCGCTTTGCCAGGAAGTCGCGCAGGTCGCTGCGCTCATTGAGCAGGCGCTCGAGCAGAAACAACAGATCGTCGTAATCCAGAAGGCCGTAGTCCAGCTTGAACTGGTGATAGCCCTGCTCCATGGCTTTCAAGTCCTCAACATAGGGCAGAAAATGGCTGGAGTCTTTCTGGACGATCTGCTCCAGATCCAGCTCCTTGTTCCGGCTCTTGCTGATCAGGGACATGACCGTGCCCTTTTTGGGAAAGGAACGATCCCCCTTGGCCAGGCCTTTGGTTTCCCGGACCTGAGCCAGGATGTCTTCGGCGTCCCCCCGGTCCAGGATGGTCAGATCCGGACGCAGACCCAGGGCCTGGCCGTAGCGGCGAAGGACGGAATAGGCAAAGGAGTGAAAGGTGCCACCGCTGACTCCGTGCAGACCCTGGCCCAGGAGATGGCTGGCCCGGTTGAGCATCTCCTGGGCCGCCTTGCGGGTGAAGGTGAGCAAAAGGATGGATTCCGGCGGCTCGCCCTGGCCTACTAAATGGGCCAGGCGGTAGACCACGGTCCGGGTCTTGCCGCTGCCCGCCCCGGCTATGACCAGAAGCGGCCCCTGGGTATGGGTGACCGCCTCCAGCTGGGCCGGATTGAGATTATTTTCCAGATCGAGATGCATGGGTGTCAGCCCTTGGTTATTCGTTATTCGTTCTGCGTTCAGCTTTGCCTCCGGCAAATCTGAAATATATTTTTACCCCAAAGCGTGCAAAAAGGGGAAAAATTTGCCGGATTGATCAAGGATGGAACAGACAATTCCATGTTTTTCCCATAGCCATAAATCTTGGCTCAACCCTTCTTTTCAGCCATTTTCGCGCAGGCGGGAATCCAGAGGTCTTTTCATCGGGCCTGTGCTTTGGGCAATGACGGAGAAAGAAGCCTTGAATCGCTGATCCTGTTGCTTCATCAGCGAAGATCAGTTTACCCCGTGAAATTTCTGCCATACGCATTCGCTTCATTGCCTTTGCCTCATCCAAAGGCCCACCGCCTCTGCAAATTCCCGAAGTTCCTCTAGCCGTTGAAGATTCGAATATATCTCGTCCCAGTTCAATCCTATATATTCATGCACCAGGATGTTCCGGAACCCGGAGATTGGAGCAAAACGCTGCGCGAACCGAGTCTCCAGAACACCTAACTCACCCATGCGCAGTATGGCCTCATGGGCATCGGTCGGCTTCCGGGCCTTCTCCAGAGCAACAATACGGTGGCAGATATCTATGCAGCACTGGGCAGCCACTTCCAGATTCCGCTCCACAATGTCCCGCAAATAAGGATCGTCATCAAAATCAGGCCTTATTTTTTGTCTCAGCGGTTCTAATTTGCTCAAGCGTTCCCTGAGTTCGTCCAAGCGCTTCTCGATACCGCAAAACTCTGGCTGCATAGGGGTCCTCCTTGAGGATGTCATCCCTGCTCATTCTCAAAAAAGGCAGATAGTCGAAATACAGCCCCATGACCTTGGCCTCAAAATCGACCCTGGCGGCAATATTTCGTTCATACAGGATTTCTCCCTGGGAAATAACCGCAAAAGACAGCTCGATTGGGGCTTCACCCAAAAGCAGGACATCGATCCGGGGTGATCGCAAGAGATTGGACAGATCCGAGGCCAGGCTGGAGCGCACAGCTGCCTTGTCCGCATCCCGGTCCAGAAGAATTCCGAAATCATAATCGCTGAGCGGCCCAATATCCCCGTCCACCCGCGAGCCGAAAAGGTAGGCCAGGGCTATGTGCGGATGCTTTCGGTGGATGAGCTCTTTGATTGGTTTTTTTATATCCTCAACCATAGGCAACCATAAAACGTTCACAGCAAAAAAGTCACATCTGCAAATGAATTGTATCCCAACCTGCCCTCTTCAGAACTTCTACCCCCACTGAGGGGAAAGATTCATGTCGAGCAAGATCTTCATGCAGTCTCTCTTTCTAGAGGAAAATCAAATTGTTCAACTCTCTATGCAGCATACTTAAGAGATTCATCATTATCTTCCAAATCCAGGTATGGATAAAGATCCAATACCTTTATCCTTGCATCAAAAGAGATTCTTTCGAACATCATTTTACAATCTCCCCTTAAAGCATAACCCACTGCGGGGTCTCCAAAAATTCCAGGACTTCTTTCCCCACGTCCTGGACTTGTTCTATCCGTGATTCCTGCGAATCAAAGCAGAAGACATCCTCAGCGGTATGCATTCCCCGGCGGCCGAAAAATCCGAAGAGCTCGGTCCGGTCGAACTTGGCCTTGAGATCATAACCAGGGTGAGGAGTACAGACCAGATCCGGAACCATAACCAGCTCACAGCCGGGATAGAGCTCTTCTCCCCGATGCACTTCGGCCATGACCGGCCGCCCCTGCCGGGTGAGTTCCAGGAGCCCGGTCCGGATCTCCTCCCGCAGAATGTTTACCTGGGCCGGAGGTACCTTTCCCCGGCTGAACCGAGCCTGGTCGTGGATATAGATCCGGCCCGGATCCAGGGCAAGGGCTGTGCTTTCTTCAGCTATGCAGGCCGCGTCCAGCTCATGCTCCGGTCTGCGGGCCAGGTGCAGCCAGCCCATGCTCTGCAGCCAGACATTGATGTCCACCTCAGTGTCCAGGGCCGTAAATCCGTGATCAGCCAGGGCCAAGAGGCGCTTGGGCTCAGGCAGGGCCTCATATCGGTCCAGGACCTCGCCGATGAGAAGGTCCCACTTGCGCAAGAGATCCATGACCGGACCGTGCCAGGGATCACCCGCATCCACCATGGCCGGAAACAGAAAATGCCCCAAGCGGTCGGTCTCGGTGAGCACAAGCACGAACAAATCCCAGGCCAGATCCGGCCAGAGCATATCCAGGGCCATGCGTCTGGAGTCCAGGGTGGCTCCAAGCTCGGTCAGCAGGAAGTCATAATTGGTGCTTCCCCGCTCTGTATCCGCCTCCAGCTTGTAGCCCTTGGAAGCCAGCATTCCGGCCAGGACGCGGGGATAGACGGCATTTTCCAGCTCCGGGGCCACGAACCCGGAAATGAGCATACCTCGCAGGGCCTGGGCCGGATAGGTGTTGGGCAGGTTGATCACCTTGCTCATCAGGCCTTTTTGCCCCAGGCGGTCGAAAATCGTTGGGGTCTGGACATGGGTGAAATCGGTGATACGCATCTGGTATGTGGCAGGATCAATGGCCGTGAATCCAAAAACGCCGTGAGCCTCCGGACCTGAGGCGGTAAAAAAGGAGGTCCAGTTGACCGGCGAGAGCTCAGGCAGCTCGGCCTGGATGGGCCGGGCCTGAGGGGCAGGGCTCAGCCGGGCCAGGTTGGGAAACTTTCCTGAGGCACCAAGACTCTGGGCCACAGAAAAGGGCAGACCATCCAGGCCGAGTACGAGGCATCTGGGACGCTGTGAATGTGCCATGGGGCACAGCTTAGCAGGAAGCGCGCCGCTTGGCCAGAAGGGCTGCTTCAGCCTTTGGTTCAAAGGTTTTGTGCATTCTGCGTATTCCGCTGTTCACAATCTGCTGCCTCCAGCCGCAGGTTGACGAACCAGCCCATCTCGGACTAAATTCATAAGGCTTGCCCGGGTGGCGGAATTGGTAGACGTAAGGGACTTAAAATCCCTTGGTGCGATGCACCGTGCGGGTTCGATTCCCGCCCCGGGCACCACATTTTTCAAATAGCTGAATCATTAATCCTGCCGCATTCTAGCTTAGTAAGCATATCACAAGGTGCTGCTGTGGGCACACCTCTGGCCTCATCATGAACATAACGAAGCATTAAGCCCAAGAGCTTCTTTCATCCCGGGACCGCCAGGCGCCGTCCTGGCCCTTCCGGGACCGCCAGGCGCCGTCCTGGCCCTTCCGGGACCGCCAGGCGCCGTCCTGGCCCTTCCGGGACCGCCAGGCGCTGTCCTGGCAATTCTTCAGTTCTTCCGCATCTATTCTTTGCTTCCACCCCCGAATCCTCTTCCCGGTATACGTCTTCCAGGTCGCTATGATCTTATTCAAAGGCCATTCA
>JBNJII010000128.1:0-5517 GCA_051749205.1 Thermodesulfobacteriota bacterium | reverse complement strand
GTTCAGGGATGGAAAGGGTGGCGACGGTCAGAAGAGAGCCATAGCCCGGCTGGCAGCTCAGAAAGGATGGACTGGAGATGCGCCCCTGGTACGGAATTTGGATCAACCTGGGCTGCAAGGCTGACTTTAGGCTGGTTGTTGTTTTCTGACCCAATTGATGAAGAAAAAAGACCGCCTGGCCAGGCGGTCTTTTTTCTTGTGAGCTGAGCAGAAGCTCTTCATTCGAATTTTGCCCGGAGTACATCTTCGGCTGGTTCACCGGACAATGAGTGCACCCCGTCAACCCACTTGGCAATTTCTTCCATGTGATCTTGAATCCATTTGCTGGCCACGACTTCCTGATTTTCCTTGGCATAGGAAAAGTCATAGATCCACTTGCTTTGCCACTCGGGCTTTACCTTAATTTGATCCAACAGCTTGACCACATTCGGATTTTCCTCTTCAAATCCGGTGCGAATGACGGTCCAGACCTCGGTTTTGCGTCCTTGGTCGGGCCAGATTTCTTCTGGATCTTCCAGGAACTTGAGGTCCCATTCAATGACCATCCAGTGTGGCTCCCACCCCTGAAACACAATCCATTCCTTATTCCGAACAGCCTTTTTGACCTGTGAGAGCATGCCCGCCTCGCTGGACTGCACAAGCTCCCATCCGCCGAGCCCGTAGGTATCGTTGGCAATAGCCTCATCAGTGATTTTATTCCCCACATTTCCGGCTTCTATGCCATAGAGCTCGGGTTTATCATCGTTATTGAAGTCGAACTTATCCCTGAATTCGGATTTGTTCAGGTCAGCCAGGGAACGAACTCCAGCCTCCCATACATATTCTGGTACGGCATGGCAATAGGTGGTCTGATCAAGGTTTCGGCTCAACTTTGTGATCGTGCCCTTCTCCAGGTATTTTTCCATATACGTGCTCTGATTCGGCCACCAGCACCCAAGAAAGACGTCCAAGTCACCATTGTTGAGTCCTAGCATAATGGGTGCGATGTCCAGTTCCATGACATTGACCTGGTAGCCAAGGGTCTCAAGGATCTGCTTGGTGACTTCAGTCTTTATGGTCACTCCTGGCCAGTTAACTGTTCCAAAGTTAATTTCCTTTTCTTCGGCTGCGTGTGTTGATGAAATTGCCAGAAAACAAAAAACCATAAGAAAGATAAAGGTGATGAATGATTTCCTCGGGTACATAAAAAACCTCCTCGTTTTGTGGTTCAGACCCGCCCAATGGGGTATGAGCCAGGATATGGTATATTGTCCCGGATGCAGCGGGCGAGCAACTTGAACCGTTCAAGGGTTGCTGAAAAGAAATGTTTCCATCCGGAACATAACCAGCTTTGTTCTTGGGGGCCATGGAGCATGTTCTTTCTGAATTTGAGACAATCTCCCATGCACAGCTCCTGGAACTCACAGACCTCGCAGGATGGACTCCAATCCTGCTTCAGAGAACTGAAATGACGGGCAAGGGAGGATTCTTGGACCTCAGACCAGGAAGTGTCCATAATGTTTCCGAGCTTGTACCGGGGCGTAACAAAGAAATCGCAGGGGTAGATATCTCCATTATATTCAACCACATAATAATGGTTGCACCGGGGTGCGAAGCAGCAGTCGCTGGCCTGCCCATGCACGAGCTTGGACAAGATGGTTTCAAAAAGACGAACCGAGATCCGGGTCCGATCCCGGGGCAGCCAGCGCTCAAATACAGCCAGCATGAACCGGCCCCACTGTTCGCCGCTGATGCTGAAGGGCAGCAGCCGGCCCTGCTCGTCAAACTCCACACAGGGCACGAACTGGAGAAAGGTAAGCCCCTGAGCTTTAAGGTGAGCATATACTTCCTGCGGACTGTGCACGTTGGCCTGGCTGACCAGGACCAGACCATTGACCGGGACCTGGTGGCGGTGCAGGGTCTGGATGCCCTGGAGAGTAAGGTGATGGGATGGCGTATCTCCAAGGGTCTTTCTATATTGGTCGTGCAGGTCCGCAGGCCCGTCCAGGCTGCATCCGAGCAGGAAGCGATAGTCTGCGAAAAGAGACGCCAGCTCTTTAGTGATCAGAGTAGCGTTGGTCTGAACGCTGTTGGCTATTCTGGATCCAGGCCGGCCGTATCTCTTTTGCAGCCCAACCACCCGGCGGAAAAAATCATGACCCATAAGGGTTGGCTCCCCGCCTTGCCAGATCATGGAATAGACCGGTTGGCGGGTAGACAGGTAGCTGTGCATGAGCTGCTCCAGGACATCGTCCTGCATACGATGCCGGGCGGTCTCAGGATACAGATCTTTTTTCTGCAAATAGAAGCAATACTCGCACTGCAGGTTGCAATCAGCTGAGGCCGGCTTGATGAGGAGAGAAAATGGAGATGTCATATAAAACTGGATTTACTCATTACCGTCCAGGGGGTCCAGTCCCAGCAAGGTGCTGAAGACCTGATTTTGGTTGTTTGATTCTTTTTCATGTCAGTACCAATACGGGTTCATCACCAATTGTAATCTGAAGGGCTGGTCATCGCCTCGCTGGAAAGGATCACCTGGACTTTGAAAATGGGGACCTGAATGCTTACTTCAAATGAGGGCAAAGGGATTTTGCCCTCATTTGTATGCTATTTCTTGGAATCGATCCTGGCCCTGCTTTCCACATCGTTTAAGTCCAGATGATTGCGCATGTACTTGACTGATGCATCATGTATGGGCTGAAAGTCCCATGGGGTATGTTTCCCGGTCATATGGGCCTGAAATACCAGCCGCCGCCGGTCCTGGCTGTCCAGGACCGCCTGGTGGACCTTTACAGGATCCTGGTGGTCCAAGACCGCCTGGTGCAGAGAATCCTGGATCCGGGAGTACTCCGGGTTGCCGGCCAGGTTGTTTATCTCATCCGGATCTTCCTGTAAATTGTACAGCTGGGGAGGATCCGGCTGGCTGTAGATATATTTATACTCATCTCTGCGCACCATAAAGCAGGGAGCAATGGCCCCTTCGCCCAGAAATTCGGAGATAACCGTCCGGCTGGCCTGAGTGTCACCATTTTCCAGCAAGGGAACAAGGCTTTCCCCATCCATAACATCAGCC
Source organism: Thermodesulfobacteriota bacterium (assembly GCA_051749205.1). Taxonomy (GTDB): domain Bacteria; phylum Desulfobacterota; class Desulfovibrionia; order Desulfovibrionales; family Desulfothermaceae; genus Desulfovermiculus. The sequence continues at coordinate 2,462 of JBNJII010000128.1, read as the reverse complement.
GGTTCCTTCAGGTGTTGATCATCTGCTAAATCCAGAAGGGTAGGCAGCAGATCGACCAGAGACACCGGCGTCTGAATCCGTTTGGGCCCAAATCGCTCCGGGGCGTGGACGAGAAGGGGAACCCGGGCTGACCCCTCAAAAAAGGACATTTTGTACCACAGGCCTTTCTCTCCCAGCATGTCGCCGTGGTCAGCGGTGAACAGGATGATGGTGTTCTCTTTCATCCCGGTGTCATCCAGGGCCTTGAGCAGATTCCCTATTTTGTCGTCAATATAGCTTATCTGCCCGTAGTAGGCCCGCCTGGCATTTTTGATATCGTCATTGGTGATTTTGGTCACATCAGCTTGATATGCTGCACGCAGACGCCGGCTGTGAGGGTCAAGTTTCTGGTCCGGTAAGGTTCCCACCCGGGGGAGGTTGACGGCCTCATGCTCGTAGCGGTCCCAATGCTCCCTGGGGCAATTGTAAGGATCGTGGGGATCAGTAAATGAGCATACCATGCAAAAGGGTCGAGTGTCATCACTTCTGGCCATATCATACATCTTGCGTACTGCGTAGAACTCTGTCTCATCATCGAAATCGATCTGATTGGTCCGTTCGCAGGGTCCGGCCTGAGTTACGCTGGACATGTTATGGAACCACCAGTCAAAGCGATGTTCAGGATTCTTCCAATCCGGGGTCCATCCGTGATCAGCCGGATAGACGTCGGTGGTCAGACGTTCTTCAAAACCATGCAACTGATCTGCACCAACAAAGTGCATCTTTCCGGACAAACAGGTCTGGTAGCCGTTGGCCCGGAGATAGTGGGCAAAAGTGGGGATGTCTCCGGGAAACTCGGCTCCGTTGTCATAAGCCCCAATGCGCGATGTGTGCTGACCGGACATCATGGAAAAACGGGACGGGGCGCAGAGCGGATTATTGCAGTAGGCGCTGTCGAAAATAACTCCCTCCTCAGCCAGAGAATCCAGGTGTGGAGATTGGACAACCGGGTTTCCGTAGCACGACAAGGCCTGAGCCGCGAGCTGATCGGCCTGGATGAGAAGAATGTTCGGTCGCGTGGAGTGCATACACCCTCCATATGGTTTTTGGGAGTTCAAAGATAATAAGAGATTAACTCATAAACGATTCAATTTCTATCCTGGCTGATTGCAGTCTGGATGTGATCCGGTCATAGAGGGCCGGGTTGTGCTCCAGTCTGGCCGGCATGATGCCGACTCCCAGGGTCATGACCACCTTGCCCGCTTCGTATAATGGGACGGCAAAACGCCTCATGCCGGGAAAAAACATGCCCCGGTCGTCCAGCATCCCTGATGTGCGGGCCTGAAGAATCACATTTTTCACTTCCTGCCGATCCAGGTCTGCTTCGTGGCGGGCGATTTCCTGGCTCAGAAAGTCTTCGTCCTCGAGCCGTTCCTGGGGCATAAAAAAGACTGCCCCCAATACCGAGATATGCAAGGGCAAGCTCTTTCCGGCTTGCCACAAGGCCGGAGAGTCGGGATCGACGAAACTTTCCAGGCAAAACAAGGACTGGTCGATGCAAGTGAAAAGGTTGACCGAGAGGCGAAGATCTTTGTGCAGTTGCTCCATACAGGAACGTATGACCTGAATCGGGGCGTTTTTCGCAGCCATGCAGCGGCCCCAGAAATATGTTTTCCTGCCCAGGACATACCTGCCGGTTCCTGCTTTTTCCAAGATCTTTTCCTGAGTAAGTTTTTTTAAAATTTTGGTCACAGTGGTCGGGCTTGGATGGTCCAGCTCAGCAGCAATATCTGAAAAACGCAGCCCCTGGTCGCTTTTGCTGACAGCATCGATAACCTGGATGGCTCGGGAAAGGATTGTAGTGCTCATAGTGTGCTATATATATGTATAGTGAGATATCGATATAGATAGTAATTAGCAGCTGCTTTCGGTGCTGTCAAGCTCGGAACCAGGAGCCACAGGCTGATTTTGGTCTCAGGTTTAAGATATAGTGAACCGGGAAAACCCTGGGTGAGAAGCACAAGGGACGAATAATTATTCGCCTCTTGAGTTCATCCGCACGTTCCATCCTTGATCAATCCAGCAAACTCCTACCACTGAATATTGAACAGACCCATTGAAATTGCTGAATATTACAAGGAGAACCAAATACCATTGGGGGTCTATTCTTTACGCTTTACTCCTCAGGGGATCTCTCCTCAAAGATATAGAAGAGGAGGTAGGTAAATATTTCGATATTTCTTATCTCTTGAGTTTGAACTTTATTTGTATTTTATGACAAAACTCAATTTTTAAGGTTGCAATTTCGCCTTCTAATCTTTAGAATGTTTGCGAAAGAGACTAAAGTATATATAGCTCTATGCACTTGATAAGCATAAAAAACCAAGGAGCAATTTTATGGAAGAGTATGTCCAAGAAGCATTGAATATTGTGAAGGCCCAGGCAAGCGTGCGGAATATGACAGAAGATGAGATCACCTCAAT
>JBNJII010000127.1:0-5655 GCA_051749205.1 Thermodesulfobacteriota bacterium | reverse complement strand
TTGAGTGTCTAATTCATGTGCATTCATAGTATGTTTCCCTGCTTAGAAGTCCTTAAAGTCATCTTCATCCAAAGGTATCATCTTTTCCGGTGCACTGTGTTTTTCAGTTGACTGCTGTTGGTGTCTCTGTCCACTTAGTCTTTGAGGCGCAGCCTGTCTGTGATTGGCCTGGGAAGAGGCCTGGGCTTTTTTTTGGGTATGGCTTTGGGTGGCCCGGGCCTGTTGTGCCCCTCCATCTATCAGTGCGGCGAGTTCTTCTACCATACGTTCCATTTCTGCGGCCTGAGAAGAGAGTTCTTCAGCTGCACTGGCCGATTCTTCGGCATCGGATGCATTTTGCTGGACCACTTTGTCCATCTCGGCCACCGCAGTGTTCACCTGTTCAATGCCTTGGGACTGCTCTTTGGAAGCGGCCGAGATCTCAGCAACAAGGGCATTCACCTTTCCCGCGCTTTCCTTGATGGAGGAAAGCTGGCCAGAGACCTCTTCAGATACCTGCACTCCGTGATTGGCATTTTCCTGGGATTTTTCGATGAGCTGGGACGTATTCTGGGCCGCTTCCGCGCTTCTCTGGGCCAGATTACGCACCTCCTCGGCCACCACGGCAAAGCCCTTGCCAGCTTCCCCGGCCCGGGCCGCCTCGACAGCCGCGTTTAAGGCCAGGAGGTTGGTCTGAAAGGCGATATCGTCGATGGTCTTTATGATCTTGGAGGTTTCGTTGGAGGATTCCTTGATCTCGTGAATGGCCGATCCCATGCGCTGCATGGATTCCACCCCGGATTCCACCACTCGGGACGTGTCTTTCATGGCCTGGTCCGCCTGCTCGGCATTGTCTGCATTGTGTTTGATCTGGGAGGACATCTCTTCCAGGCTGGACGAGGACTCCTCCAGGCTGGAGGCCTGCTCGTTGGCCCCTTCGGCCGAGGATTGACTGCTGGATGCGACCTGGGCAGAAGCCGCTGAAACCTGCTCTCCGCTGCTTTTCAACCCTTGCACAATACGGTTTACTGGCTTGGTGATGCTTCGGGTCAGGAAATAGGCGATGAGCACGCCGACAACTAAGGCCACGATCAAGCCCACAATCATGACCCACGAAGCCTGACCCAAAGAGTTCATAGCTGAATCAGCAATATCTTTTGTTCCTTGCAGGGCAGCAGCGGCAAGTTCTCGGCAGGAATCAATCATTGTGTTGCCCAATGAATCACGCTCCTTACCAAGCTGCTGGAGCTTCTGCCATTCCTGGAGAAAACCCTGCATAGCCAGTTCATAATTTTCTCCAGCCTCCTGCACAGTGTCGATCTGGTCCAGATCAGCCTTTTCACGGGTGATCTCCCGTAAGCCGCTGTATTTTCCACCCAGCTGCTCAAAGTTCTGCATGCCTTGGCGCATAACCTTCGGCTCTCTCTCGGCCTGAGCCTTGAAGGCACTAACGCGGGCCGCATTGCCCAAGTCGATAACATCGTTGGCCAGGGTGATCTTAGTGTGTCGCTCCTGCATATCGGTGGTTAACTTTTCTTGCTGCCCCTTCAAAAAGCTGTCGCAGTTCTGGACGTAATTCTCTGCATTGGCATCCATTTCCTGCAGGTAACTCTCCAGGCTCAAGTCTTGGTCATGGTTTTGTAGATACCCGCGCATGGCCTCCTGGTAACCTTGGGCTGAGGCGACAATCTCTTGGATCCGATTGAGATCTTCCTCATCCCGGGTAATTTTGCGCAGATCAGCTACTATTTCATCCACTTCATCCAGCTTATCTATAGCTGTCTGCATCAGGCTCATATCTTCGGTGGCTTGGGCCTTGAAGTTGGACACCCGGGCGATCGTGCCCAAGTCAGCCAGGTTGGTGACCAGGGCGATCTTTTTTTGCCGTTCGGCCAAATCTTGTTCAAAGGCCTGGTTCTGGGACTCCAGGAACTTGGAACTGGATTGCATATAGGTTTGGGCGTTTGCATCCAGCTCATTTCTATATTCATTCAGGGCCTGCACCGAGGCTTGGGTCTGGCCCATGGCCTGCTCATAGCTCTCCATTGCTCCCTGGATTTCATCCAGGCTTGGTCCCAGTTGGGTCAGTTGCTCGGCCTGGCTGGCCAGCTCCCTTCCGGAATCCACCCCGGATTTTAGAGCTTGTAGCTCATCTTGGGCTTCCTGGAAGAAATTCTCATTTTCTGTGAAACTATATCCGCGCATGGCATACATGTGAGTTTGCAACATGTATTCTGGGAAGAAATGTGTATTTGTATTGGTAACTTACGATGTTTTGCTTCGATACTCAAATGAATTGGCCGATCACGCGGAGTTTTTGTGAGAGGAGCTCTCAGAAGGACGTTGGGGGCTTTCTGCCACCGGCAGAAGCTCAGGCACATCGGGACAGTGGAACCTTCAAGGCCAGCATTTCAGTATGAACAATGCAGGAGTTATTGGGCTCTTCAAGCTTGTTTACAAAGGGGCAATACTTGAGACTTTCCGGATAGGATGTCGAGAGTGGGCTGAAGAGTCGGGTCTTTGGGCATGATATGATAATAAAGCAAGGACTTGTTATACTTAGCTGGGCAAGCAATATGTAAAAATTCCAAGTGGGGCGAATTCACCCCGCCCCTTGAAACGTTGAGTTCAGGTAAATGCTCAGGAAATTGAGGTCGAACATCAAAAAGAGAATTTCTTCTTTCGGAACAGCATCACACTAACCTCGACCACTTCTTGGTCATAGAGCCGTCCTTTGTTCTGCTCAATTTCCTTCAATGCCGCCTCCAACCCCAGGGCCGGGCGGTAGGGGCGGCGAAAAGACATAGCTTCCAACACATCGGCCACAGCCAATATTTTAGACCGGAACAGGACATGTTCCGCGGTCAGCCCTTGGGGATATCCCGAACCGTCGATGCGCTCATGGTGCTGCCGGACCATGTCCGCAATCGGCCAGGGAAACTCGATGTCTTTCAAGACATTATACCCGATACGGGCATGTTCTTTGATCAAGGCGAATTCAATATCCGTCAGCCTGGTGGGCTTGGTCAAAAGCTCGGCCGGGATGCACACCTTGCCCAGATCGTGAATCAGGCCGGCAAAATACAAGCCTTGAATACGCTCCTCGTCCAATCCCATCTCCAAAGCTACGGCCCGGGCCAGACCGGCCACTCTCCTTTGATGCCCGGCTGTGTATGCGTCTCGATGCTCCAGTGTGGAGGACAAGGCCTGAAAAGTCCCATGAACCGCTTTATCAAGCTTGCCCAAGGCCTTTTCCAAATCTTTCTGGACCTTGCGTATGCCGGATACATCTCTGGTTATCATCTGGAAAAAGTTGCCAATGCCAGAGCTGGGTATAGATACGAGATAATTCTGGAAGATTGAGTCCCCGTTTTCCTGTTCAACGAAAATCGGCTGATCTTGCTCCAATGCTTCCCAGCCCTTACTCAAGAGGACATCTGCCTCATTCGGAGAAAAAAAGTCTTGTAAACGCATTCCCTCGGGCTCCTGGTTGTCTAGGCCCAGCCTGCGAGCCATGGCCGGATTCACCGTCACAAGCCTGCCGGCATCGTCAACCAGGGCTATGGCATCCGGGGAAGTGTGGATAAGGGTCTTGTACTTCTCTTCGCTGGTCCGCAAGTCCTGCTCGGCCCGCTTGCGCTCATTGAGCTCAGCCACATATTCGTCCTGTAGATTGAGCATCCGCTGTCCTACATGAATGCGGGCAATGAGTTCATCAAAGTTGAAGGGCTTGGGGATATAGTCGTTGGCCCCGGCCTCCAGGCCCTGGACAATGTCTTCTTTTTCAGTTTTGGCCGTAAGAAGAATGATGTAGGGCGGATTGTGGGTCTCCCAAGAGCGTATGCGGCGGCATAACTCCAGACCACTCATCTCTGGCATCATGATGTCCAGGATGAGCAAACGAGGCGGATCAGGCTCTTGGAGGTTTTTCCAGGCCTGAGCGCCATCGCTGGCTTCTATCACCTGATAGCCTCTTTTGTTCAGTACACTGCGCAATGCAGTGCGGGATATACTATCGTCTTCAGAAATGAGAACGCGCATTGCTTTTTCCTTTATTCATTATTAAGGCAAAAAGGCTGTAAGATTTTGCAATGTCGCAAAGTTCAACCCAAGAAGTAATTTTAAGGAGGAATATTCGTTCTTGTGAGTTAAAAGCTAAAGGTAAAAGGTTAAAAGTAAAGGCAAATAAATCAAGATGTTAAATCCGTTATCGCTACGGACAGAGTAAAGGGAAGTCGGACCAAAACATTTGTTCCTTGACCTTCCCGGCTTTCCAGAGAAATGTGACCTTCCATCAATTCAACGATTCGCCTTACCAAAGGCAGGCCCAGGCCGGCGTCTTCATATTGCCGGGTGTTAGGTGATCTTGAGCTTTCTACCTGGGTGAAGGTCTCAAAAATTTGATCCTGCATGTCCTGCTGGATGCCTCTCCCGGTATCCGATACGCTGAAAAGCAGCTGGCATCTTCCCTCCTCCAGAGATTCGGTTTGCACTTTGACCTTCACCTCGCCTGCGTCCGTGTATTTAATGGCATTGCCCACCAAGTTAAATAGGATCTGGGACAGTCGAGTACTGTCCCCAAATAAAATTTCCGGGGTTGTCGCATCTAGGTGGCATTCATCCTTCAGTCCCTTATGCTCGATGTCATACTTGAAGATGTCAAGTATGGAATCAAGCATCTCCCTGGGCCTCAGTTTCTCCTTTTTGATTTCCATTTTACCAGCCTCTATCCTCGATAAATTCAGAATGTCGCTCAAAAGCCTGGTAAGACGATCTGATGCCTTAACGCTCATATCCACATAGTCCCGCTGCTCTTGATCAAGATGACTGTCCTGCAGCAGCTGGAGCATCCCTAAGATACCATTCAACGGAGTTCGGATCTCATGGCTCATGTTGGCCAGAAACTCTGACTTGGCTCTGTTGGCAGCTTCGGCGTGATACTTGGCATCCCGAAGGGCTTGTTCGTACCTCTTCCGTTCGGTTAAGTCCCGGGCAACACAGAGAATGCAAGGACGCCCTTCGTATTCGATCATGCGGCTGCTAACTTCCACCGGGAAGCTACACTCATTTTTCTTGAGGTGCATACCTTCGAAGCTCAGATGGCCGTCTTGCTCCACAACCTGAATCCCTGCCGGCACGAGCTGGGACTGCTGCTGTGCTTCAATATCCATTACCGTCAGTTGCAGCAGCTCTTCTTTGCTGTATCCCAGCTTTCGACAGGCGGCCTGGTTGACTTCCAGGAATTGGCCCTTCAGGTCATGGATAAATATGGCCTCATTGGTGCTGTTGAATATGTTCCGGAACTTCCTTTCCCTTTCCTCCAGGGTCCTTTCCGCCAGCTTGCGTTTATCCTCGGTCTCCAAGTCATGGAGAGCAAAGGCCAGGTCGTCGGCAACCTCTTGGATCAAGTCATGCTCTTCTTGGGAGGATTTGTAGTGAGCTGGGATGGAGACGGTCATCGCCCCGTAGATTCTTTGTCCATGCTTGAGACGAGCTGACATGGCCACACAGTCGCCATACATATCCGCCAGGGGGCACTAACTTTGACAATAAGAGGCTGGGTCATCAATGACCAACACGGCGTCTTGGGTTATGGCTGTTTGGATGCATGGAAAGATCTCCTGCTGCTTCCCTTCGGCAATCCCTGCCTGACCCCTGATGGTCACTTGGCCGGAT
>JBNJII010000126.1:0-5806 GCA_051749205.1 Thermodesulfobacteriota bacterium | reverse complement strand
TCCCCGGGCGCAAACAGCTCCAATGCATCGTAGGGATAGTCCAGAATCAGGTTCTTGAAGTTTTGATCGTTGTCCATCTTCGGCTCCTGGTCTATTATACGCTTGGACTGTGATACCTGAAAGAGATTCTATCCCAAAGTACAATCCTTCGGCCATCCTTGCAGAAAGTGGGCGAGAATACCTACAAGCTGCGCGGCGTTCCAGAGCAGTTCAATCCCAACTACCATGACGACGGTTCGGCCTTTGACCAGGGGGTAGCGCGTTAACAGGTGAGTATGCTGGTATGCAACGAGAATTTACTCCGAAGAGGGCCTGCCCTTGAAGGCAAGGGCGGCCTCCATACGAGCCGGGCAATGACGGAGGGGGACATCCGTTGCGTTTCATTCGTGATCAAACTGATGGCTTCTTACAAGTAACTGATAACCAATAACAGATAACTGATGACCAATAACAGGCCGCCGGAGGCAAAACTGAAACCTGCGAATCTTGCGCATCGTTACTGCAACACTTCCTCCAGGGTGCGGGCGGTCAGCACTCGTTCAGACCACAGCAAAAGCCGCTCGGAATCCGCGGATTCGATCTTGTGTCTGATTTCCGAGGGCGGTTCTCCGAATTTCCGGGAAAGCTGACGCAAAAGGACCTGCGCTTCGCCCTGCTGCATGCCTTCCTGACGGCCTTCCTGCCGAAATCGTTCAGCGAATGTACTCATAAGCTCTGCCTCCTGTGGATATTTGGAAATATAAAGCTTTTGCTCGGTCTCGTCCAGGTCTGCGTAAATATCTATGAAGTCAAGATACTTGGATATCTTGTCCGGGTCCGTCTCCAGTTCCCGCAGGCCGCGTACGGCATGGGCGTAGACATCCACCCGCTGTTGCGGCGCATACCGCATATTGGGCAGATTGAGCCGGGCCACCACATTATCGCTCTCCCGGTAGTTTTCATAGGGCAACTCCGCCAAAGCACAGGGCACAAAGCCGAATCGGAGATAGATGCTTTGGTCGCTGCCCAGGACAAGTTCTGTGCGGTACGGCCCTGAGCGCAGGAAAACAACGACCGGGACAACCCGGTCTGTCTGGAACAGCTCCGCCAGATCCAGGCAATAGTGGGCCAAGCGATGCACGGAAAAACGTCGGGGATCGGTTTCCTCTTCCAGAACAAATACCACCGCCGCGCGTTGGCCGTTTGGCCATTCCACGAGCAAAGGAACATCCAACTCCCGGAAACGATCGCCCAAACGGTCCTTGAGCTGTTCTTCCCGGATAGGGATAATCCGTGCGCCAGGGTCCAGGCCGCTGGCTTCCCCGGGCGCAAACAGCTCCAATGCATCGTAGGGATAGTCCAGAATCAGGTTCTTGAAGTTTTGATCGTTGTCCATCTTCGGCTCCTGGTCTATTATATGCGTGGGTTGTGCTACCTGAAAGAGACACTATCCCGAAGTACAATCCTTCGGTCGTCCTTGCAGAAAGTGGGCGAGAATACCTATAAGCTGCGCGGCGTTCCAGAGCAGTTCAATCCCAACTACCATGACGACGGTTCGGCCTTTGACCAGGGGGTAGCGCGTTAACAGGTGAGTATGCTTGTATGCAACGAAAAGGTGGCTTAAAGATCCAATCGCCTCTCGGCGATGGAAGCATAACTTTATACACGCTTAACACCGTGGGGCTGTTATTTTCAGAGGGCAACCATACGGCGAAGACGCCTAGGATTGCCCCTACCCGGAGGGTCGGAGGTTGCATCCCGGGATATGAGGTATTTTGAAAGACCGACAGATAACCGGGGGACCTCAGAGTAGGGGCAGTGCTTCACGTCATCGCGTAATGCCTGCCCTCTGGGGTTTCAAAACACCCCCGGTGTTAAGAGTGTGCTATGCACAGGCGATGGAAGGGAGGGCTTTTACCTCACGCGCTGCGTGTGATTGATTTTCTGCCCGCAGGCTCTCGGCATGCGGGCAGAAAAAAATCCAGGAGATCCTGATAATCCTGTCAAAAATTCTTCATGTCTGCAGCATTCCACAGCCAACATCGAAGAACCTTTCTTTTGCTCTGCACCTCTCAAGATCACTTTTCCAAAGGAAAGGAGAGCAGGCTGCTTGTGCCCCCGCTTTTGAATATCCCGCCTTTTTTAGAGGACACCAGCAAGGCCTTTGTCTTCTCCACAGTAAAGCCCTGGATGCTGCCGTCGATGAATCCCCCTAATGTGCCCTGTTCAAAGCGGTTTTTCTCATGGTTGACCACCAAGAGCCGGCTTTGGTTGGCTCCGCTGTCTCCGGTGATGGATCCGAACAGGTCCTGCTGGAAGGTAGGGACGATGATCTCCAGAATGCCGTCCCCATCTATGTCCCAGGTCTGAGGGGGCATTTCAAAGGTCACGCTGTTTGATATCCGGTTCTGGACCGAAGTATCCCGGTCATAGGTCAAGACGGCATGGCTGCCGCCGACCGGGGCGGATGATTTATAGATGGCTGTGGTGTTCTCAAAAATAAAGAGTATGTTGTTCATCATGCATATGGTTTCCAGAGAACCGTTTCCAGTGACATCGGCGAATGCGCTGCCAATGACCCGGAATTGGCGGGGCAGGGGCCTGTCAGGAGCAGACCACTGCAATGACCCGGTGGCCATGTCCCCTTTCCATATGCGGCGGCCGAAGATTTCGTCTTGGTCATAGGCCTGGGCCAAGAGGGTTTCCGGTTTGTGGTCCCCATCGGTGTCAAAACCGGAGAGCAGTTTCTCAATTCGGTCCTGCACACAGGTGAGGCTGCCCTCGGAGTAGGAAAAAACCGCACTCTGAATCCGTTCGTCGGACCAGATAGTGGCCACGATATACTTTTTGTGGTCTTTTTTGGGTGTCCACCAGGATACAGACAGGATGCGGCCGGGGTAGTCGGGCTGGCCTCCAGCCAGGGAGCTGGACTCCTGGCCGATATCCTGCACCTGGATCTTTTGGCCGTCGGTAGAGACCATGAGCATTTTCTGCTTTGTGTTCAGAAAGTCGGCCATGACTGTGGGGCCATCAAAGGTGGCCACTGTCTGCAGCTGGCTGAACCGTTCCTGATAGCTCACTTGACCGTCGGCCCGGCGGGCGGTGTGGCCGGAAGGAGACTGGGAAGGGACTGTAGCGGCTTCCCCGGTCCCTGAAGAGGGCCCGGTCTGGACAGGGTAGGTCTCAATAAGGGCGAACTCAGGTCCCCGAACCTGGAGCTGGTCGTCTTGGAGGATGAAAATGAGCTGATCGGCGGGGTGTTGATCACGGGCTTTGGGTTCTGGAGGCTTTTGGTCTTGCCCCTGCCGGTAGCTTGCCCAGTCCAAACGAGAAAGTGCTTTGCGCAGCCTTTGATACACATCCTCATTGTCTCCTGGATAATCCCAGAAAACAGCCTGCATATTGCCAAAGCGGTGCACCTCTTGGCCGGGCTTGATTTCCGATTTCTGCATCAGTGGCCGGGCATAGGAGAAGCCATCGGCGATTTGCCCCACTTCCAGGACGGCTTGCAGGGACTGGGTCCGGCCCAGGACCTTTTTGGTCTCTGGATGGACGATCTTCTTGCCCGGCTTGGAAATTGTGAACAGATCCCCGGGCTCTATGCCGGATGTGGCGTCCAGGTCAATGAGCACCCGGTCCTCAGTGGTGCCCACCACCGATCCGGCAAGGGGCTCAAAGTCATCGGTTATGGTGGCCAAGGGCTTTGCCTGAGCCGACAGGGCCAAGGATATGGACAGGACAGCAACTGCTCCAATGATGCACAGGGTACGCAGGGCGTGGGTAAGGTTCATGATGCACACCTCCTGGGAGAGCAATCGAAAAAGGGACGAGGTACAATTCACCTCGTCCCTTTTTGCAGTTTTTGTACGAGCCTGCAAGTGGAGGCTGTTTAGAACTTATACCTGATGTTCATGGTGCTTCGCCAGATGTCCTCGTCGGAATCGCCGTCTTGATCGTACTCAAAGTAGTCCATGGCGTCTCCGGCGGCCAGGTATCCGGCATTGATGCCCACTTCCACGTTTTCATACATCTTGTATGTTGCTTCAGCGTCGACTTCAAAACCGAGCTCGTCATCGGAAATTTCTTCCCCGGTCTTGCCGGCGGTGTATTCAATATCTTCGGCAGTGAGCATGTACATGCCGGACAGCCCTACCTTGAGCTTTTCACTTACCTGATAGTCCCAGGCCAGCTTGTTCATGATCATGCCTTTGTCCAAGATGTACATCCGTTCAGTAAAGTAATCGTCGTCGGTGAGGCCCCCTTCCATGAGCACGATGCTGTCCATGCGATCGATATCAGTGGCCATAAAGGCGTTGAAATCACCGTCCTGGACATCGCTTTCATCGTTGCCCGAGGCGTACCAGGTTGTATAGGTGAAGGTGTGTTTGTTCCAGTTCAGGCCCACATCCATGTGCGCGAAGTAGGCATCTACGTCGTAGTCCTCTTGATCCGTATTCAAGCTGCCCCCGAAACGGGAGTCGTTCAGGGCCCTGGTGCTGGAGTAGGCCAGGCGGTCGATACTCCCGGTCTGGTACATGGCATCCCAGTTGACAAAGAAGGGATCAAAGGAGGCTGATCCGTCCACTCCCAAGGTAGCCAGGCTGATGTCCGCACCTGTGGTTTCTTCGTACCCGAATTCCTTGTACAGGTAGTTCTGGGCGGTCAGGGCATGATTGCGGTCATCGGTTTGGCCGGGATCAGTGGAATCGGTATCCTGCCACTGATACAGCCCGAAAAGCCCCACATCCCAATCTGAGGCGCTGCCGTAGTCCATCCGGGCATAGAGGGCATCCTGGTCGTCGATCAAGTCCTCGTCTTGTTCATGCATGACATTGGTCTCATACCCGCGCATCCAGCCCAGGTGATAGTCGAAGGCCCCTGCGCCGCCGCGGAATACGACTCCCCCAACGGTCTCTTTCCACAGAAAGGGATTGACGTTGATGGGCTGTAAACCGACCCGGGCCCGGGACTTTTGCTCTACAAAGGGGAGCTGAAAGTCGAAGTAGGCCCAGCGGGCTTCAAACTGCACATCGTCTCCGGAGTACTCCATTTTGTCCGGCTCTCCGAAGCGCAGGCCACCCAGCTCGGCAGCCACAACCCCTTTGTAGTCCCCGTCGTCGCTGGCCGCTTCGAAGCCGAAGCGGTACTTGATTTCCCCGAAGTTGTCGTACACGTCGTCGTCATCGATTCTGCCCGCGCTTTCTCCGCCGCTGAAGAACTCGTTGTGGTTGGTGCCCAGCAGAAACCGGTGGTTGAGGTCCCCGAAAAAGTCGAACTGGGCAGCTGTGGCCGTTCCAGCTGTGACGGCCCATACCAGGCCGCAGACAACCAGGAACTGGGTGATCCTTTTTACAGTGTGCATACCTTCCTCCTCCTCACTGATTGGGGTTGTTCATGAAACACTCCCCTTTGAGCAAGCATGATGCCAGGCTGCACATGGGCCTGGGACATCAGGGAGTCCAGGTCAGTAAAAAAAATTGTACTAGGATATCAAGGCAGTACCAATCGGTCCTGAAATATGGCCAGATAAAAAAGAGATCCCAGGGTGCTTATTGTTAAAACACTGTGTTTAAACAGGTCTTGAACACTTCAGCTCATGCCTGGGCATCAGCTGCTGGTTGCGCTTTTTCAGCCCCATCAGAGAACATATGTTGTTCCCTGTTTGTCTATAGGATATGAACGCGCACCGTGGCCCTGGTCTTTCAGCTGGCTGCGGGAGTGTTCAGGTTTCAGCTTTGCCTCCGGCAAATCTGAAATATTTTTTGGGCCAAAGCGCCCAAAAAAGTGAATTTGCCGGGTTGATCAAGGATGAAACGTGTTGTGGGGA
>JBNJII010000125.1:0-5889 GCA_051749205.1 Thermodesulfobacteriota bacterium | reverse complement strand
TTGATATCGGCAAATACAGGTGTGTTGTCCGTTTCTGTGATAGGGTCTATGGCCACCTTGCAGGTGAGGGGGCTGGTAATGACCTGACCGTGTGTACCTAACGCCTTGTACGCTAAATATAGAGCAGATCGGCACGAATTTGTGAGAAGAATATGTTTTTTTCCTGTGAGCCAAGCAAAGTAGTCCTTAATCCGTTGTTCAGCTGTGTGCTGAGAAATGAGCAAAGCGCAAAACACGTCAACAAATCTCAGGTTGGGATTGGAGTACGGATATTTCATCGATCATCTGTGTTTGAGGAAATTGAACATGCTCGAGAAATAGACAAAACCAGGTCTTATGTCCTTTTTTTTGAACAAGGCATCCACTTTGTTGTTTTGATATATTGAAAGCAAATATTCCTTGAGCTTGATCTTGCGTTGAAATAGGCCCAATAATGAATACACCGTATCAGTAAATGGATTCATCCAGCACTTACCAAGTTCATATTCCTGAGGGTAATCAATTTCTTTGCCATTCACATAATCATACATGATCCTGGCGAAATCCACCCCGCAGGCCCGGGCCAAGCCCACCCAGAGCCAGGTGCGGGGGTTAATTTCAATGAGCTTGTACTGGCCATCCCTTGGATCACGCAAATATTCAACCTCGCAGACACCTGTATAGTTCAGGGCCTGAAGCAAGGGCATGGATTGCTCATAGCACTCTTGAACATAAATGCTCTTAGCAAATGTGGCTGTGCCGAATCGGATGGGATGTTCACGCAGCTTGGCTCCCATCCAGAAGGTCTTGATTTCCCCTCGTTCGCAAAAGGCGCAAAAGGAGACGGTCTTGTTGGTCCCGTCATCCGGAATGACTTCCTGAGTGAGACTTTTGCGTACAGAAAAGTTTTGGTCGACAAAAGCAAGTTGCTCCCGCAGTTCGTGGATACCCTGAGCCAGAAAGGCCTTTTTGCCTGTGGCTTTATAAAAGTCCAGCCCGAATCGTCCCCGGGTCAGAACAGGAAAGGATAAGGAAAAATCCTGTGGATTTGAACTTTGGGCATAATAGGTACCGGGAATCGGCACTCCGGCCTTTTGAGCCACATCCAAGAGCTTTCCCTTGTCATAGATGTTTTCAATGATCTCCAGACCCGGAGTAATGACCTTGAAGCGTTCTTCCAGCTTTTTTTTGTTTCGCGAAATGGTCAAAACAGCGTGGTCGTTGGATGGAAGAAGCAGCCAATCCTGTAAACCCTTATCTTGAGCCAGCCCAATCAGGAAATCAGCCAAATCGTCGCTATCATACGGCGGACATTTATAAAAAACCTGGCAGTATCTGGAGTGCTTGGCCACACAATTGCCTGTATCCACCACAATGACCGGCACACCAGCCTGGCCCAGAGACCGGGTGTTAGAGAGGCCTTGGACGTGGCCCTCGATTATGATGGCACCACCTGGCAGAGGGCATGGAGCATGGAGCATGGCGCATGAGGCAGAGGGCAGAGGGCATAGAGCATGGGGCATAGCGCATGAGGCAGAGGGCAGAGGGCATGGAGCATGGGGCATAGCGCATGAGGCAGAGGGCAGAGGGCATGGAGCATGGGGCATAGCGCATGAGGCAGAGGGCAGAGCTTTTACTGACAAACTAAGCGTAGTACCCAATTTCGGGGCCAGCATTAAAGAGTCCTCTGGAAAGAAGTTATTTGTCTGCACAATTTATCCAGATCGTCGAGTATTGCTTCCTTGTCCTTTTCAGAAACCAGCTTACGCCTATGCAAGATTATTATGATATTGGCGTTTTCAAAAGTTGAGCGTCTGGCAATATTCAGAAAGTGGTTGAATTCTTTTTTATGACTTGATCCGGAACCTTCAGATATGTTGTTCGACATGGTGACCTGAACCCCTGAGCTGCTCCGCAAATCTGTAAAGCTTTCTTTTCTCAAGTTCATTAACAATATCAAAAAGCTTATCTGCTATTTCAATTGCCAACTTCCAAATATCAAGATCCTGAAATCGAAACTTCGCCATCTTTTCCTCTCTTCTTACGCTCTGCCCTCTGCCCTCTGCGCTCTGCCCTAAACAGATAAAAGCCTATCAGTCAAAAAATGGTCATAATCCCCTGAAGTAACCACCATGGTCATGGCCTGGGGATATGCCCGCAGGAAGGTAGTGGGAAAGCGGCTTTTCTTTTTAGCCGCACTCCACTTGAATTCGCATGCGAGTAAGATTTGCCCCTGTTCTTCTATGTAATCGATTTCCTGTTGCTGGGTTGTCCGCCAGAAGTAGGCAGAAGCGTACACCCCCTTGCTGGAAAGCATCTTGAGCCTTTCAGTCACCAGGTAATTCTCCCACAAGGCCCCGGTATCCGTTCGGCTGGCCAAGGGGAGGAAATTCCCGATGATCGCATTGCGAATACCGTTGTCTAAAAAATAGATCTTTTTTCCCTTTTTGATTTCATTGCGGACGTTGCGACTGTATGCAGGCATCCGGAAAAGTACGAAGGCTTTTTCCAGCAAATCGATATAGCGCTCCACGGTGTGGCTGTCCGCTCCGGCAGTGCGTGCTACCTCCTGATAGGAGACCTCGCTGCCAAGCTGCAGGGCGAGAGCCTTGACGATCTTCTCCAAAAGTGACGGCTTCTTAATGCCTTCCAGGGTAAGCAGGTCCTTGAACAGATAGCTTCCTGCCAAAAGCCTGACCAGCTCTTCCTCCTGTCCCTGGGAGGTGACCACCTCGGGATAGCTGCCGTAAACAAGCCTGTGCTCCAGAAAACGCCGCTCCTGAAGTAGGCCGTGGTGGTTGGAGAGTTCTTCAAAGGAAAAGGGGTGCAGGGTGAATTCGAATTTTCTGCCGGTCAGTGGCTCTGCAATGCTGGAATTAAGTTCCAGCGAGGAGGATCCGGTGGCAATGGCCTGTACATCCGGAATCTGGTCCGTCAAAAGTTTCAAAGTGAGGCCGATGTTTGGGATCCTTTGGGCCTCGTCAATACACACGATCCGGCTTGTTCCGATAATGCTTCTCAATCTGGTGGATGTGGTTTCCTCCAAGAGTTCGCGCACATCTGGCTCATCGCAATTAAGTATCAAATGTTTTTCACCCGAGCCCTGCAAAACCTCCTGAATCAGTGTGGTCTTTCCCGACTGCCTGGGGCCCAGCAGAATGAGCGCCTTCCCTTGAAACAAGCGCTCCTGGATCCTGCTTGCAACCTCTCTGGGTATAATTTTTCTGGATTTCATTCACTAATAAATATAATATTTTTGGAAAAAGTCAAGGTCATGTAAAATTCCTTGATGAAATACGACCTCTGCTCGGGATTTATGCCTTCTTCCTTATGCGCCATGCCCTATGCGCTATGCCCTTCGCGCAACCTCTTCATACACTTCCACAATCCTCTTCGCCACACTCTCAGAATCAAGCCCCAGCTCCAGAATCCTCTCCCGTCCGCTGGTACGCCCGTGCTTATCAGCAAATTCCAGGGCCAGGTTCAGCTTGTGAGCCACGTTCTCTGGATCAAAACCGCAGAGAAAATGTCCGGGCTCATTGCCGAACAGCCAGGAAATGTCCCCGACATCTGTAGCCACCACCGGACAGTTGCAGGCCATGGCTTCCTTGACCACATTGGGTGAGCCTTCCATCAGGGAAGGGGCAACCAGAGCATCAACTGAATGCATATATCTGATCACCTGGTCATGAGATATTGGATAAGGGGCCACAAGCACGACATCATCCCTGTTGAGAAGGGCAGCGGCTTCTTTAGCCAAACTGTAATTTTTACGTCTGCTTTCAGTGTTACCCAGGAACAGGATATGGCGTTTGCCAGGCTCCAGGCCCAGTTCCGCCTTGCTGTCCTTTTTTTCGGAAAGAATCCTGTCCAGCAGAATCCCGTTGGGGATCACCCGGGATTTTTTCTTCAGATAGACAAAACTTTGAATATGCTTTGACTTGCAGATTACGGCCTGGACAAAGGGCTGTATTATGTAAGTCAGAAATATTAAGTACCAACTTGCACGCTTTATTTTGTTGACTCCAATGTAGTCACCATATGCGTCAGTACCCATCAGGGATAAAACCACAGGCTGTTTGGGTCTGGATAAAACAGCAGTCCAGCCAGAAAGGGTATAGTGGGCATGGATTATATCCACCGGGTTGTCACGAAGATATTTTTTAATCGCTGACGCGGCCTTCAGGTATCCAGAGATTCCTTTGCCTTGTACAGGGTAGTATTCAACATCAACACCAGCCTCTCTCAATGACTCACCCTGATTTTTGACAATGGGGCTGATCCCGTTTTTTGAGTTCCCGCTGGAGACAAAGAGGACTTTCAACATCTGTGACCTACAAGTCTTTTGCTGGGCGAATATACGCTCCGGCCTTATTCACTTATATAACCGGGAGGTAACGGGTCGTGCGGAGTATTGCGAAAGGACAGATATTCCACAGGAACAAGTGCCATGAGGTCGAGACTGTACTGCTCGCCTCTTTCAAGTTCCCGATCAGGATAAATTCGCGCATACAATCCAGAAACTGTAGGGGAAAGCCTGGCATAGATTCTGTTAGGTTTTTTGCCAACCGAACGGATAGTATTGTTAAAAGCGTCAGGAAAGGCAGCTCGTTGATAACGCTGGGCCATCCATGCGGTCAGAGCTTGAATGTCTTCACGAAGCAGATAGCGTTCGTGATCTGGTTCATCTTTGAATAAAGCCAGGCGATCAACAAATACCCGCCGCCAGGGAACAAACTCAAGTACCTGGATATTTTGTCCGGGCCCATACATTTTCAGGTGGAGCTTTCTTGGATGTTTCCCGTGGGTGAAGTTGCCGTCCTCAGCATGGACAAACTCTGCCACCAATATTTCAGCATTGGGTTCGCCGCTTAGGTCATGATGGGCAAGGTCGCAGGAATGACTGATCACAACACCTGCCTGGACCTGGGAATTAACAAAATCCGTGAGTTCTTCCAGGTGCCGGTCCAGAAGAATGCTTCCCTGATACCATTTCCCGTTGCTCACTCCACCTTCCCTTTGGCCCACGTTTACCCCGTCTTCCGGGCATGCCCTGCGCAATCTTTTCCCATTTCACTGGAGCCCTTAACCCTCTGCCTCATGCGCCATGCGCCATGCTCCGCACCCCATGCCCCAGAGCTATTCTGCAAAAGGTTCTGTCATGATCAGACCGGTTCCAGAATCACTTTCCATGCTTAATCTTGCCCCAGCAAAATGAATAGCCTCGAGATCCAAGGGGTCTTCCCGGAGAAGATCGTACAGGGTTTTGCCCTGTAATATGGGAAGGTGCAAAGCGTTTCCCGGATAGATAAAACCTGAGCGTCTCCAGTCCAGGGCAGCACGATACAGGAGATATATCCGCTGCATGGATTTTTTCCGGGGTATTGTTCCGGATTCCCAGGCGTACAAGGACTTCCGGGTTCGCAGTCCGCAAACTTCGGCCAGCTGGGATTTGTTCAAACCCAGGACCGAACCAATAGTCTCCAGCAGGTGCTGAAAATCAACGCTGACCGAGGTATTTGCGAACATATTTTCCGATATGGAGCGGAAAAAAGACAGTTCCCGCAAACCTCCAGAAGTGTCGGAAAAGAATATGCCCGGGCAGCCTCCGGTACTGTCCATGGCAAGCTCCTCAAACTCCATGGCAGCAGATTCATTGGATATAAACATGAAGTCAGGACACAGCTGCATGTCTGGCTGAACTGTAGTTACGCCCATCTCTCCCTCCTGGCAAAATCAGTTGTTATCTCCCAGAAAGCGGCTCGTGCAGCCTGGTGAAGCGCTCTTAAGCGTTTATCCGCCTCATCTGCGGCAAAGGGAGCCACGGTTCCTGAAGAAGGCTTCCAGAAATGGTCAAAGTCCAGAACAGCTGTCATTCGATCCATTGGGACGCTTACAGGGAGCTTCAGC
>JBNJII010000124.1:0-5900 GCA_051749205.1 Thermodesulfobacteriota bacterium | reverse complement strand
CGGGCAGAAAATAATCCAGGAGATCCTGATAATCCTGCCTGCCCCATGAAATTTCTTCCCATTTCATCGGGGTCTAAACATCTTTTGCCTTTCAACATTTTCACATTTTAGCTAAAGAAATGAAATCTTCAATTCGATATAGAGGACTTTTGCTGTGAGTTTTGTTCTCCATATTTCATTCTTTCCTGCTTATTTATATCTGTGATTGGCTTGTTGTGCTCAAAAAGTCCGGAGGAGATTCAGGTATAGAATCTCCACATAAACTCTCCATGCGGCGGGCAAAACGATAGAGCTCATTGATATCGGTCAACGGCGGTGACTTTATTGTCTCCGGATGGGCTTTTGAGGTTTGGTTGAGGGCATCAAAGGCGTCTTCAATCTCATCGATCAAAAACTGCATGTTGAGGTCAATGAAATCATGCACTCTTTGTGCATGTTGTTTGAGTTCCTGGCGGCTTAAGAGGTGCGTGTTCAGAGCTTGCTGAAAAACGTACATCAGATTTTTGAGTTCCTCCTGATGGTATCCTTGGGCATAAAAGTATGGAGCTATGACCTGGACAGCATCCGACAATATATATCTATCTCTGGTTCTGATTGAAAAACTTAAAACCTGAAACATGAGATGTGTAAGCCAAGATAAAAATGCCCGATCTGTTGAACCAAGTTTTGGAAATTTATACGAATGATTGCTGTACAGAAGAGTTTTCAAGAGATCCTCGACGACGTTTTCCCGGGTCTCCTGCAAGGCGTTATGGATGAGGATACTCCTTCTCTGAGGTAGTCGTTGACTTATCATGTTGTCATTGCGCAGCTTCCAGTTGTTAGGATGCGTTCTTTTGTTTTCAACCATGAAAAGCAAGCGGCGCAGGATGTGGTATCTGGGTGTAGGTCTCCAACCCAATCTTTGGTAGGTTTGGTCGGCGTTGATGGTCAGTTGTTTATCGATGTATTTGGCCATCCACGGCCGTTCAAAAGGCTCTTTATTCGTCAATCGAAAGAACAGGTTCTGCATGTGCAAGCCAAACCAGGCCATGGGTTTGGGGATCGGGTGGGGTTTGTGTATATGCCCAAAATGGTATTTGGTTGCTGCCTGAAACAGTGCCTTGTGAGAGGTAGCCCCATTGGGGCTGAGATTGTACACCCCGAATTCAGGAAGTCTGCCTTGAGCATCCATGATTGTGCACAAGGCCTCGATGACATCATGGACATGGATATAGGGGATGGCAAATGTGCCCTTTCCGCCCAGAGCCCTGGACAGAGGTGAATGAGACAGCCAGGTCTCTAAAAGGGAATAGATGGGTGGAAACTCGCACCAATCACTGTACACCGCGGCCAAGCGAACAATGCAGGTTTGTAGATTTTTTTGGTGTTTGCTGAGAATTTCTTCCGCCTGCCGCTTGCTCCGAGCATAGGGAAACTCAGCAGATACTGGAGTGGATTCATCCACAACCTGTCCAGGTGGTGTGAATTCACAGGCAGCCAGTGAGCTGGAAAAAATAAATTGCTTGGCCTGCACATAGTGGGCCAGATCCAAGACATTTTGTGTTCCATTGACGTTTGTAATTTGATAGGCTGGGTTCTCTTTCTGGCTGAAGTCGTAAAATCCAGCCAAGTGCAAAACGCAGGCAATACCTTGGGAAGAGTTTATCAGCTCACTGGTCCGGTGCATTTCCTTTTGATCGGCAATATCAACCTGTATCCATTGGATATTGGGAGAATGTTGAATTTCGGCCTCTTTTTGAGAACGTCTGGCCAGGCAATAGAGGTGGAATCGATCGCATAAAGCCAAAACCACGTGCCGACCGATAAATCCCGAGGCTCCGGTTATGACCAAAGCTCTTGGGGGGGTAGACATGGGTGGGCACCTCCTGTGTGTTCCAACGTTCTCTCTCCAGTTATCCGTGTGGATGCATATTCCCTTCCGCCGAGCGCATGAGGATTGTTTTTAAAAATCTTGTTTTGTAAGTTGTATTTTCCAGGAAGCCAAATAATCCTGAGCCCAAAGCCTCACATTCAGTCTACACCCAAAAAGGTATCCAAGAAAAGAAGATACCAGAGCAAATTTTTCGGCATAGAACTGTTGTTTTGGCCAAAGGGGCGAGAAATGTATCGCCCCTTGTCCAGGCCATCTGGTAAGGTACATCCGGCTGTCAATCATGGCCAGTTGTTTGAACCCATGAGTTGAAAATTTTTGAGATTTGCCCAAAGCAAAGCTGAGCACTCGGCTACACGCCCCCACTGTCCAGGACCTGACGGGCGGTCTCCAGAATACCTTCCGGAAAGCCAACCACCTGATAGGATCCCAGAAAGCCGAGGATCCAGACTGCGAATAAAGAGAGGACCCACAGGAGAAGGCCGTACTTGACAAAATCGAGCGGAGTGATGGCCCGTTCCCCGGTGTCCGGATAGGTTCCTAATCCATTACCCACGGCATTGATCCCTCCAAGCACGCTCTGAGCCAACCACAGGGCGGCTCCGCTCTCTTTGAGCAACGCGCCAAGAGTTAATGCTCCGCAATACATAAACCAGGCATCCCATGAAATACCGTTGAGTATTTTTCGCTATTCCGTTACCCGAAAAACGACTGGAAAAAAGGAGGGCTAAAAGAGCCGGCCCCCCAGACCCAGGTCGTGCCCCCCGAATATCCACAATAAGAGAATGAGAATGAGTATGCCCAGGGTGACCAATTCGGTATACTTCATACGGCCCATGCGCTTGGTTTCGTCCTTCATGGCCTGTAGTCCTGGAATCAAATCTTTGTAAAGGGGCGTCTCCGGCAAAGGTCTCCCCAATCATTTGCTTGGGCAAAAGGCCCAAAAAATGGGCCAAAAGGGGCATCAATATCCCTGTCAATCCGATGGGGATGGCCTCGGTAGCGAGAAAAATGACCGCCAGATGAACCGCCACCTCCAAGGTATCTTCTTTGTGGACGTACTCACCGCTTTCCGGAGTGTACATGCATTTCTTTACCTGGATGGAAGCTGCCTTATGGCATAGATCACGCAAAGGGCGATCAAAAAGCTTATAACTGGATATTATAGTCCGCAAAAAAGCTGGACTGAATCCACTATAGTAGCATAATCTTGGAGAGCAATGTGGGCCAGGAAAAAGGAGATTGGAGTTCATCAAAAGCTCCGTGGCGCATAGCGCTTATGGACAACTTGATCTCCCCTTTGGGTATCAGGCAGATAATCTGCACAGTCGGCTGCACATTCTTGATTCGTTGCATGAATTTGATCCCCCTGGCTTTGAGGTCGAAGAGATCGAGCAGAACCACATCTGCACTCTCAGCCAAACAGGATTCGAGTTCAATTCCATTTGTGGCTTGTCGAGTCCCTTCAACCTTGGAGGCCAGGATTTCGGCCATATACTCAAGAAATCCTTGGTTCGTCCCAGCCAGAAGAACCTTCATGCCCATCACCTGGTATCTTCCAGATTTTGATATGCGTTTTTGATCGATCTGATGAGCTTGTCAATATTTACCGGCTTTTGCAGGTCATCATAGGCTCCCAACCGTTTGGATATCTTTTCGTCTTCCTCGGAACCGTGTCCAGTAAGGATAATGACCTGCACATTGGGATAGTTTTTTTGAGCCTATCCAGGACTTCCAGGCCATCTATTCCAGGCATGCGCAGGTCCAGAACGACGATGTCCGGAATATCGTCGGTGACCAACTCTAAAGCTTGTTCCCCGTCATAGGCAATTTTTGAAGTCCAGTTCCCGCATTTGTATACGTTCGGACAGGAAGTTCACACAATCCTTCTCATCATCGACCAATAATACCTTGATGTTTTGCATAATTGGCTTCCTTTTTGGGTTGGGGTTACAGCTGGGCTGTGCCGTAATAGACATGGCCATTGTCCAAGCCCACGGTGCGCAGAAAATCTTGCAAATTTTGTCCGGACTCTTCTTTGTGTCCAGATTGGGGCTGGAGATACTGCCGACCCAAATCATGGCCTTGGCCTCGGCCATGACGCTGGCCATAAACAGATAAAAACAAAAAGAAACGCTTGGGGTCTGTTGGGTAAGGTTTCAGGCGTGAATAGAATTGACAAGCTGATCAAGGGAGTGATAGAAAACTAGATTCATGAAGGATTTATTTTGAATAAATGTTTTTGAAGGCTTTTTGCCGCTGGTTTCCCTTTGCCTCAAGATGGTTCGAGTTCCGAGGCTGGCAAAGGCTTCCCTGGGAGGCACTGCGATCCGGCGGATGTCTATGTTCAATGTAAAACGGAGGATAGGACAATGAAGAAAGTGCTTTTGTTCGCTTTAGCGGCCGTGATGCTGTGTGTTGCCGGACCGGCCTGGGCCAAAAAAGGGCAGGAGGTACGTCTGGTACAAGTGAACTGGACCGGGGTCACGGCCAAAACCGAGACTGCGGCCTATCTCTTGGAGCAACTCGGTTATAAAACGGATGTGATCACCGCGTCCGTGCCTATTATGTTCCAGAGTCTGGCCCAAGAACAGCGCGATGTGGCCATGGGCCTGTGGTTGCCCACCCAGCGGGGGATGATCCGCAAGCACATGCGCAAAGGCGATATCGATCTCGTGACCACTAACCTGAGCGGAGCCAAGTACACGGTGGCAGTGACCAAAGAGGCCTATGAGGATGGCGTGCAGCACTTCTCTGACCTGGATCAGTACAAAGACAAGTACGACGGGACTATCTACGGGATTGAGGCTGGAAACGACGGGAACAAAGTCATTCTGGACATGATTGACGATGATGCTTATGGCCTTGGTGACTGGGAGCTCATGCCCTCCAGTGAGGCCGGTATGCTCACCCAGGTCCGCCGGGAAATCGATCGGGGGAACCCTTGGGTGGCTTGGCTGGGATGGGCCCCGCACCCCATGAATTTATCCATTGATATGAAGTTCCTGCATGGTGGTGAAAAGTATTGGGGTCCCAATCAGGGCGCAGCCACAGTACGCACCATCTGCCGGACCGGCTATGCCTGGAAAAATCCGAACATCGGCCAGTTCTTCGAGAACTTTGTCTTTACTGTGGAAGAGCAGGCCCAGATGGGCGAATATGTGCTCAACCAGGACATGGATTATGTGGAGGCCGGGAAGAAGCTGATCAAGGAAAAGCCGGAGCTCTTGGAGCGCTGGTTTGATCAGGGCGGAACGTATACGACCGATGTGGTCAAGACTGCAGACGGCAAGCAAGACGCCCTCAAGGCCGTTCGTGAAGCCATGGGACTGTAAGATCAGAAGACAGAGGTCAGCTTTGCCTCTGGCAAATCTGACATATCTTTTTGGGCCAAAGCGCCCAAAAATGTGAATTTGCCGGGTTGATCAATTATGAAACGTACGGATCAGCATGTAGGAGGGGCGAATAATTATTCGCCCTCTTCTACATGGGCGGACACAAGGTCTGCCCCTACGGCTGTTACCCCAGCCGTGGTTAAATTCGCAGGGGCGAAGCTTGTCTTCGCCCACAAGGCCGAGCAGAGCGAGGCATGAATATTCTTTCTGGATTCTTGTTTCATACGAGCGCCGCCTCTGGCGGCCTGTTATTGGTTATCAGTTATCTGTTCTTTGCAAGAAGCTGCCGGTTTGATCACGAATGAAACGTGCGGATGTCCCCCTCCGTCATTGCCCGGCCCGGATCCTTTGAACACACCGGGGGCAGAGTCACCGGGCAATCTAGTACTACGTCTCAAAAATGTTGCACCAATTTTTGGCAATCGGTTCTGTTTCGTTTGTAAGTTTATTAAATTCGAATATCGATATTCGTATTTCGCATTTCCGTGTCCTTGGATAGTGGGTCAAACTTAAAAAGAAAATCAGCATTACAAATTGCCACTATATGGGACAGAACTTATAAGACACGGCACTAGGGGAAAGCCTTTCTAGCAAAAGGGCAGGCCATCTCAGAACTGAATTCTTGTTTCATA
>JBNJII010000123.1:0-6156 GCA_051749205.1 Thermodesulfobacteriota bacterium | reverse complement strand
ACGCGAATTCCTTATGGCTTAAAAGCCATTTGGATTGCTGACTATCCTGTATCGCCCAACTCACTATTTAATTGTCAAAGACCTTGCGAACTGAAGAGACAAAGCCTATCGAATACCTCTTCACTTGTCAACATCTTTTTGCCGATTTGTGTCAAAAAGATTTCGGCTTTGTTTCGGCGTATGAAATGAGCTCAAGAGTTTTCATACTTTTCTTGGAAAGAGAATCTCTTAAACGTATTCGTTGGCTTCAACGCAACCTTATGGAAAAGAACATGTCGCTGCGCTTTTTTTGCGCCGCGACAAGAAGAGATTTCTATACAATGACCCGCTGAGTGTCAACGACAAATTTTTATTTTTTTATAATTTTTTATATCTTATTGAAATAAAAGGAAAATAATGACAAACTATTCTGCCTTTTATTTGCACACTCATCAGGAGCGTGGACATGTCTTCAGAACAAGGGCTTTTATCGGAAAAATCTGTCCAAAGAGTCTACGCCGAATTGCTAGCTTACCAGGTGTCCTAGCAAGCCCCCCAAACCATACGGTCTGCCATGTATGGACATTTCTTCACTTCGATTTTACATTTCCATTGAACATTATAGGCCACCTACACCCCACATTCAACCAGTGAGAATTTCATTCTATGCCCTGCCCCAGATATAATTTCAGCTCAAACATCGATTGGGAACAATTCCTCAGGCATCTGGACAAGCGAAGCACTCCGGAAGAATCTGTGAAGCAATCAGTACGCTCGATTATCGACAATGTTCGGGACCACGGAGATGCCGCTGTTGTTTCGTATACTCAGAAGTTTGATTGTCCTGACTTTGCGCCTTGGCAGATCAAAGTTCCTAT
This sequence comes from Thermodesulfobacteriota bacterium, assembly GCA_051749205.1. Classification (GTDB taxonomy): domain Bacteria; phylum Desulfobacterota; class Desulfovibrionia; order Desulfovibrionales; family Desulfothermaceae; genus Desulfovermiculus. The sequence continues at coordinate 5,299 of JBNJII010000123.1, read as the reverse complement.
ACAGAACCTTGAGGAGGCCATGCGCTCCATACCCCTAAACGATCGAGCCCTTATAGAGGAAGCAGCCGCCAACATTGAACACTTTCATAGGCAGCAAAAAGAGCACTCCTGGCTGGACCATGGCACTTCGGGGTTGATCACCGGACAGCTAGTACATCCAGTAGCCAGAGCCGGCTTATATATTCCTGGAGGACAATCCGGTGATACCCCTCTGGTTTCCAGTCTGCTCATGAACGCCATCCCGGCTCAGGTGGCTGGTGTGGAGCGCATCGCCGTCGTCTCTCCTCCCCGCAAGGATGGGAGTATCAACCCCTACACCCTGGCTGCAGCTGCAACCCTGGGCTTGACCGAAATGTATGCTGTGGGCAGTGCCTGGGCCATTGCCGCCTTGGGCTACGGCACAGAGTCCATCCCCCAGGTGGATGTCATTACCGGACCGGGAAACATATTTGTGACTGCAGCCAAAGGCCAGTTGAGCGGACGGGTGGGCATCGACCTCATTGCCGGGCCCAGCGAGATCGCCATTCTGGCCGACCACACAGCCCGGCCGGAATGGCTGGCCGCTGATTTGTTGTCTCAGGCTGAACACGATGCTTTAGCCTCCTCCTTGCTCATCAGTCCTGAAGATGACATTTTAGAAAAAACGCAGAAAGCTCTGGAAGAACAACTGGCCAACCTTCCCCGAAAGGATATCGCCGCTTCTTCACTCTCTCAATGGGGGGGACTGGTCCAGGTTCCGGATATGCGCACCGGGGTCCAGCTTATCAATTCTTTGGCTCCCGAGCATCTGGAGCTGTGTATGGATGATCCGTGGTCCTGGTTGAGCCACATCCACAATGCTGGAGCCATCTTTCTGGGCCACCATACTCCGGAACCGATTGGCGACTATTTTGCCGGACCGAACCATGTGCTGCCCACCATGGGTTCAGCCAGATTCGCATCTGCTCTTTCGGTCCAGAATTTCATGAAAAAAAGCAGTCTGATTGCCGCGACCAAGGAGTACTCCCAACGAAATTCTGAGAAAGTAGCCCGCTTGGCCCGTTTGGAAGGTCTGGAGGCCCACGCCCGCAGCGCTGAAATGCGACACAACAAATAAAGGAGCGATATCGGCATGCCTGTAGTCACTGAAACAACCATCCAGGAATACCCTTTGATCTCCAAAGGCAAGGTCCGGGATATCTATTCTATTGATCAGGACACTCTGCTTATTGTCACCACAGACCGGATGTCTGCTTTTGACGTCATTATGCCCGACCCCATACCCTACAAAGGAGTAGTCCTGAACCAACTGACCGGTTTCTGGATGCACAAATTCGCATCTTTGGTCCCCAATCATATTAAAGCCCTTGATGTTTCCGACTATCCCCAAAACCTGCAAAAATACTCGGATCAGCTGCAGGGACGTTCTGTCCTGGCCCGAAAGGCCGACCCCCTGCCCATTGAATGCATTGTCCGCGGCTTTTTGAGCGGCTCCGGTTGGAAAGACTATCAAAAAACAAGCCAGGTCTGCGGCATTGATCTGCCCTCAGGGCTGCAGGAATCCTCCCGCTTGCCTCATACCCTGTTCACCCCATCCACCAAGGCAGATGCAGGAGAACACGACGAAAACATCAGCGTGGAACAGGCCAAGGCCAGGATGAACCCCGAGACTGTAGACAAGGTCCAGGATCTGTCTGTGAGAATCTACGAACATGGCGTCCAACATGCTGAACAACGGGGCCTCATTATTGCCGATACCAAATTTGAATTCGGGCTTGTTGACGGCTCCCTGGTTCTTATCGACGAGGTTCTGACCCCGGACTCATCCCGATTTTGGCCCCAAGATCAATACCAGCCGGGACGCAGCCAGCCCAGCTTTGACAAGCAGTATCTGCGGGATTGGCTGACCAGAAACTGGGACAAGACACAGCCTCCGCCTTCCCTGCCCCGAGAAGTCATTGACGAGACCAGGGATAAATACCTGCAAGCTTATAGGTTGTTGACAGGACAGGAACTAAATATTGATCCTTAACCTATGTGCGCCTCTAAAAAACCACAATTGCATGAGCAAATGATAGATGACATACTAGTACCGTGGCTTATAAGTTCTGTCCCATATAGTGGCAATTTGTAATGTTGATTTTCTTTTGAAACTTGACCCACTATTCAACGACACGGAAATACGAAATACGAATATCGAAATCCGAAACAATCAAAGCGAAATCCGAATAAAAAATAATATTCAAAATAAAGCACTGTAATATCTCGATTTGGTTTTTTCTTTGTTTTGAATTTCATTTTTTTAAGTCATTTGTTCCGATTGTTTCGAATTTCGGATTTCGATATTCGAATTTAATAAACTTATAAATGAAATAGAACCGATTGCCAAAAAATCAAGGCAACATTTTGAGACGCAGTACTAGGAGTATATATGCGCAAAAGCCCAAACCCTGCTTTTTGCAGGTGAGGACTTTTGCGCAAGCACTCACAAACCTGGAGGAATCGTATGAATTCTTTGCTCGGCATTCTCATAGCCATCGCTGTGTGGATCGGATTGGTCAAATTCGTTTTTCCCAAACTTGGAATCAAGGGCTGAGGCCCAAGACAAGAGAGCTGCAGTTGGCAGCCGAAGAATAATGACGAGAAATAAGAGAGAGTTGGAAACAAAAAAAGTCATACCTCGGAAAAACCGTTTTCTGGGGATGCTCATGCAACCTCCTTGGCTCCCACGCCCTGCGTGGGAGCGTCTCATGCCCGCTCCAGCGTTCTTTAGCCTTTGTTTTGAATTTTGAATTGCTCTCTGATTTGAATGTGTTTGGAATGTAAAATTTTGATCGCTCATATCTCGAGGGGTTGCCAACAGAAAAATTTTTCTTTATAAGAATCTCTTTGCACGGAGAGGTGTCCGAGTTGGCCGAAGGAGCACGATTGGAAATCGTGTGTACCGTTTATAGCGGTACCGAGGGTTCGAATCCCTCCCTCTCCGCCATTTTGTCTGCAATTCCCTATCGGGAAGATGAGGGAAGCCGGGCGGCAGGAGCGCTGCCAACCCCGTCAGGCCCGAGAGGGAGCAGCGGTAACAGTTGCTTCTGGGTGCCTGGCTTCCCTGGAAGGGCGTAGGATCATGCATCTTACGCCCTTCTTTTTTCCCGCCCGGGGTACATTACATTGTCCTTCTTCCAGGCATCGACCTGTTCCGAGAGCATAAGCTCATATGATACAAAAAGATTGCAGCTTTGTCGGCAAAGCTGCAATCTTTTGAACCTGAGCCAAGGACCTGCCTCATGCTTGATCTCAAATTCATGCAAAAAAAGCCGGATGTGGTCCGGAAGGCCTTGCAGGCCCGGGGAGTAGATCTGGATTTTGATCAATTCCTGTCCCTAGATACCAAACGAAAAGAAATCGTTCAGCAGGTGGAAGACCTGCGTCACGAACGTAATCAAGCCTCAAAGGAGGTGGCCAAACTGAAAAAGAACGGCCAGGATGCCAGCAGCCACATCTCCCGCTTGTCCAAGGTCGCTGATCAAATCAAGGAACTGGACGCCCAGCGCAAGGACATAGAGCAGGAGATGGACGCCTTACGCCTGTCCATTCCCAATATCCCCCATCCGGATGTCCCCATAGGAACAACAGATGATGACAACCTGGAAGTCAAGACCTGGGCGAGCCCACCAGAGTTTGATTTTCAACCCTTGGCCCACTGGGACCTGGGACCACAGCTGAGCGGCCTGGACTTTGAACGGGCAGCCAAGATCACCGGCAGCCGTTTTGCCCTGGCCTGGGGCTGGGCTGCTCGTTTAGAACGGGCCTTGATCAGCTTCATGCTGGACATCCAGACCACTGAACACGGCTATTTGGAAGTCCTTCCACCGTTTATTGTCAATGAGCAGAGCATGCAGGGTACCGGGCAACTGCCCAAGTTCAAAGAAGATCTGTTCAAGCTGGAAGACTGGCCTTATTACCTGATTCCTACGGCCGAAGTCCCGGTGACCAATATCCACCGGGACGAGGTCTTGTCCGGAGATCAGCTCCCTCTGGGCTACACCGCTTTTACCCCTTGTTTCCGTTCCGAGGCCGGCTCCTACGGCAAAGACACCAAGGGACTGATTCGTCAGCACCAGTTCAACAAAGTGGAGCTGGTTCGCTTTGCTCACCCCGATACGTCCTATGAGCAGTTGGAGCTCCTTTTGAGCCATGCCGAAATCATTTTGCAACGTCTGGGGCTTCCTTACCGGGTAGTTACTTTGTGCACCGGAGATCTGGGATTCTCCGCAGCCAAGACCTATGATATCGAAGTCTGGCTCCCGGGACAAAACGCTTACCGAGAGATATCTTCCTGTTCCAATTTTGAAGACTTTCAGGCCCGCCGGGCCAATATCCGTTTCCAGGCCTCAAGGGGAAAGACCAAGGATTTTGTCCATACATTGAACGGATCCGGCTTGGCTGTGGGCCGAACCCTGGTTGCCATTATTGAAAACTGTCAGCAAGCTGACGGCAGTATCCGCCTGCCCGAGGCCTTGCTTCCCTATATGGGCGGACAGACAACTATCCAGGCCGCAAAGTGATGGCCCGGACTGTAAGAGCTCCTTTGACCCTAGAAACAAAGGACGATAAGCATGGATCAGACTTAAGCCTGGTTTGCAGAGATTGTTCCTTGACAGGGAGTTCCCTTTCCGATATTTTCCCTTCTTTGACAGCGGGGGTCGTTAACTCAGCTGGTAGAGTATCGGCCTTTTAAGCCGAGAGTCGCAGGTTCGAATCCTGCACGACCCACCACAGCGTCCCCATCGTCTAGCTGGCCCAGGACGCCGGCCTCTCACGCCGGTAACGGGGGTTCAAATCCCCCTGGGGACGCCAATAAACGACATATCCGGAGAGGTGGCCGAGCTGGCTGAAGGCGCGCGCCTGCTAAGCGCGTAAGGGGCTAACACTCCTTCGAGGGTTCAAATCCCTCCCTCTCCGCCAGATTTAAGGGGTTACGGTGAAAGCCGTAACCCCTTTTTTGTGTCTTGTCATATTTGATGTACAAAATTTTCTGACGAAACAGTGAGGCTACCTGCTCCGCCGGTATCGGCCGGCTGAAGAGAAATCCCTGGGCATAATCGCATCCCATCTCCGGATAGACTTGATCATTTGGTCGTCGTTAAACTGCTCAACGGTCACCCAATAAGCTTTAGCAAGCCATGGCATATTGACTAAAGCAACCTTGTTCTGACCACCAACAACCCATACCTAGTTAAGTCAAATGTGCCCTTCTCTTTCTTGTAACTTATTTTACGATTTCCATATATATTAACTGAGTTACAATTTAAGAATTCAG
>JBNJII010000122.1:0-6238 GCA_051749205.1 Thermodesulfobacteriota bacterium | reverse complement strand
TGAAGATGTGCCGTCCCTGTTGGCCGGTGTGCCAATAGTGCTGACGACAGATCTTCAGGGCTGACTCCACAGCTTCTGAACCGCCGGAGACGAAAAAGACCCGATTCAAACCATCCGGCATCTCCTGGACCAAGGACTGGGCCAAATCCAGAGCCGGCCGGTTCTCGAACTGAGTGCGGTAAGCGAAGAAGGTGGACTGAGCCTGGCCTTTGATAGCCTCCAGGATTCGGGGATGGCTGTGTCCGATATTGCAGATCATAGCCCCGGAGCAGCCGTCGATGTATTCTTTCCCATCCTCATCCCAGATAGAGATGCCTTCCGTGCGGTCAATAACCGGCAACCTGGTCCGGGACTGGTAAAAGAGAACGTCTGGATCTGGGTGGTTAATGGTCATATTCGGGCCTTCTTTCTTCGTTCCAAGGGTCCTTCCTTGGGACGTCTTTTTCTATGGCTCCGGCCATCTTCTTATTTCTTTTTTTGCCCGCTTTGGGGCAAAAAAATATTTCAGATTTGCCGCAGGCAAAGCTGAACACTGAATACTCAAAACTGTTGCTCCCCTTCCAGAACACTCCTGATCCGATCTACGGCCCAGTCCACTTCCTCGGCGGTGATGACCAGAGGGGGAGCGAAGCGGATGGTCTGTTCGTGGGTGTCCTTGCACAGCAGACCCTTGTCTTTCAGTTGCAGGCAGTAAGGTCTGGCCGGACCGGCTTCTGGCATAAGTTCCAGGCCGATCATCAGTCCCTTGCCCCGGACTTCCTTGATCATGGGATTTTTCAGAGTCTTTAGCCCGTCCAGAAGGCGCTGTCCCATGCGGGCCGCATTGTCGATCATCCCTTCTTCCTCCAGGACTTTAAGGGCCTCTCTGGCCACGGCGCAGGCCAGGGGATTGCCTCCGAAAGTGGACCCGTGTTCTCCCGGTCGGAGAGCTCCCATGACCTCGGAGTTGGAGAGGACGGCCGAGACCGGGTAAAAGCCGCCGGACAGGGCCTTGCCCACCAGGGTCAGATCGGCTTCGATGCCATCGTGTTCTTCGGCCAGGAGTTTGCCGGTTCGGCCCAGTCCGGTCTGGATCTCATCCAGGATGAGGACCACGTTGTGCCGTTCGCAGATATCCTTGACTTCCTTGAGATACCCGGAGGGAGGGATGAGAACCCCGGCTTCACCCTGAATAGGTTCGACCAAAAAGGCCACAGTGTTTTCAGTAATCGCTTTCTCCAGGGCCGGGGCGTCTCCAAACGGGATAGTGGTGAATCCGCTGGGGAAGGGGCCGAATCCTGTTTTGGCCTTGTCGTCGGAGCTGAAACCGACAATGGATATGGTCCGGCCGTGGAAGTTGTTTTCGCAGACAATGATCTCCGCCTGATTGTCGGCAACCCCTTTGACTTCATACCCCCATTTGCGCACCGTCTTGATCACTGATTCCACTGCCTCTGCCCCGCTGTTCATGGGCAGGACCTTGTGGGAGTTGGTCAGTTCGCAGATCTCTTTATAAAAAAGTCCTATCTGGTCGTTGCGGAATGCCCGGGAGGTCAGGGTCAGCTTTTGGGCCTGATCGACCATGGCCTTGTAGATTCTGGGGTGGCAATGGCCCTGATTCACAGCAGAGTAGGCGGCCAGACAGTCCATGTACTTGGTGTCCTCCACATCCCAGACCCAGACGCCCCGGCCTTTGGCCAGGACGACATCCAGGGGCTTGTAGTTGTGCGCCCCGTACGTTTCTTCCAATTGGATGAAATCATTGGCTTTCATGCCTGATTCTCCTCTGGGCTGACCGCAGTGTCAAAGCTTTGAAGGCGACTGCCGAACGCTTGTACAACCTGAAACCTCCACTCCAGGGCATTCCTCCCGTAGATACACGATCTGTCCGTCAAATACGGTCATATCAACTTGGGCATGCTGGATTTCCCGGGGATCGATGCTGTAGATGTCCCGGTCCACAAGGATGCAGTCCGCCCGCTTGCCCGGCGTCAAGCTGCCCAGTTCCCGGTCCGCCCCATAGGCTTTTGCCGGGGCCAGAGTGTAGCCGTGGACCGCCTCTGCCACGCTCAGTCGCTGCTCCGGATGCCAGCCGTATTCAGGTGTACCGTCCGGACGCTGCCTGGTGCACAGGGCATGGATGCCCATGAGCGGACTGGGGTCGCAGACCGGGCTGTCCGAGCTGAACAACAGACGTACTCCGGCATCGAGCATGGAACGGAAGGCATAAGCCCATTTTCCCCGCTGGCCCAGGCAGGTATCCAAAAGGGCGATGTCGATGACCTGGTTGCTGGGCTGGACGCAGACGTCCACAGGGAGGCGGGCCAAACGGTCCAAGTCTTCCGGCCGGACCATCTGCAGGTGTTCGATGCGGTGATTGACGTAAGGCGAAGCCGAAAATCGGCCCTGATCCTTTCTTCTGTGTTCATGGACCTGTTCCAGGATGGAGATCACTTCCCGACTGGAGCGGTCACCGATGGCATGGATCATAACCGCCAGTCCGGCCGCATCCGCTTGGAGAGCCATTTCCCGCAATTCATGCATGGGGATCAAAGGCAGGCCCTGGCCTCCGTCCTCGTAGGGTTCAATCATCCAGGCTGTGCGAGCCCCCATGCCCCCGTCGGCAAAGTACTTGAGATGCCCTAGACGCAGGTGCTGGGAACCGAATCCGGTGCGCAGGCCCAAAGTTGCGGCCTGGCTGACGACCTCTCCGGGCAGGCTGGTCCAGCAGCGGAGCTTAAGGTCTGTCTCCTGATCCAGGCGTTGCCAGGCCCGGAGCATCATTGTCCCGTCTGTAATCGCGCCTTTGAGGCGCACATCATGTATGGCGGTCAGGCCCAGGGAGTGCAGAACCGGGATACCGGCCTGCATGGCCTGCAGCAGATGTTCCTCTCCGGGGTCGGGGATGGCTGCCTTGACCAGGCCAATGGCCTGTTCTTTGAGTATGCCGTCCGGCTGTCCGTGTTCGTCGCGGCTGATGAGTCCTTCCGGGGGGTCAGGGGTCTGGTCGGTAATCCCGGCCAGTTCCAGGGCCTTGGAGTTCACGGAAAAGAGATGCAGGTCGCACCTGGCCAAGGCCACCGGCAGGTCCGGCGCAGCCCGGTCCAGATCATGCCTGGTGGGCATACGCTGCTCAGGCCAATCCCCTTCATTCCAGCCCTGGCCCTGAAGCCATTCTCCGGGTTGGGCCTGGGAGGCTGCCTGGGTCACCTTGTCCAGAACTTCTTGCAGAGAGGACGCAGGAGCCAGCTCCAGCCCGGTCCGGCCCAGGGCCCAGTCCTGATAGTGAAAATGGGAATCCATGAGTCCGGGCAGAAGCAGGCGGTCCTTTGCATCTATGATCTGGGTTTCGGTGTGGGCCAGGGGTAAGATACGGGGGTCCTCACCCACTTCCAGAATACGTCCGTTGCCCATGGCCAGGGCAGAAGCCTGCGGGAGACCAGGATCCTGGGTATGGATGCGGGCATTGTGGATAATGAGATCTGGTGCAATGTCACAGTTCACAGAAGAAAACCTTGAGGAAAGGGGTCATGGGGGTCAAAAACAAACTCGTGCCGGCCGGTGATGGAAGCGGCTCCCTGAATGCGCACTTCCACGCCGGGAAGATTGCCTATGTATGTGGTGTTTGCAATTGTAGCCTGAAAAGTTGTTCCTGTTGGACTCTGATTTGTATAAGTCTGGCCAGGTTCCAGGTAGCCAAGATGGTGCAGCAGGGTGAGCTTGGCCGCCGTGCCGGTGCCGCAGGGAGAACGGTCCACATGAGCTTCCCCGTAGATGACCACGCTCTGGCCGGACAGTGGATTTGATGGATCTAGGGTGTAGAACTCAACCACGTCAACGCTGTTTACCTCCGGCCGGGTAGGGTGGGCCACCTGCAGCTGGCGGTTGGCCTGGGCGATAATCTCCATACCCAACGATGTCAGCGTTTTTGTGTCCTTCAATGTCACCTCAAGCTGGTCGATATCCACCATGACGAAGAATCCGCCCACGCAGACTGTATCTACCAGAATGGTGTCCATATTGGGTATGTATATCTCTTCATCCGTTCGGTAGACAAAGGACGGCACGGTCTGGATGGTTACTCCCTGCACCCGGGAGCCGTCCCATACAGCGCTCGTTGCCATGGGACCGGAAGGAGTATCCACCATAAGTTCCACTTGCGGCCCTAAGGCTTGTATGCCGCCCAGTTCCAGCATAGTGGTCACCGCTCCTATGCTCGCATGTCCGCAGAGATACGGATAGCGCCGGGGATCCATGTAAATGAGCCCAAAGGCGGCTTGCTCCGACACGGGCTCAGTGACAACGGCGGCAAAGATATCCCGGTGGCCCCTGGGTTCTCTGGTCAGCAGGCAGCGGATATGGTCCAGATGGGTCTGGAAGTATTCCCGTTTGGCTTTCATATCTATTCCCCGGATGGGAGGCAGGCCGCTGACCACCAGGCGGGTGGGTTCTCCTGCGGTGTGGGAGTCGATGCTCACCATCGGATCCGGAAAGCGGCTATGAAAGCCGGAACTGAGGTCTTGTATGGGCATAGGGTCTATTGCTTTGAGGTTTCAGATTTGCCGGAGGCAAAGCTGAAATATTTTTTTGACCCAAAGTGGGCATAAAAAGGAGAAGTTTGCCGGATTGATTTATGTTACATAGATATCGAAATGTAAGCTATCTTCTCGTTTCATACCAGAAACGTGTGTTCTCTCAACACTCATATTACCCTTCCTCCAAGGGCAAGATCCGACAATGCTGAGCAGGGATGTGCACTGTGACTGGGTCCCCCTCTTGTAAGGGTTTTTCCCGGCTGATGTTGATGGCGTGGATCACAGTCCCAGATTCCAATTCCACAAAGTACCAGGCTTCGCCGCCCATGTACATGCGGGACGTTATTCGGCCCGGAAAGGTATTGAGCTTCGATTCGGATGGGATCTCGGATTGGGAAAAGACCTGCAGCTTTTGGGCCCTGACCATGAGTTCAACAGATTGGCTTTCTGTCCAGCCGGCATCGTGATCGGAATAAAGGATCGTTCCGTCGTCAATCTGCAATTTGACCAAGCCTTCTTCTCGGCCCAATATCGTGCCCTTATGAAAATTGCAGTGTCCCAGGAAGTCGGCCACAAAGTGATTGCTGGGCTTATCATAGACCTCTTCCGGTGTCCCTTCCTGCTGAGTGAGGCCGTCTTTCATGACAATGATCTTGTCAGACATGCTCAAGGCCTCGCGCTGATCGTGGGTGACGAAAATGGTGGTGATCCCCAGAAGGCGCTGCAGGTTGTCCACTTCCTGACGCATCTGTTCTCGCAGATTTTCGTCCAGGGCGGACAAGGGCTCGTCCATGAGCAGGACGTCGGGCTCGATGACAATGGCCCGGGCCAGGGCGATACGTTGCTGCTGGCCACCGGAAAGCTGGGCCGGCTTGCGATTTTCCACTCCAGGCAGACGCACTGTCTCCAAGGCCTTGCTCACTCGGTTTTTAATTTCTTTCTTGGTCACATTTCGGTACTTGAGACCAAAGGCCACGTTGTCAAAGATGCTCTTGTGAGGGAACAGTGCGTAATCCTGAAAGATCATGCCCAGGTTTCTCTTATGCACAGGGACATCGTTGATCCGCCTGCCTTTGATGAAGATATCCCCTTCAGTGCAGGTCTCTAATCCGGCTATCATGCGCAGAATGGTCGTTTTGCCGCATCCGGAGGGACCAAGCAGAGTGACCAGGGAGCCTTCTTCAATATCCAAATCCATATGTTCCACAGCCAGGACATTGTCGAACCATTTGGCCACATTGTGCAACTGAACCATTGCAGAACGTTGGGAGTCACTCACGCCATTGCTCTCGTTGGTTAGAGGTCTTTAAGGAGTGTTCAGTGTTCAGCGCCGCCGCTGGCCGCAGCCGCCCAGTTTGATCAAGAAAGAAACTTTGAGTTACCTCCTCCGTCATTCCGGCGAAAGCCGGAATCCAGAATAAAAATTTAAGAGCTGGACCCCGGCCTACGCCGGGGTGACGGAAAAAGCAAAATCTTGTTTCATACGAGCGCCGCCTCTGGCGGCCTGTTATTCGTTATTGGTTCTTTGTTATTTGTAAAAAGCCACCAGTTTGATCACCAATGAAACGCAGGGATGTTCCCCTCCGTCATTGCCCGGCCCGGACAATTCGAATACACCGGGATACGACTCACCGGGCAATCTAGGGGAAAGCTTTTCTATCAAAAGGGCAGGGCTTGGGGTCAAGCCCGCCCTACGCAAAAGCCCGGCTCGTAAGGAGGCCGCC
>JBNJII010000121.1:0-6434 GCA_051749205.1 Thermodesulfobacteriota bacterium | reverse complement strand
GATGGTCTTTTGCCGGTCTATCTACGCCCGTCGGACGCTGAAGTTCAGCTCGAACGTATCGCCTGGAATAGGGGAGTTGACCCAGATACTGCCCGGAGGACAATTCCTCGCTTTGAGTCCGACGCTGAGAACGACCATTCTTTTCCGGGGAAGGGAGGCTGAGAGCTCCCCATAAATGGGCAAAACATCGAGGAACCAACGGCCAATCAGGATTACGGGTCGTGAAGTCAGCCTTGCCTCCGGTGGGGGGAAACATATGAGCAAGAATACAACGTCCGGATGGCCTGAGCTCACCTCCAATCTGGAGGATTATTTGGAGGCCATTTTTCTCCTGCAACGGGAGCAAAAAGCGGCCCGGGCCAAAGATATCGCCGAGCGGCTGGGAGTGCAGCGGGCTTCGGTCACTGGGGCTCTGCAAAGTTTGGCCCAGAAAGAACTCGTCAATTACCACCCGTACAGCTCGGTCACCCTGACCGAACTGGGGCTGAGCATGGCCGAGCAGATCGATCACCGGCACCAGGTACTCACTGATTTCTTGGGCCGTTTTTTGCGTTTGCCGCCGGAGGTGGCCGAGGCCAATGCCTGCAGATTGGAACACCATATCGACGATCAGGCCCTGGAGCGGCTGATAGCCTTTGTCCGTTTCGTGCAGCAATGCCCGCGCACCGGACCGGACTGGATGCAGGCCTTTACCAGGTTGTGCGCCGAAAGCGGCAGGTGCACCAATTGTGGGCCATGCATTGAACAGTGCCTTATGACCTGGAAAAAGCGGCAAGATGAAAACGGGCCTGAGGACGAGGAATAATTCGGGGGACGCGTGTACCCGAAAAAGAGTTTTTGAGATTGGAGTGGAGAAAAAATGCCTTGTCCAATGGGCTTTTTGAACCATTGACGGGCTACTTAAGAGTCAGAGGGAGCCAGAGCATGCCGGAGAACAAAGGGCCGTCCAATTTCATTCGAACCATTATTCAGGATGACATACGCAAAAACACCAACCAGGGCCAGGTGGTGACCAGGTTTCCCCCGGAACCCAACGGGTATCTGCACATCGGCCATGCCAAATCCATATGCTTGAACTTCGGAGTAGCCTTGGAGTTTGGAGGCAGATGCCATCTGCGGTTTGACGACACCAATCCCCTTAAGGAAGAAGACGTGTATGTGCAGTCTATTCAGGAAGATGTGCGCTGGCTGGGCTATGACTGGGGGCAGCACCTGCACTTTGCCTCGGACTACTTTGAGCGCCTCTGGGAGTTCGCTTTGGAGCTGGTCAGGGCAGGAAAGGCCTATGTATGCAGCTTGAGTCCGGAAGACATCCGCAGATATCGAGGGACGTTGACTGAGCCGGGCAAGGACAGCCCCTATCGGACCCGATCCGCGGAGGAGAATCTGGATTTGTGTGAGCGTATGCGGGCCGGAGAGTTTGGGGAAGGGGAACACGTCCTGCGGGCCAAGATCGACATGGGCCATTCCAATGTGAATATGCGGGATCCAGTGATTTATCGCATCATGCATGCCAGGCACCACCGGACAAAAAATGCCTGGTGCATCTACCCCACCTACGACTTTGCCCACGGCCTGTCCGATGCTATAGAGGGGGTAACCCACTCCCTGTGTTCCATGGAGTTTGAGGATCACCGCCCGTTGTACGACTGGTTCTTGGACAATCTTTGCGTACCTTCCCGACCCCGGCAATATGAGTTCGCCCGCTTAAACCTCAACTATACGGTTTTGAGCAAACGCCGGCTTATCCGCCTGGTTGACGAGGGGGCTGTCCACGGTTGGGATGACCCCCGTATGCCCACCATTTCTGGATTGCGCCGACGGGGAGTCCCTCCGGGGGCCATTCGACGTTTCTGCGAACTTATCGGGGTGGGAAAGAGCGAGAGTATTGTGGATATGGCCATTTTGGAGCATGCGGTCCGGGATGAGCTGAATAAAAGCGCCCCCCGGGTCATGGGGGTCCTGGACCCCATCAAGCTGGTCATAGACAATTACCCCCGGGACCGGGAAGAGGATCTGGAGGCGGTGAACAACCCGGAAGACGACTCTATGGGGACCCGAAAGGTACCTTTTTGCCGGGAGCTGTATATAGAACGGGAGGATTTCCGGGAGGATCCCCCGCGCAAGTACTTCCGCCTGGCCCCGGGACGGGAGGTGCGTCTTCGCTACGCCTATCTGGTGACCTGCGTGGATGTGCTCAAGGACGAGAGCGGGCACGTACAGGAGATCCACTGCACCTACGATCCAGAAACCAGGGGCGGGGCGGCCCCGGATGGACGTAAGGTCAAGGGCACCCTGCACTGGGTTTCGGCCCGGCACTGCCTGCGGGCCACTGTGCGTCTCTACGACCGGTTGTTCGCGGTTCCCGATCCCGTGGCTGAGGAAAGGAAGGGCGGGGACTTCATGGAGTATATCAATCCAGATTCCTTGACAGTACTCCCTGACCGACCGGTGGAGCCTTGTTTGGAAAAAGCCCGGGCTGGAGAGCGGTATCAGTTGGAGCGCAAAGGCTATTTCTGCGTGGATCCGGATTCTGGCCCGGAGGGGCTGATGTTGAATCGCACAGTCACCCTGCGCGATACGTGGGCCAAGCTGGAGAAGAAACAGAAGGGATAGGCCCAAGGACGACAAAGAGATGTCGTGTTTAAGGCACTGGAATACAAGTACATATGGTGCTTTAGGCCTAAAAAACAAAGTGACCGTGGGGCGAGCTGTCTTCCGGCTTGTGCTGCAAAAAAGAATCTGCTAGCTGTTCATCTTTGCCTTTGGCAAATCTGAAATATTTTGTGCCCCAACGCGGGCAAAAAGGAGAAAGGGATAGTCAAGTAAAGTGACATCTCGTTTCATACGGGTTTGTTTCGGGGCTCTTGTGCTTTTGTTCACACGTATCGGTAGCAATCGAGTACAGCGTCTCAAAAATATTGCCTTTATTTTTGGCAATCGGTTCTCTTTCATTTATAAGTTTATTAAGTTCGGGTTTCGCTTTGATTGTTTCCGATTTCGCTATTCGTATTTCGTATTTCCGTGTCGTTGAATAGTGGGTCAAGTTTAAAACGAAAATCAACATTACAAATTGCCACTATATGGGACAGAACTTATAAGACACGGTACTAGATATTGCTTCGGCGAAGACGCCTGTCCACGTATCCTCGAAATGACAGGCAGTGACTGTTATCGATATTTATGAGCGGTTGCACTAGATTAAGATATACAACATCAGCAAGGAAGGTGAAGAATGCGGCGCATACTCTTTTTGCTCTTTCTCGGTTTGGGGCTGGTTATGGTCAGTAGCCAGAGCACTTGGGCGGAGAAGACCTACATTAATGGCATTGATGCCAACTTCCCGCCATTTTCCTTTGTCGACCAATCCGGTGAGCCCGACGGCTTCGATGTCCGGGCTGTGGACTGGATAGCCGAAGAGATGGGTTTTGAAGTCAAGCATCAGCCCATGGACTGGGATGGGATCATCCCCAATCTGCTGGCCGAGAAGATTGATTTCATCGCCTCCGGGATGAGCATTACCCCGGAGCGGGCCGAAAAGGTGAATTTCACCATTCCCTACTGGACCGTTGAGCAGGTGTTCGTGGCCCGGGAGGGGTCGGGATTGAGCGTGGACGATGTGTTGCATGACGACAAAAAACTGGGGGTGCAGCGGGGTACTTCCGAAGCTGAATGGCTCCAGGAACAGCTCAAAGAAAAAGACTGGAAATTGTCTTTGCGCTATTACGATTCCGCGCCCATGGCAGTGGCTGATGTGGTCAACGGCAGGATTGATGCCGCAGCCATGGATGATGCTCCGGCTTCAGATGCTGTCAGCAAGCGGCCGGTGGAAATCCTGGGCACATTTGGGGAGCCTGAGAAGTTCGGGTATGCGGTGCGCAAGGGTGATGAAGAGCTTTTGGAAACCTTGAATACCGGCCTGCGCAAGCTGATGGATGACCCCTATTGGCAAGAACTCGTCGATGAATTCTCGCCTGGCGAATAACTTTTATCTTGTTCAAGGGGCGGGTGCGGTCCAAGCTGATCGACTCGCCCCTTTCTGGGTTTTTTAAGGATCAAACATGCTGGAATCCATCCTGGTGGTCAAAGAAGCCTTGCCCTATATCCTGCAAGGGGCCCTGGTCACTGTGGGTATTGTGCTTGGGGCCATGGGCATCGGTTTGGCCCTGGGTATTCCGGTAGCTGTGGTCCAGGTCTATGCCCCGGGCTGGCTTCGTCTGCTGGCCAGTGCATATGTCTGGTTTTTCAGAGGCATTCCGGTTTTGGTTTTGCTTTTTCTGTTTTATTTCGGACTCTTTTCCCTGATAGGCCTGAATATCAGCGCTTTTCTGGCCGCGGTCATCGTCTTGGGACTCCGCGGGGTCGCCTATCAGTCTCAGATATTTCGGGGAGCAATCCTCTCCCTGCCCCAGGGACAGATGAAGGCAGCCAGGGCTTTGGGTATGAGTGATGTTCAGGCTATACAGGGGATTATTCTTCCCCAGGCCTTGCGCCTGTCCATACCCGGCTGGTCCAACGAATACTCCATTGTGCTCAAGGATTCGGCCATCGCTTTTGTCCTGGGGACCTCGGAGATCATGTCCAGGACCCATTTCGTCGCTTCCCGGACCTATGAACACTTGCCCCTGTATATCGCGGCCGGGGCAGTCTTTTTCGTCTTGACCACCGTCGGAGTACGATCTCTGCGGGCTCTGGAAAAACGAGTCAGCCTGCCCGGGTATACAACGCACACCTAATACGACCAGTGGCCGAGGACGTCATAAATATGCCAGCTTCCAATCTGCTTCGCGTCGAATCCATTTCCAAGCAATTCGGGAAGGATACCATATTGGATCAGGTCAGCATGGATATGGCCAAAGGTGATCTCAAAGTGCTCATCGGCCCCTCTGGCGGGGGGAAAAGCACTTTGCTCCAGTGCATCAATCTGCTCATCTTCCCGGATCAGGGACACATCGAACTCAACGGACAGCGCATATCCCCCCGTCGGACGCGGGATCTTCTGGCCTACAGGCAGCAGATTGGGATGATATTCCAAGACTTCAATCTCTTCGATCACTTGAATGCCTTGGATAACGTACGCATTGCCCTGCGTAAGGTGAAGAGGCTGAGCAAGGCCCGGGCCACGGCCCGGGCGGAACAAGAGTTGGACAGGGTGGGATTGTCCGGACAGGCCAAGCTCTATCCGGCCGAACTTTCCGGAGGACAGAAGCAGCGGGTATCCATAGCCCGGGCCTTAGCCATGGACCCAATTTTGCTTCTTTTGGACGAACCGACCTCGGCTTTGGATCCGGAGCTCATCGGCGAAGTTTTGGCGGTTATCCGGGATTTGAGCCAAAGCGGGATGACCATGCTCATGGCCACCCACCAGATGGGGTTTGCCAAAGCCCTGGCCGAGGAGATCTTGTTCATGGAGAGAGGCCGGATTGTTGAGTACGGTTCTCCGAGTCAACTGCTCAGGCCAAAAGCCGGCATGGACAGCCGGACTCTGGATTTCTGCACCAAGTTGAGTGAAATTTACGAAGAGGACCTGTAGGTGATGGAGGCGTCCTTTTTCTTCCAGGATCTTATTCCGGCCCTGAACCGCGGTCTTGTGGTCTCCATGGCCCTGATCATCCCTTCGGCCTGCATGGGCCTTGCGGTGGGTATCGGCGTGGGAACGGCCAGGGCCTTTGGAGGGCCTTTTGCCTCCAGAGGAGCCCGGGCCTATGCCGCTTTGTTCCGGGGTACACCCTTGGTCATTCAGCTGTTTGTTCTCTATTTCGGCCTACCCAATATCGGTATCTATTTAACTCCCTATCTGGCCTCGGTTATTGGTTTCACCCTGTGCAGCGGGGCCTATCATTCCGAGTATATCCGGGGCGGTCTCTTATCCATCAAGAAAGGCCAGGTTGCGGCGGCCCATGCCTTGGGTTTTTCCACATGGAAAACCATGTGCCATGTGATCATTCCTCAGGCCTTGCGCCGGGCCTTGCCCGGCTGCGGCAACGAGCTCATCTACCTGATCAAGTATTCTTCACTGGCCTACATCATCACCTGCATTGAGCTGACCGGAGAGGGCAAGGTCTTGGCCTCCAAGACCTTTCGTTTTACTGAGGTCTTTCTCGTCGTGGGCCTGTACTACTTGATCCTGGTTTCTTTGGCCACTATGGTTTTGCACTGGTTGGAGAACCGATTGTCTGTTCCCGGTTTTGGGCACAGCCGGAGCTAAATCTTGGTCACCAGATCCAGGAAGAGATTGTCACAGTCTAACGAAGACGGCACCAGTAGGGCGCCCCTGCCCCAGGGGCTGCCTTTTTTTTCGTATTTTGATATAGTTATTTTATGCCACCTCCTACGCCGAGGCTGCTGCACACTTTCCGGGATATCAAAGCCGGAAAACTCCTGGTCGATTACCCTTGATGCATGCTTGTATCTATTATTTGACCAACATCACC
>JBNJII010000120.1:0-6553 GCA_051749205.1 Thermodesulfobacteriota bacterium | reverse complement strand
CCGGTGTAAATCAGGTTTCGCTGCAGCATGATGTAGTGCTGGGTCAAAATGGGCATGACCACGGCCGGATAGTCTGAGCCCTGGGATTTATGGATGCTCACCGCATAGGCCAGGACCAGCTCGTCCAGATCGGCGTACTCATAGACCACCACCCGATCATCAAAGCGGATCTTCATTTCCTGCATCTCCAGGTCCAGCTTGATGATCTTGCCGATATCCCCGTTGAAGACCTCCTTATCGTAGTTGTTCTTGATCTGCATGACCTTGTCCCCTTCCCGGAACGTCTTGCCTCCCCGGTTGAGCTCCCGGCCGTGGGGATTTAAGGAGGCCTGGAGCTGGGTGTTCAGGTTGCTCACCCCGACCACGCCCTTGTTCATGGGCGAGATGACCTGCACATCGGTCACCGGATTGAGCCGGAAGCGCTTGGGTATGCGTTCCATGACCATGTACTTGATCTTGTCCAGCACCTTCTCCGGGTCCTCTTCCTGCATGAAGAAAAAGTCGTCCAGCTTGTCCTGTCTGGGGGTCAGCCTGGGGAACTGGCCTTGGTTGATGAGATGGGCGTTGACGATGATGGAACTCTCCCGGGCCTGGCGGAAGATCTCGTTGAGTTCTACAACAGGGACGGCTCCTGAGTTGATAATATCTTTGAGGACGTTGCCCGCGCCAACCGAGGGGAGCTGGTTGACATCCCCGACCATGATCAGGGTGGTGTCCAGCCGGACGGCCTTGAGCAAGTGATGCATGAGCAGGGTATCCACCATGCTCATCTCGTCCACAATGAGCAGATCGCAGTTTAAAGGATGTTTTTCGTCCTTTTTAAATCCCCCTTTCTGGAAGTCGAACTCCAAAAGCCGGTGAATCGTCTTGGCCTCAAAGCCTGTGGCCTCGTTCATGCGCTTGGCGGCCCGACCGGTGGGGGCGGCCAGGAGTATTTCGGCCTTGAGCCGGGAGATGATTTTCAAAATGGCGTTCAGTAAAAAGCTCTTGCCTGTCCCGGGACCGCCGGTGATGACCAGGACTTTGTCCTGCAGGGCCTTTCTTACCGCCTCGGCCTGCTTTTTGGCCAGGCTCATGGAGTGGGTCTTCTGGACCCAGTCCAGGGCCTTGGCGGTATCCACCTGACGAATGGATTTGGGGGAGGCGAGGAGTTTTTTCAGCTTGTGGGCGATGCTTTTTTCCGAGAAATGGTACTTAGCCAGGTACACGGCCTCCAGGCTTGTTTCTGTCCCGGGTGGGCTCAGGCTCTCAACGACAATTTTCTGCTGCGCGCTGAGATCTGCCAGGCACTTGTCCACCAGGGAGGCGTCCACCTCCAAAATCTGGGCACATTGAGTGATCAGGGCCGGCCTGGGATACAAAACGTGGCCTTCATCTGAGAGCTGGTGCAAAACGTACAGGATGCCGGCCTGGATCCGGAACTCCGATTCAATGGAGAAGCCGAGCTTCTGGGCGATGTTGTCGGCGGTGACAAAGCCGATGCCGAAGATGTCTGTGGCCAGGCGGTAGGGGTTGTCCTGGACCACCTGGATGGATTCTTTGCCATAGACCTTGAATATCTTACTGGCATAGGTGGCCGAGACGCCATGCCCCTGCAAAAAAAGCATGACCTCCCGGATCTCTTTCTGTTCCTCCCAGGCCTCTCTGATCATCTCGATGCGCTTGTTTCCGATGCCCTCCACTTCGGTGAGCTTCTGGGTATCGTTTTCAATTACATCCAGAGTGTCATCTCCGAACTTGGCCACAATCCTCTTGGCCATGACCGGGCCTATGCCCTTGATCAGCCCGGAGCCCAGATATCGCTGGATCCCTGTGGAGGTGGCCGGGACCGAGCATTCACAGTAAACGGCCTTGAATTGTTCCCCGAACTTGGGGTGGTTCGTCCATTCCCCCTTCATCTGCAGGACCTGGCCGGGCAGGGGAGAGGTCATGTGTCCAACGACTGTGACCAGTTCCCGGCGTCCCCGGACTTTGACCTTGGCCACGGTATATCCGTTTTCCTCGTTGGTGTATGTGACCCGCTCAATCCGGCCCTGGAGGTGTTCGAGGTTGGAGGATGCTGTCATTGAATTGGTTCCGGCTTGAGGGATACGTTGCATTAAGTAGGCTTGATCAAGCCATAATCTTAGGGAGTTGTCAATTCTGAACTCGGAAAATCAAGGCTTCAAAGCCCTGGTCCGTCATCCAGGATCAGGTCTGGAAATTATATGAAGATCCTGCTATACTCCAGACCTTACATGCCAGGATTCGTGAAAAATCGTGGATAAATATCTTTGTATCTTATATATACTTAATCCGGTGAGCAAGGATGAACTCCTCAAAGTGGTTGAGAGGAACATCTTTCGGTAAATCCACCCATGCCGGCACAGGCTCTGCGAAAGTGGGTCCAAAGTATCAGGTAAAGGATTGGAAATGAATCAAGATGAAAAGCCGGTTGAGCAGGCTGACTCCGGGGAGTTGGCCCGGGGGTTTCCAGTCATAGGATTGGGGGCTTCTGCCGGGGGGCTGGAGGCCTTGAAGGCCTTTTTCTCCCAGGTGCCTGAAGACAGCGGCATGGCCTTTATCGTCATGATGCACCTGGCCCCGGATCAGCCCAGCATGCTGCCTGAGCTCCTGCAAAAGGTTTCCGCCGTTCCGGTCAGCATGGCCAGTGACGGCCAGAGCCTTGTGCCTGACCGTGTCTATATCGTGCCCCCGAGGACGGAGATCTCCATCTACAAGAATGTCATCCAGCTCCTGGCCCCGGTGGACAAGGCCTTCTCTTTGCCCATAGACTTTTTCTTCCGCACCCTGGCTGCTGACAGAAAATCCAGGGCCGCGGCAGTCATCCTGTCCGGAACCGGATCGGACGGCAGCGTGGGCCTCAAAGAGATCAAGGACCATGAAGGCCTGGTCCTGGCCCAATCCGAAGAATCAGCCAAGCATGACGGCATGCCCGGAAGCGCCAGGTCAACAGGCTTGGTGGACATGACCCTGGACCCGGAACAGATGCCCCGGAAATTGGTTTCCTACTTCAAGCAGCCAGTCCAGGCCGGGGCCAAAAAAGCAGATGATGGCCCACAAGGGGATTGGCTGCAGAAGATTTTCGCTTTGCTGCGGGTGCAGGCGGGCCATGATTTTTCTTTTTACAAGACCAATACCATCCAGCGGCGGATCAGCAGAAGGATGCTTTTAAACCAGATCGAGGAGTATGAGACCTACCTGGCCTTTCTGCGCCAGGACCCCCATGAACTGAATGCCTTGTTCCAGGAGCTTTTGATCGGGGTGACCAATTTCTTCAGGGACCCAAAATCCTTTGAGTCGCTCAAAAACGAGGTCCTCCCCAAGGCCTTGGCCGAACTCCAGGATGATGCCTGCTTCAAGGTCTGGGTCCCTGGCTGTTCAACCGGTGAGGAAGCCTACTCCCTGGCTATAACCATCCTGGAGTGTCTGGATGCCTTCCCCGGCAAGCGGGTCTGTTTGCAGATTTTCGGTACAGATATCGACAAGAAAGCCATAGCCAAGGCCAGGGAGGGCCTCTATTCCGCAAGTATCCAGGCCGACGTCAGCCAGGAGCGGCTGGAGCGTTTTTTTTCCAGGCAGGGCAATGCCTACCGCATACGCAAAGAGGTCCGGGATGCAATAATCTTTTCCGTGCAGGATGTGCTCAAGGATCCGCCGTTTTCCAGACTGAATCTGCTCAGCTGCCGCAATCTGCTCATCTATCTGAACACAGAGGCCCAAAAGAGGCTGCTGCCCCTTTTCCACTACACTCTGGTTCCAGGCGGGATACTGATGCTGGGCTCCTCAGAGACAATAGGCGGCTTCAACAACCTTTTCAAACCCCTCAATTATACCTGGAAGATCTACAAGCGCAGGGATGTCCCCCAGCACCTGCTGGACAGGGTCGAGTTCCCCACCGGAAGGCAGGAGGCTGCCCCAGTGAAGAACAGCCAGATAAGGTCAACGCATGAAGCCAAGGCCAATCTGGAACAGGTGACCCGGAACCTGCTTTTGGAGCGCTTTGCCCCTGCTGCTGCGGTGATCGATTCGCAAGGGTCCATCCAGTACATTCAGGGCAAGACCGGCAAGTATCTGGAGCTGTCCAGCGGGATGCCTACCCAGAACATTCTGGATATGGCCAGGCAGGGTCTGCGTGTGGAGCTGTCCATAGCCATGCGCAAGGCTGTCGCCTCAAATGAAGAGACCATTCGCCGGCGGGTCAGGGTGCTGGGCAGTGCCGGGGAGCAGGCCATCAACCTGTATGTCGTTCCCCTGGACATGTACAAGGCTTTGATAGGCAGTTTCCTGGTGGTCTTCCAGGACGTGGAGTTCCAGGCCCGGGGGACCGGAGAACAGCCCGGAGAACAGCCCGGAGAACAGCAAGGAGGCCGGGAGGCTGATTCCAGCGAGCAGTTCAAGACCCGAGTGGCAGAGCTGGAACAGGAGCTGCAGGAGACCAGGGAGAGCCATCAATCCGTTGTGGAGGAATTGGAATCCTCCAACGAAGAGCTCAAATCCACCAACGAAGAGCTGCAATCTTCCAACGAGGAACTGCAATCCACGAACGAGGAGCTGGAATCCTCCAAGGAGGAGCTGCAGTCCTTGAACGAAGAGTTGCAAACCGTGAACTCCGAGCTGCAGAGCAAGGTGCAAGAGCTCTCCGAGGCCCGGGACGATATCAACAATCTGCTGAGCAGCACGGAAATCGCCATAGTATTCGTGGACAACAACTTGAAAATCAAGCGCTTTTCCCAGCAGGCCGCCGGGATTATCAGTCTCATAGATTCCGATGTGGGGCGTCCGTTGGCCCACCAGTCCACCCAGATCCAGGACGTGGATCTGATCCAGGATGTGCGGCAGGTCCTGGACAGCCTGATGCCGGTGGAAAAGGAGATCCGGACAGTGCAGGACAAGTGGTATATCCTGCGCATTATGCCCTATAGGACCACAGAGAACAGCATCCAGGGGGCGGTGATCACTTTCCGGGATATCAACGAGCAAAAGAAGGCCCAGGAAGAACTCAAGCAGGCAAATATCCAGCTGGAACAGGCCTGGTACTTGACCCGCCGGGTCTTTGACATGCATCCCAATCCGCTTTTGGTCCTGGACGAGGAAAAGCATGCGGTGATAGCCAATCCTGCCCTGGAAAGCCTGTTGCATAAGTCTGCAAGAGAGATAGAGGGCAGGGATGTCTTTGATCTGCTTCCGGGGGTGCAGGATACTGATCTGGATTCCAGGCTGGAGGCGGCCCTGCAAAGGGGCCAGGATTTTGAATCCAGGGAGTTTCATCTTAAGACCCGGCAGGGGGAAAACACCTATTTTGTCCAGGGGAGTATTGTCCGGCAAGAGCGGGAACAGAGGCCCTACCGTATCCTATTAACTTTGCAACGGCCTGAGAATGCATAAGGGAGCCAGTACTACAATGTCCGAGGATCAAGGTGGAGGCCACAAGTTTGAGTGGCTGCGTGAGCAGGCTGAGCAATTGATGAAAGAGCATCCGGATCGTGCTTCCCGGCAGGGTTCGGAAATGGTGGATGTCATCCATGAACTCAAGGTGTCCCAGGTGGAACTGGAGATCCAGAACCAGGAGCTGAGACGGTCGCAGCAAGAAAACGCGAAATTGCAGCGAGAGTACCAGGACCTGTATGAACTTGCTCCTTGTGGATACCTGACCCTGAATCCCAAGGGGATCATCACCCGGGCCAATCTGACGGCAGTCAGCCTGTTGGGGAGGCCCAGGAGTATTCTGCTGCAGTCTTCGTTTACTGTATTTATAGCATCTGATTGGGTCCATCAGTATCAGAGCGCTAAGCAAAAGGCTATTCAGAGCGGGGAAAAGCAGAGTGTGGAGCTGCAGCTGCAAACCGGTACCCAAGGGCTGAAGTGGGTGGTGGTGGACATAGATGCTGTAGAGGATGACCAGCAGTCTTTTTCCCAGCTGCGCATGGTTTTGAAGGATATTACAGAGCGCAAGCAGGCCGAGGAAAGGCTGCGGGAAAGTGAAAAATGGTTCCGGGCCGTTGTTGAAGGGTCCCCTGATGCTGTGTTTGTTCAGACAGAGAAACGGTTTGCCTATCTAAGTGCCCAGGCTTTAAGACTGTTTGGGGCCGAAGATGAATCAGATCTGCTTGGTCAACCTGTATTTGATAGGTTTCATCCTGATTTTCATGACCTGGTTTTGGAGAGAATCCGCACATTGAATGAGCAGCGGCAGCCGGTGATGGACAGGCTGGAACAGAAGTATGTGCGACTGGACGGGAGCGAAGTCTGGGTGGAGACGACAGCTCAGCCCATAAGCTATCAGGGGAAAAAAGGAGCCCTTGTTTATGCTCGGGACATCACCGAACGCAAGCGCTCAGAAAGGATTTTGCAGGCCAGGCTCCGCCTTATGGAATACTCTCTGACCCACTCCCTTGAAGAGGTCCTGACCGCAACAATCGACGAAGCCGAAAGCTTAACTGATAGTCGAATCGGATTCTATCACCTCCTGCTCTCGGATCAAAGGACCATCTCCCTGCAGAGATGGTCCACCCGGACAAACACAGAGGTGTGCTCCGCTGAGGGTAAAGGG
>JBNJII010000119.1:0-6571 GCA_051749205.1 Thermodesulfobacteriota bacterium | reverse complement strand
GTCGCTTTCTGGGCTGGTCATTACGGGGCTGAGAAGCTGGGCTGCGAAGTGGTCCCCGGAGGGGTTTTAAACACTGAGGCCAGGCTGTTGAAAATGAAGGAAGTTCAAGCTACGGCCTTTATGGCTACACCCACCTATGTTTTGAATATGGCCGAAATAGCCAGAAAAAAGTTGAATCTGGATCCGGCCCGGGATCTGAATATTCAAAAAATTACCTGCGCCGGGGAACCGGGGGCCAATATACCGGCCACGAAAAGACGGATGCAGGAGGCCTGGGGAGCCAAGGTCTTTGATCATATCGGGGCTACAGAGATAGGGGCCTGGAGCTTTGAATGTCACGAACAGCCTGGCGGCCTGCACATTATCGAAGGTCTTTTTCTGGTGGAAATTGAAGATGTGCAAACAGGTGAGATCATCCAGGAACCTGATAAGCCGGGGAAGATGATCGTCACCGCCCTGGACCGTTACGCCCAGCCCTGTATCCGCTTTGATTCTAAAGACATCATCAAGTGGCACGATCAGGACTGTTCTTGTGGAAGGACGTACCGGTTGATCAAGGATGGAGTTATAGGACGGGCTGACGACATAACCAAAGTCAAGGGTGTCCTGCTGACTCCCACGGCCATAGAAGAAGTCGTCCGCAGTATCCCGGAACTCAGCAATGAATACGAGGTGGTGGTGTGCAAGAAAGGGGATGTGGACGACATTTCCCTGAAGGTGGAGTTGTACCCAGAAGCCGAGAACAGTCAAGAGCAGGTCCAGGCCCGGCTGGAAGAAGAGCTGCGGCTGAAGACAAACCTGCGATATAATATATCCTGCCATGCAATTGAGTCCCTGCCCAGATATGAGCTCAAGGCGCAAAGGTTTAAAGATCTGCGCAAATAAGAACCAGGAGGAGATGTGCATGCCTGAAGAAACATTAAGCAGCCAGGTGGCCAGAATCAAGGAGATACGGGCCAGGGTGGAAGAACTGCACGACAATTCCCTGGGCATCCAGGCCATAGAAGCCAATGCAAGAAGAATTCTGGCCAGTGTTTACATGCTGGAAATGAACCTGGAGGCCTTCGAAATAGATGTGGACAATAATGGAGATTAAAATATTGTGGGAAGAGTTGTGCGTCACTGTTATGCAGCCCGGATACTCTAAGTAAGGAGGTTAGTTATGGCCAGGAAAATCTTTACAGGTACAATTTTGTCTTTGCTCTGTGTATTATTGTGTCATCCCGGAGGGGCAGAAGCTGCAAAAACACTTCAATTTGCATCCTACTTCCCGACTGCTGCCAAGCAGTCTCAATTGTTGGAGGAATTTTGCAAAGAAGTCGAAGAGCGGACTAATGGGGAAATCAAGATTAATTTTTACGGTGGCGGGTCCCTGCTGGGGGACGACAAGGTTTATGATGGGGTGACCGAGGGCATGGCTGACATTGGATTTTCGCACATTGAATATACCAGAGGGCGGTTTCCGGTGACCGAGCTTCTGGATCTGCCTTTGGGCTATCCCAGCGCATGGGTGGCCACCCATGTGGTCAATGACTTTTTCGACAAATACGAGCCAAAGGAATGGGATAAAAGTCATGTGCTCTGGCTGAACACCTCGCCTGTGAACTCCATTATTACCAGGGATACGCGGGTGGAGAAACTTGAGGATATGCAAGATCTCAGTCTGCGTGGCCCAGGCATCATCGGTGAAGTGGTCAAGGCCCTGGGGGCCTCGCCCAAACCTGTGCCCCTGGTGGAGACGTATGACGCGATTTCCCGCGGTGTTGTCGACGGCTCCATGACCCCGATCGAGACTTTGTTTTCTTTCCGGCTGGCTGAAGCCATCAGCTATGTGACCAACTGTTGGCAAGCATCCAACGTATATACTTTTTATGTGATCATGAATAAGAATACATGGGATGGTCTGTCAGCAGAACATCAAAATATCTTCACAGAGATCAGTGAAGAGTATATCGATAAAGCGGCTGAAGTGTGGAATGAAGTGGACGTAAAAGGGTACAAGCAGGGTAAAGAGGAAGGCGTGGAATTTATCAATCTCTCGGCAGAGGAAATGGCCAAGTGGGAAGAAGCTGTTCAACCGGTTATAGATGAAAAAGTTGAGGAATTAGTCAAGGATGGTTTTTCAGAAGATGAGGTCAAGGATATGATGGATTATGTTCGGGGCAGAACAGAATACTGGACCGAAAAACAGATAGAAAAGGGAATAAAATCCCCGACCGGGCCAGAGGAGATGGTAATAAATTGATCTCCAGCCGGCAAGATTTTCTGGCCCCTGCATGAGGCTACTCTGTGGCCTCATGCAGGAGAGGGCATTTCTCCGCTCCGCTGCCGGGAACAACGCGAACATCCATTCGAGGTGGGCATGGCTATGCACCAGGTACAAAGACCTCTGCTGTTTTACCTTGAACAGATCACTGGCAAGATCAGCCAGTGGATGGAAGTGGTGGGAACAGTCGCAATATTTGGGATTGTGTTATTTCCCTGTGTGGATGTCGTGGGCGGGAAGGTTTTCAACCTTCCCCTGCCAGGCTCGTACGAACTGGTCGTTTTCTGTCAATTGCTGGCCATTCCTTTTGCTGTAGCTGCCTCTCTGCTCAAGGGCAAACATATTGCGGTGGATATTTTTGTAAATATATTCCCTTTGCGGGTGCAGGCACTGATCAACTGCTTTGTGGCTTTGCTGGGTCTGGGCCTGTTTTCAGCCATTTGCTGGCAGGCATTTCTGTACGGCAACTCACTCAAGGCTGCTCAGGAGGTCAGTGGGACCATTGAAGTTCCTTTTTATCCTTTCGCCTACTGCTTGAGCCTGTCCTGTATCCCTGTGTGCCTGATATTTATTATCACTTTCTGGGTTTCCATAAAGAAGCTGTTCAAGACCCCTGCTTTTTCTTGATTCATTATGAGAATGGAATATATTTATGACCAATGTTACTGTCGGTGTGCTGGGAGTTGGTGTGCTGCTGGTGCTCTTTTTGCTCCGGGTCCATATAGCCTTTGCCATGGCCCTGGTTGGAGCACTCGGCTATGCCTATCTGATGTCTCTGGATGCTGGGATGAAAATCCTGGTTCGAGACATATTTGAGCAGTTTTCGTCCTACCCGCTCACGGTTATTCCCTCTTTCGTCTTAATGGGCACCTATGCCTTTGCCTCCGGGATCAGCGAAAGGCTGTACAAGGCTGCCAATGCCTGGTTAGGGCAATTTGCCGGCGGTCTGACCTTGGCTACCATTGTTGCCAGTGCTGCTTTTGCCGCAATTTGCGGATCTACATCGGCAGCTGTGGCCACAATGGGCAAGATCGCCATCCCGGAGATGAGAAGATATAATTACAAAGACACCCTGAGTGCCGGCTGTATTGCCAGCGCTGCTACCCTGGGCATTCTTATTCCCCCGAGCACCATATTTATTGTCTATGGGATATTGACTGAACAATCTATTGGTCAGCTCTTTGTAGCCGGAATCATCCCCGGAATCATATTGACCATTCTCTTTGCTGTCACCGTCATCGTGCTCTGTAAACTTCGTCCTTCTCTGGGGCCGAAAGGACATTCTGTTCCCTGGAAAGAGAAATTTCGCTCACTGAGCGGGATTGTTGAGGCGGTACTGCTGTTTTTGCTGTCTATTGGCGGGCTGTTTTTGGGGTGGTTCACTCCTACTCAGGCCGGAAGCATTGGTGCGGCTGGCGCACTTTTGATTGGAATGGCCAGAAAAAAGTTGACCTGGAAGGAATTTGTCAATTCCACCAAAGATGGATTGCATATTTCGTGCATGATTTTGTGGCTTATAGCCGGGGCCACAGTTTTTGGGCATTTTATAACCATATCCGGAATACCTCGAATTCTGGTCCAGGGAGTGCAGGGCCTGCCCTTTTCGCCCGGGGTGATCATGATATTTATCTGTCTTTTGTATTTTGTGGGCGGGTTGTTTATCGATGCGATGGCCCTGATCGTTCTCACCGTGCCTTTTATCTATCCTGTGGTGGTCAAGCTTGGCTTTGATCCGATATGGTTTGGGGTAATCATTGTGCTGGTAAGCGGAGTTGGAGTCATCAGCCCTCCGGTGGGAGTGAATGCTTATGTGATAAAGGGGCTGGCTCCAGAGATACCCCTGATAGATATATTTAAAGGGATTTCGTACTTTATACTGCCCATAATCGTTTGCATCGCAATCCTGATCGTCTTTCCCGATGCAGCGCTGCTTTTTTCCAAACTCGGCAACTAAGCTCTGTGTCGGGTGATGTTGATGTATCAGCACTAGGGTGCATATCCCAGCCCGGACCCTAAGGCTGATTTTGGTTGTTTGATTGGCTCTCGAACCATTCGCTATGGGGGGAAATAGAGCAGAGCTGGCCATGGCCGGCTGGAAAAGCCCGGGGAGCTTTGAGAGGACGAGGGGGCCTTGAATGCCTGGCTGGATTTTACAGGCAGGAAGCCCCCCTGAAGTCTTGTCTTGGGGGACAGAATGCTCCCTATTCTCCTTCGTCTTCTTCCTCCTCTCCCCATTCCCTCTCGAGCGCAGGGACAAGAAGCAAGGGGGTATTGTTGCCCTTGATGGTTTTTTTGATTTTAGAACCCGATCTGATATCGGTGAAATTTGTAAAACACCTATATGATGAAACGATCATGTCATATTCTTTCTTTTGGCACTGGTTGTGAATCTCTTCTGATATGTCAGCTTCCTTGTTCTTGACTATTATTTGATCCAGTAACATATTATCTTCCTGAGACTTTTCTTTGTAGTCCTCACTTAAGACTTCCAGAGCTTCTTTTATCATTGAAACATCACTCTTTTTACCTATAAGAATTGACCTTGCTTGATTTTCTTTGGTACTTTCATACTTGTCCCACAGGTCTTCACCAAGAAAAGAGAAGACATACATTTTCATGCTTCCTTGAATGTCTTCCATAGCATGCAAAATGTCAATATTTGCATTGTAGAAGCTGGCAATACTGGCAGCATAATAAAATGCTTGTTTAGAGCTTTTAGAAAGATCGGAAATAAAAAGAATTTTCTTTACTTCTGGTATCATAACATTCCTCCTGTTTTGGGGTTGCTTTGTTTGGAGTATGATTGAAAATCCTGCAAGCCGGCAGTGAGTTGTGCCCTTGCGCACCCGAGGTAATCTGACCTGCTAAGATAAGGATCAATTTCTGATCAGGGGAGGTCGTAAATATATTGTCCTGAGAATTCAGAGTTTACACCATTCGAAGTGAGTGTCAAGAAAACCGGCAGTCAAGGAGTCTCTCTTCCTTAGAGCGAACATAATCCCAGGCAGGTTCGTACCTTAGATTTTCTGAGCTGTACCCGAAGATAGAGCATAACCCAATACGGAAGCGATAAGGTATTATGGGGAGCAAAAGATGATACCATATATGGTGGTCAGGAGTATCACATATTGCAAATGATCAAAGGCCTGAAAATAATATCTTGATTATATTGTAGATACAAGATGGCACACATATGGCAAAGACTTCTTTTGATCGCTGCGTGCAGAGCACGAAGAGGTGAATTCAGACCAGGCCCGGGTCTGAAGAAATGCCCAGCCCTTGAAGCCATTACATGAGTCGCAGTGTGTAACCCCTGCTTATTGAATTGAGGAGTAGTCATGGACATGTCAAGCGTGCCGGAAGGGTTCAATGTGGGAGTGCATCTTCTCGATCGACACCTGCAAGAAGGACGAGGCAATAAGATCGCCATTTACTTCCAGGATGAAACATATACCTACGCCCAGCTCCTGGAGCTTGCCAATCAGGCCGGAAATGCTTTGCTTGATTTGGGCCTTGAGCGGGAGAACCGGGTGCTTATTTGTTTACCCGACTCACCATGGTTTATGGGCATTTACTTCGGAGCCATGCGCATAGGGGCAGTGCCGGTTCCGGTGAACACCATGGCCTCATGGCGGGAATATGTCTATTACCTCAATGACAGCAGAGCAAAGGTGTTGGTCACCACTTCCCGGATCTGGGATGTGATATCTGAGCACAAAGACGATCTGAAGTTTTTGGGGGCCAAGGTTTTGGTTGATGATCAGCGGCCAGATTGTCATCATCTCAGTACTCTCCTGGAGGCTGCCTCTGCAAAATTGACTCCTGTGGAGACTTCACGAAACGACATGGCTTTTTGGCTCTACAGCTCTGGAACGACCGGCACCCCCAAAGGGGTCATCCATCTGCATCATGACTTGCCGTATTTCATGTCCCCTTTGTGTGAACAGGTTTTGAATTTATCAACAGAAGATGTGGTTTTTTCTACCTCCAAGATGTTTTTTTCCTATGGCCGTAATAATTCTCTGGATTCCGTGTTCTTAACCGGGACCTCGGTTGTGTTGAGCCCTGAACGGCCCTCGCCGGAAAACATATTACCCGTGCTTAAAAAGTACAGACCGACCATATTGTACAGTGTTCCGAGCTCCTATGCAGCAATTCTTCGGTACATGGACCAGCAGGAGATTGAACCGGATTTGAGCTTCTTGAGGATGTGTCTGTCCGCCGGGGAGGCTTTGCCGCTTGTAGTCTTTGAACACTGGAAAAAAAAGTTCGGCCTGGAAATCATCAACGGTGTCGGGTCCAGCG
>JBNJII010000118.1:0-6574 GCA_051749205.1 Thermodesulfobacteriota bacterium | reverse complement strand
TCCGACTCTGAAGAAACCGCAAGTGCGGCTGAAGAACTCTCGTCTCAAGCCGAAGAGATGGACAAGGTGGTCAGGGAACTCTCAGTCATTGTGCAGGGGAACTCCAATACAGCAAGAGAGAAAACCCAAAGGCGAAATCAAGGTGGCCAATCCAACCACCTGCAAAAAAGGCCGAAAAACCAAGGAACTGCTCAGCAATACAAGGATAGGCATACGCAAACACAGACAAAGAGCCAAGCTGAGCAATCCAAATCTGCTGATAAAATCATTCCGTTGGACGATTCAGACTTCAAAGACTTTTAGGAACCACCGACTCCAGACCAATGTTAACAAAAAAGCCCCGCTCCGGCGGGGCTTTTTTGTGCTTGGCACTCACGACTTTTCCCCTTCCTCATCTGGCCACAATCCGCTTGGCCATGACCGGGCCTATGCCCTTGATCAGCCCGGAGCCCAGATATCTCTGAATGCCGGCGGACGTGGCCGGAACGGAGCACTCGCAGTAGACCGCCTTGAACTGCTCCCCGAACTTGGGGTGGTTGGACCATTCCCCCTTCATTTTCAGGACCTGGCCGGGCAGGGGAGAGGTCATGTGGCCGATGACCGTGACCAGGTCGCGGCGGCCGCGGACCTTGACCTTGGCCACGGTATAGCCGTTTTCTTCGTTGGTATAGGTAACCCGTTCGATCTGGCCCTGGAGGAATTCGAGATTTGAGTTTTGCGTTGATGCCATGTGCCGTGGTTCTGGATTATTGGAAAGAAGTGGGAAGAGGTTGGATTGAATTGCTGGAGAATGTCAAATAAAAAAAATTTGGTTTCTTCAAAGAGGTCTAAGCTTACTAAGATCGTCGACTTGCAACCTATGAGCGGAGAATAGTGTAGCATTTTGAATCGTTTCCCTTGTGCTCCCCTTGATTGCGACCCAAGCGTGGCATGAAATTGACTTCAAGAAATAAAGAAAGTAAATTTATTAAAAATAGCCTGTTATAGAATCCTCTTATGGTCTGGAGTTCGTATGTCCTCGCATTCTCCATTAAGCAAACAAAGCAATGGCTCTCAGTTCGCCCATAGTTTTCAGGAGCTCCATGACATCCTTTTAAACGCCCCTATAGGCATTTTTAAGTCCACACCTGAAGGTCGATTCTTGAGTGCCAATCCTGCCCTTGCGCGCATATATGGATTCAAGCATCCAGAAGATCTCATCAACACAATTACTGATATTGGCACCCAGCTCTATGTACATCCTGGAGATAGGATCGAGTTCAAGCGCTGCTTAGAACACTATGGTGAGATCATCAATTATGAATACAGGCTGCGCAGGAGGGATGGGTCTTCCATCTGGGTGTCTACGAATGCCCAAGTGGTGAGTGACAATAATGGAGATGTCATCTCCTATCAGGGTTTCACAACAGATATCTCCCAGAGGAAGCAAGCCGAAGAAAACCTTGAACAAAAAATCCAACAGCTCGAAAAAACGAAGTATTCTTTGTCCATGGCCGATCATCGCCGACAGGTCTTAATGCACTGCTCCCGGGATGGGATCGTGATCATCGATCAAAACCATAAAGTGATTGAAGCTAATCAAAGTTTTGCGGACATGCTGGGTTATTCCTTGCCAGAGGTGAAGGGTCTGAATAGTTGGGACTACGTGGTAGATATGACTAAAGAGGAGATTTGTAAGGGTTTTCACGATCTCTCTAAAATTGATTCCATTTTTGAGTCAAAACATAAACGAAAGGACGGTTCCATCATTGATGTGGAGGTGAGCATTACCGGAACCTGCATTGCAGGGCAAAATGTAGTTATCGCCATCTGCAGGGAGATTTCAGAGCGTAAACGAGTAGAACAACAACTGGAACAGTCGAAGCAATATTATCTTTCAGTATTTGAGACCTCAGGTGCAGCTCAGGTGATCATAGATGGTGATACGACCATAGTCTTGGCCAATTCAAGGTTTGAGGAGCTTACAGGGTATTCTCGGGCCGAGATAGAGAACAAAAAATCTTGGATGGATTTTAATCATCCCGACGACATCGGTTGGATGCAGAAATATCATCGACTCAGACGACAAAGCCCGGATTCAGCGCCAAAAAATTATGAATTTCGGCTCATCGATCGTTCTCATAATGTGCACCACGTATTTTTATGTGTGGATATAATCCCCGGCACCAGCCAAAGTGTGGCCTCTTTGATAGACATCACCAAGCGGAAGCAGGCCGAACAAGACCTGGCCCATTCTCACGATCTCATGCGCTATGTCATTGAACATGCCAACGCATCAGTTGCAGTGCACGACAAAAATTTCCGGTATATGTATGTCAGTCAGAGCTACCTTGAAGAATATCAAATTCACGACAAAAAAGTGATTGGCAGGCATCATTACGAGGTGATCCCTGAGCTGCCTCAGAAGTGGAGGAATGCGCACCAGAGGGCACTAAATGGTGAGATTGTCAAAAAAGACCGGGATCCGTTTTATCGCCCAGACGGAAGCCTGGAATGGACTCGCTGGGAGTGCCGCCCATGGTATGAAGTTGATGGATCAATTGGGGGCTTTATCGTCTATACCGAGATCATCACCGATCAAGTAAAGTATGAACAACAGCTTCAATACATGAGCCTCCATGATCAACTGACCGGGCTGTACAACCGGGCATATCTGGAGGCTGAGCTGGATAGATTACAAAGAAGCAGGGATTATCCAATAACTATTGTCTGCATGGATCTGGACGGCCTCAAGCTGGTTAACGATACGCTGGGGCACGACCAAGGAGATGAGCATCTCAGAGTCTGTGCGAACATTCTACGAAAGTCCTTTCGGGCCTCGGACATTCTGGCCAGGGTGGGCGGTGATGAGTTTGTGGCCCTGCTGCCAAAAACAGATTTAGAAGCTGGAGAAAGGATCGTTAGCCGAATTCGGTCCAGTGTAGACAGCCTTAACCTGGAACATCGAGCAAAGATTCCCTTGGGGCTATCCATCGGGCTGGCATGTGCACTAGAGGATGAACCGGATCTGAACCAGGTTTATAGGCAGGCCGATGACCTTATGTACCGGGATAAGCTGAACCGGGATATCAATGCCCGTTCCCAGATCATAAAGGCCTTGATGGCCGCTTTAGAAGAAAAGGACTTTGTTACCAGCGGCCATGCCCACAGGTTGAAGGAATTATGCGTACAACTTGGTCAAAAAATCAATCTGGCCTCCAGCCAACTCTCAGCCTTGAATCTCTTGGCCCAAGTGCACGATTTGGGCAAGGTGGGCATACCTGACCACGTTCTGTTTAAACCCGGTCCGTTAAATGAACAGGAGTGGGAAATCATGCGCCAGCACCCGGAAAAGGGGTACCGGATTGCCCAGTCCACATCTGATTTGGCCGGAATCGCCGACTTGATCTTAAGGCATCACGAGCGCTGGGACGGCAAGGGATACCCCCTGGGGCTGGCCGGGGAAGAGATTCCCATTGAGTGCCGAATTCTGGCCATTGTCGATTCCTTCGACGCCATGATCAATGATAGGCCGTACCGACAAGCAATGTCGGTTGAAGATGCATTAATGGAAGTAAAAAAATGCTCTGGATCGCAGTTTGACCCATATCTGGTGGACCGTTTTCTGGAGATCATGTCCTAGAAGTATAGTTTGAAAAGAAAAAAATCATGTGCGGACGATTCGGCCTCTGGGCCTCCCCCAAACAAGTAGCTGACCACTTTCAGCTCCAGGAGCCCCTGCCCTTCATCCCCAGGTACAACATCGCCCCGTCCCAGGAAATTGTGGCCGTGGGTCAGACCCGGGAGGGTAAGCGTAAGGCGGCCTGGCTGCGCTGGGGCCTGGTGCCCCACTGGGCCAAGGACGAAAAGGTCGGTTACAAAATGATCAACGCCCGGGCCGAAACCATCTTCACCAAGCCGGCCTACAAAGCGCCGGCCAAGAGACACCGCTGCCTAATCCCGGCCAGCTGCTTTTTTGAGTGGCAAAGGACAGGAGAAAAGAAGAAGCAGCCGTACTGCATCCGGCCCAAAGACGAGGGCCTCTTTGCCTTTGCCGGTCTGTGGGAGCACTGGCAGGACGAGGAAGTGGACAGAAAGATCGATTCCTGCACCATTGTCACCACCCGGGCCAACGAGGTTGTGTCCGAACTGCACGACCGGATGCCGGTGATTATCGGGAAGGCGGATTTTGATCTGTGGCTGGATCGGAGCGTCGAGGATCCGGAGCGGCTGCAGCCGTTGCTGGAGCCGATAAGAGACAAAGAGCTGGAGATCTATTCGGTGGGGCTGGAGGTGAACAGTCCAGCCAATGACTCGGAGGAGGTGGTCAGAAGGGTGGGTTAACTCTGGGCGGGTTGTAAGCGATGTCTGATTTAAAACACTCCACTATTCCTGGCACTGTCCTCTGTGTCCAGCATTACGCCTGCCTTGGCCACTTCTTCCCTTATAATCTTTTCAATGTGCCGGGATCTTGATTTCCCGGTTACCGTCAATGAAACAGTCGCAGGAGTGACCTGGGCTTTTTGGGCGATATATGTTTGCGTTATTCCAGCCTTTTTCAGCAGCTGTTTGAGTGAGGAATGTTCAGTAACGCCTCTCTGAGTCACGTTTAGTAAAAAGGCAATTACCGACTCATCAGCTGATCTCTCTTTGAGCATCTCCCAGATCACTGCCATGATCTTTCTGGACCTGGAGAGACCGCTTATGGCCCTGCAAACCCCAGGTCGTGAAACTTGCGCCCGTTTGGCGATTTGTTCTTGCCTAATATTGTATTTGACCAGAAGCCTTTTAATCTCTTCGGCTTTCTGTTCATCGTTCATTTTCTGCTTCATCTTTAACTTGCCTGAGCATAGGGGGTTTGGAAACTGAAAAGATGTTGAATGGAGTTGATCTGGCTTGTCAAGTGGAGGGTCAAGAATAGTTTTATGCTGAGCCTCATAAGCGGCCTGAAGTTGAAAATTCGTTGGGGTGGGGGAGAATAACCCCGCAAGTGACTCTGTAGAGGTGATCAAGCTGACATCTGCTTGATGGGCCAATATATCAGGTAAGTCCTATCCGCCTTTTTTCCCTGATATCGGCAATGACAAGGACTTCTTTGGGGGTCAATCGTCTATACCCGTTCGGCCGGTGGTGTTTGGGCTCTGGGTAAATCCCTGAAAGAAATTTTTTATGCAAGACATCGGGCCGCTCGCCCAAGGCCCGGGCCACTTCGGACGGCCCGTAAAATTTTTTTTGGGGAAGCCCGAGAGTTTCCAGGGAGTGAGTGAAGATGAGAGGGAAGGGGGGTTATGGTTATCTCAAGCGGCTTTTCCCCATTGCTCTTGTCTACAAGAGTGTAATCCGCATGGATTCGGTTTCCTGGTGTGTGGAGAATTAGCATGTATGCAGCCACAGTTGGATCCGATATATCGCCAGGCTGCAGATCTGTCTGGTGGGTCTTAAGGTAGACAATTCCCCAATGAATCCAAAAAAGCCAGCAGAATGAAAGTTCAAATTTGGATGGCTTTTGGACGGCTTTTTTCTGATAACCTGGTTCAAAACAGGCCATTTTTATGCAGTCTGATGCGCATATTTACGGCGACATGCGCTTTGCGGTGTCCTGTCACGCCGGAGGCCGCCGGTTCGAGTCCGGTCAGCTCCGCCATCCATTTCAAGGGGTTATGAGTTTTGCTCATAACCCCTTCTTTTTTTATCCAACCCCATATCCAACCTCTAGCAATATATCCAACCCCAGGCCTCTCCTTAGACGTATCCGCGGATAAATGCGGCTGGGAATCGCCTCGTACAAGCCGGGCCATCCCGACCGGCACATAGAGGTCAAAGGCCGGGCCAAAGGGCAAAGCACTATCAAAGTCACCCGAAATGAAATCATTAACTTTGCATGGAGCTATTCATGGCTGAAAACAACCTTACCGGCTTTATCTGGTCTGTGGCCGATATACTCCGAGGGGACTACAAGCAGTCCATGTACGGCCGGATTATCCTGCCCTTTACCGTGCTGCGCAGGCTGGACTGTGTTCTGCAAGGCATCAAGGATATGGGGATCGACATCGAGCCCCAGGAGGCGGCCTATGGCTAGCGTAAAGGTCAAGACCCTCGACAATTCTGTACAAA
Source organism: Thermodesulfobacteriota bacterium (assembly GCA_051749205.1). Lineage (GTDB taxonomy): Bacteria > Desulfobacterota > Desulfovibrionia > Desulfovibrionales > Desulfothermaceae > Desulfovermiculus. Next base: position 481 of record JBNJII010000118.1, on the reverse strand, counting down.
AAACCGACACAATTCTCAACTGGCCGACTATCCGGACGACCTTCTGGGCTTTATCCGTGAGACTCAGGTCGATGAATATCACAAGGTCATGGACTGGGTAGTCGATGAGCCCAGGACAGATGAAAAACTGATCAGATGTGTTGCTCATTTTGGGAGATGAAGAGAAATTGTCACAAATTCTGGCTCAATACCACCGGGATGACGATCAGTTCGGTACGTTCATTGAGTATAAGGGGCTCGTTTTTCCGCATCAAAGAGCTCGACCAGGGTATTCGGCCATGTTTGAGCCTGCCTGAGGGTGTTTGGCTGGTTATTGGGTGAGGGAGGCCTGAGGGAATGCGCAAAGTTGTGAGCTTTGCAGCCTCATGTCTCTTCTCAGGCGGTTCGTAATCTTGCCTGACCAGACCGATGCGATATGCACTCCAGTCTGGTCAGGCTGGGCCGAGGGTGTCTTGGCTGAAGGAATCAACATCTAAAACGC
>JBNJII010000117.1:0-6641 GCA_051749205.1 Thermodesulfobacteriota bacterium | reverse complement strand
GCCGATGATACTGCGGTTATTACCGTGGGAAAGTAGGTCGCTGCCAGGACATTTTTACAAAAGGCTCCCCATACGGGAGCCTTTTTTTTTGCGTGTTTTTTATTTTATGGGTACCATTGCACGACGTAATGATTTCTTCCTTTCTTTGTCGTTAAATTACATAGGTCAACTTTGATGTGGGAGGAGTATCTTTATGTCTGAACAAAACATTCAAGGGATCACAATCCAATGTGTTCAGGGAGACATTGCCCAACAGGCGGATGTGGATGCAGTTGTAAATGCCGCCAATGCACAGCTGAGAAAGGGCGGTGGAGTTGCTGGAGCCCTGCATCAAGCTGCAGGTCCTGGCCTTGAAGAAGAATGCCGTCCCCTGGCCCCCATTCAGCCGGGACAAGCGGTTATCACCGGCGCCCACAACCTGCCAAACAGTCATGTTATCCATTGCTTGGGGCCGGTCTATGGACGTGACAATCCCTCGGACAAGCTTTTGGCTTCTTGTTATACGCAAGCCCTGGAACTGGCCGATACTAATACTCTGCGATCCATTGCCTTTCCAGCCATATCCAGTGGGGCATTTGGCTATCCATTGGAATCTGCGGCCCGGATTGCGGTGCAAACCACTGTTGAACAAATTCCCAAGCTGAGCTCGATTCAACTGATACGCTTTGTTCTCTTTAAACAAAAGGATGCTCAAGTGTACGAGACTCTATTGCAGGAAATCAAATAGATGAGCATTGGAAACGAATTTAATTGTGCAGATCTGGATAATATATCACGCGTGTATTTCGATAAAAGCGACCATGATCTGCTGCGCATGGTCAATCAGGTCTATACTAAGCGCATCCTGCCCGACTATAAGGAGCTTTTGGCTCCGTACCTGCACCCCCATGGGATCAAAGAAATGGCCGCTCCCAGGGCATTACGTATAGCTTACTCTGTTATCCAGCTTTTGGGCTCTTTGGAGAGCGGCCAGACTCGGGATCGGATCAAAGCCCTATGTTCCATTCGGGACGAAGTCCTGTATACCTCGTACGGTCCGTTGCGCATCAATGCCGCTCGAGTTTTGGTAGAGATCATGAAGAACCTGGTGCGCAGCCATGGGGATTGTCGGCGACAGTTGGAGCTGGCCAGGGATTTTTCAGCTGTGGCTCAAGGTAAGCCCCGTCAGGTACGGGCCCAGCTCAAAAAGTATCATCTGCTTGAAATGCCAGAAGAATGGAATCAGGTAGCCTTTGACCAACATGTACACGATGTGAACACCATCGGCCGCAAATCCCCGACTCATTTGATCATGGATGCTTGGATCAAAGGCATCCGCAGCTTGACTGTCATCCACTATAACTACGTTTCCCGGGATGCTGCAGCTGAGCTTCTGGAAGCCGCGGCCATTATGGATATGCAGGTGAGAATCGGGATTGAGTTCAGCGCATTGTTTAGAGATAAGCAGGTGCGTATGGTATGGGTTCCCAGGGGATTGCGTGATTTTTCCGGATTTGTTGAGTTTTTGCAGACCCCACGGATTCGTGATTTCATGCTGCAGGGCAGGAAAGTTTTAGAGAGGAACAAAGATCATGTTTTAGGGCTGTTGCACTCTTTTAACCGCCGTCATTTGTCCACTCTGAATCAAAGATTGGGCATTGAAATGGCTCCGTTAAGTCAAAAAGCCTTTTTGGACTCGGTCAAGCAGGGGCAGGTCTCTGTTCTGCACTTGGCCAAGTACATCCATGAATCTGTGGCCGCGGAGCTTGGCAATACGTCTAACGCCGATTATGTCTCCTACTTGGCCCAGACAGAGAGCCAAAACAGCGGTTTTGTGGCTGGACTGGACATATACGATATTGTCGATGATTATTTACGTTCTGACCATAATCCAGATGTCCCGGACATATTCAGCGGAGATGATCTGCCTGAAATCCTGACTCTGAGTCCGACCACGCTTGCGTTCAAACTGCATGGCCTGCATTCCAACTCCGATATCATTTTGAATCTCTGCGATCTGCAAGTCCAGGATGTGGTAGAGCTGCTGTATGACTGTCAGGGGCTCATTTCCCATCTGGAGATATTGAACCTGAAAAATCAGGTTTTGGGACGAGAGTATGATCAGAAACGGATCATTAAGCTGCAGCGGGCCTTAAATGCGGGCAATGTTATTAAACTCAAGAAGTATCTGAGCCAGTTTGTTCAGGAAACGGAAAGGGAGGAAGGTCATAATACAGGGGAAAGGAGGCAACGCCTTCTGGAGGTGTTGTGCGAGATATCGACTTTTCAGTCCTATTACCGGGACAGACCCTTGAGCGGGTGTATCGGTACCGATTCTACTGGACAATCCGGCCGGGTGTACGGGATGGGGTTTGTGCTGGCGGAGTCCCTGCCCAAGCGAAGCCGAAAAGAACTCCGTTCACGAAGCAATAAAGGTCAGGCTCACAAAAACGTTGCCGTTGGGGTCCGTTCGTACATACAAGATTCTTATCCTTCTCAGATGGAGCCCAGTGGTAGTCGGACCTTTTCCGGCTGCATAAGGTCCATTCCCGGCTTGAAGCGGCTGGCCAGGCCCCGGAAAAGGGAATGGGTAGTAGAGGATTATTTTCTCTTAAGTTCTCAAAAAAGCAATATCTATACTTTGGGCGGAGTGCGCAGCAGGGGAGAGAACAAAGAGTCCGTTTTCAACAGCTTAAAATATAAGTGGAACTACTTAAATACTACTTTGCGTATCGGAGCCAAGATCGGCCTGGGCTTTATCCCCGCTTTTCTCACCTTTTTCTTCAGTCAGGACTGGTGGCTGCTTACCTATTTCGGGGCCTTGATTTGGTTTGCCATTACTGGAGTCAGAAATATCATACAGTCCATGTTGGCTTGTGGAGGCATAAACCGACCTTCACTGATCAAATGGAAGAACTACCTCAGTTGGGATCGACTGGCCGATTCTCTCATGTTCACCGGGTTTTCAGTGCCACTGCTGGATTATTTAGTCAAGACCCTGGCCTTAGAGCAGGGGATGGGGGCTACGGTTGGCACTCACCCCATTTTGGTCTATGCCGCCATTTCTCTGATCAACGGGTTGTATCTGTCCACACACAACTTTTTTCGAGGGTTGCCTCGCGGGGCGATTATCGGCAACTTCTTTCGCAGTGTTTTGTCTATTCCCCTTGCCTTGACCCTCAACTTGATAGTCGGAGGGCTTCTTGGTTTTTTTGGGGTGGTGGGAGTACAGGTCGTTTTGCAACAGTGGGCGGCTATCATCTCCAAACTGGCCTCGGACAGTGTGGCCGGAGTCATCGAAGGCTTGGCCGACCGGGCCATGTATATCCGCCGCAGGATCCTGGACTATACAAGCAAGTTTCAGCATCTGTTTAATACCTATGATCAATTGGAAAGGATGTTTCCCATGGATGATGTATTGTCCATGCTGGAATCGACAAAGGAGCTGATGCAAAGCATTGAATACGAAAAGCGGGAGATGGTCAATATTGTCATTGTCAATGCCCTGGATCTTCTCTATTTTTGGATGTATCAGCCCCGGGCCAGAGGTGTTCTCAAGCAGCTCTTCAAGCAGATGACCAGAGAAGAGAGGATGGTCATTTTGCTTTCTCAGCATGTGCTCTTCCGGGAAAAACAGATCAGCAGGCTTTTGTTGGACGGTCTGGTGGGAGAAGACTTTTCCCGCCCATTGTCATTTTATCTGGATCACTGGCGGAAATATTTGGAGGATTTAGAAAATGTCGCCAACTCCTGTCCACCTCTAGTAAATGGGGAAAGTGGATACAGCATGCTGGATCACTTGTACCGGCCGGGGCGGGAATGCTTGTCCAAGCCTATGCCTTTTGCATGACCATGGCAAAGAATGCTTAATTTAAGGGAGCCAGCAAGTCTTCAAAGGTCAAAAAACGCTTTGGATTATTCCAGATATCGGTGACCAGGGCTCCGGGTTTGCGGATACCCCGTTGCGAAAGATGGGCGCAGGCCTGCAAAAGATAGGTGCTGATCTCCGTCCGGGGCAGGCGGTACTTGATCCCATCCACAACAATGTCCACCTCTCCGGCGGACGGTAAACGGAATACATCGTGATGGTGGAGCCTGGCGTCGATAAATACATTCCATAGCTGCACAAAACATTCTTCTTCAGCCTGGCTGAGGCGAAGCCGTCTCTCTTGATCATAGTTAAAAGTCGGATTCAGCCTGTCTGCAATGTGCCCGAGTTCGTGATAGAGAATAAACATATCCCGTTCATTGGGCCGGATTATGGGGTGAATAGTCAGGGTTACGTTACAGCTTCTGTCCATCTCGATCCGAATGCCTCGATGGTCTTTTTCCTGCACATACAAAATATCTATTTCCGAGGCTATGTCCGAATTGAGAGGATGGTGCTTGGCTATGTGGTGCAGAAGTGCGGGATCTACGAGATTTTGGTAATCAAGAATTTTCATACCTGTTATCGACTGTGAGAAATTTAAAAGTACCGGATGACCTACCCTTCTAAAATAAGGGCAGGTCATTCGGTACTTTTTTGTGGTTTTGGGTTGTAGACAAGTCCAACGGATGGACTGAGTATCTATGAAGTCTATTTCCTTTCATCTCCGCTGAGTTCCATCATCTCACCGTTGCAGAACTTTATATATTCTTCACTTCGCTCCATCGTGGCTGTTTCAAACATTTCAATCAAAAGAGGACAATTATGGCTGCAGTATTTTTCATTTTGAGAATAAGGGCAAACCATAATGATATTTTTGTCCTTTCTTGAAAAGATCACTTCCCCATCCTTTCCAAAATAAACCTTGTTTATCTTATTCATTTCTTCCATTGCGCATCCTCCTTGCATTATACGTTTTCAACATCAGCTCAAAAGTATATTCTGAAAATCATATTTTTCCAAAGAGCACTTGTCGATTATGAAATTCAATAACACGCAGCAATAAATCCATAGAAAACCTTAGAGGAGGTTATCTCTGAACATTCATTGGCCAATACCTTAGCAGGCTTGAACTATACTGTAAAGGGTTCAAAGGATTCAAGACGGATGCTTGCTTCGCAGCATTGCCTTCTGAGTTTATTATACGGGTCTGGATATCAAGAACTTGCTCCTGGAGCCTATCCTCCAGCCGGGCGGGTTTCATGCCATAGAGCATGCCATAACTAAATAACTTACTAAAAAGTTCTTCAAAATGGCCTTATTTTGGCTTTTTTGAGCTTTACGTGGGGGATGGGTCGGGTCGATCTGGGGGCCTGAGCCGGGCGGCGGCAACGCTTGTGGTGTAAAAGCTCCATATAAATGAGGGCATTTCAATAATATCAAGAATTATATCATCAGAAAGAGCATATGTTGTTGCATTACATTGTGGATCAGCATCAACAATAAGGACCTTTTTACTGTGATGAACTGAAAGCGAAGATGCCAAATTGCATAAAAATGTAGTTTTTCCAATACCACCTTTGTTATTAAATACACATACAGAATCCATGTTATTTACCTCATATGTGATTACAATATTTAAATTATCATTAGTGATCACTCCACCCCCAACCCCTTAAACACCGCATCCACAGGATCTGAGTAGAAGCTGGTCTGGAACTTGGCGAAGAGTTCACCGGGAATCGTGGGGATATCCCCAACGCTGCTCATGGTCAACAGAACGCGTTTGCCCCCGGCGTCAACAACCACTTCACGCCTCCTCCTCCAAAAACACACTCTTCCGCCCAAAGCTGGTGACCACCACCTCTTTTTTGGCCCGGGTGGCGGCTACGTAGAAGAGCGCCCGTTCTCTGAGTTCCCGGTCTTCGCGTTCAGCATGGTCATCTGTTGATTCCAGGATATTTTTTAGGGGCATATCCCCCTCATTAGCTCCGGCAATAATGATGGTATCGAACTCCAGGCCCTTGACCCGGTGCATGGTGGCCAGCCGAAGCCCGCTCGCGTTTCTATCTTCGGCAGCACTGGTCTTGACCGGATAGACTGCGATGCCTCTTTGCTGAAGGGCCTGTGTGTATCGTTTCAACTTGGAGTGGGTCCTGGCTACCAGGCAGGTGGAGGACAAGGTCCCTTCCTGCTCCTTTTTTTGGGCCAAATCAGTCAGGAATTGGCACTCTTGATCAAAGGAATCAAAATGCTTGATCACGGGGTCATCCCCGCGCAACAGGGAGGTCGTTCCCTTTGTATTGTCCTGGCCATCGTCCAGGTCATCAATGGATACGCCTTCCAGTATGCCCGTGGCCCAGCGCCTGGTTTCCTCTGTGGTCCGGTAATTCACGCGCAGCTTACGGCTGCGGCCAATAATCTTGATCCCGCAGCGGCCCAGGACCACTTTGTGCCGGTAAATGCGCTGATGTCCGTCGCCGACGATGAATAAGTCATTCGCTCCTTCCGAAACCATCTGCCGCAGGAGCTTGAATGCCTGGGTCCCCATATCCTGGGCCTCATCGACTACAATAGAGGAGTAGGGGAGGCTGATATTTTGGGCCTCCAGGATATGCCGGGCGTCACGCATGGCATCGTCAGGCTCCCGCCAACCGTGTTCACTCAGCTGGAGCCGGTATTCTTCAAACACGGGCCATATAGCCTTGCGCGCTTTACGGTTTAAGGGCATGCCCCGGCCTTTGCGTGAAGCCTGGCAGTATTCGGCGAATGTGGTCACCCCCTGGGGCTGGAG
>JBNJII010000116.1:0-6689 GCA_051749205.1 Thermodesulfobacteriota bacterium | reverse complement strand
CACTGAAGGCGGCCTCAACCTCCTGGGCAGGGAAAAAGATCTGCAAGACTACCTCAAGCCCTTGCATGCAGCGGATATCACTTCCAGCCTGTTTATTGATCCGGATGCCGATCAAATCAAGGCGGCAGCCAATATTGGGGCCGAATACATTGAGCTCCACACCGGCCATTATGCTGAAGCCGACTCCCGGGCACAACGGACCCATGAGCTGGACCGGATCAAGGTGGCCTTGGCCCAGGCCCACAATCTGGACTTGAAAGTCAATCTAGGACATGGGCTGACCTATGCCAATATACATGCCTTTGCCCATATGCCGGGAATATCAGAGTTCTCCATCGGCCACAGCATTGTGGCCCGGGCTTCCCTCGTAGGCATGCAACGCGCTGTTCGGGACATGTTGGATATTATCAGCGGTTTTTGTTGAAAGGAAGTTCGACTATGTATCAACCACTGCCTTCCCCAGAGGAAATGGCCCATTGGGACCGTTTGAGCATTGATGATTTCGGTCTGCCCGGACATATGCTCATGGAAAACGCCAGCCGTGAGCTCTTCCGTGTACTGGAACAGGAAATGGGGGCATTGGCCGGCAAGCGGGTGGCTCTTTTTGCCGGTTCAGGCAACAATGGCGGAGATGCATTTGCCCTGGCCAGACACTTGGCAGATCAAGGTGCGGTGTGCCTGGTCCTGCATACCAAGGAACTGGAAGGCTACAGCGGAGAAACTGCCTTCCACGTGGCCTTGGCCGACAAGGCTGAAGTGGCCATGGCCTCCCTGCGGGGATACAACCTTGAAGGTCTGTGTATCCCGGACATTATTGTGGACGGACTTTTGGGCACAGGTTTTCAGGGGGAACTGCGGGAAGATTACCAACGACTTATCAACTTCATAAACCGCCTGGGTCGCACCTCCTTTGTTCTTTCCATTGACATCCCCTCCGGCATCAATGGATATACAGGGCGGCCCAGTCCGACCGCGGTTCAAGCCGATGCAACTGTCACCTTTGCCGCCGCCAAAATCGGTCTGCGCATGCCGCAAGCCCAACAATACTGCGGACGTCTGCATGTCCGAAGCATCGGTCTGCCCAGGGTTGTCCAAACCAACAACCCGCCAAGCTGCTATGAATTGACCGAGGACGTCTTCTCTTTTCTCCCTAGCCCCTCCTGCTTGGCCCACAAAGGAAGCCATGGGCATATCCTGATTCTGGGCGGATCATCCGGGCTCACCGGAGCCCCAACCTTGGCCGCTCTGGGGGCTCTCCGATCCGGAGCCGGATTGGTCACCGTAGGTTGTCCCCGCGGGCTTATCGCGGAAATCAAGCAGGGCTGGCCGGAGATTATGACCAGACCTCTGGGGCCGGGTTCGCAATGGACAGAAGGCTGCATGGCCGACTTGTCCGATCTGCAGGCCTTCGACGCAGTGGTCTTAGGGCCCGGTCTTGGACGCACTGAAGGAGCCCGGGACTTTTTGCGGGCCTATATGCAAAGCTCTCCGCCGCCCACTGTCTTTGACGCCGACGCACTCTACGCCTTGGGACACATTGAGGACCTAAGTGGGCAACTCCCTGATTGCAGTGTGCTCACCCCCCATCCAGGAGAGATGGCCAGACTCTGTCAGATGTCCATCGACCATATCCAGTCCCACCGGGTGGATACGGCCAGAGAATGGGCCAAGACCCTCGGCTGCACCCTGGTCCTGAAGGGAGCCGGTTCCATTGTGGCCGCTCCTGGACAGCCCTTGCGACTGTGCCCTGAGGCTTGGGCGCATTTGGCAATAGGCGGGTCCGGAGATGTGCTCTCCGGAGTTATCGCCACCCTTTCCGCTCAGGGCCTGGACCCCTTTTATGCCGCCTGTACCGGTGTGTTCTGGCATGCATCCACGGGACGGATACTGCACACCCAGTACCCTTTCCGGGGGCATATGGCCCAGGACATTGCCCACGCCCTTCCTCGGGTTCTTGAACTTTTCGGCAAACACAGCTAGGAATATTTGTTTGCACTTCTGGTTTGGGGCCAGAAGCCGTATCTCTGCCGGGAAAAGGTCTACATCCTGAACCGTTTGAAAATGGAGCATACTGTACCCCATGAAGATTTCAGATATCATGAGCACAGAGATCATCACCGTGCACCCGGAGACAAAGATTGCCCAGGCAGCTGGCCTGTTGCTTGAGCATCATGTCAACGGTTTGCCGGTTGTGGATGCGAACAATAATCTGGTAGGCATCATTTGCCAAAGCGATTTGATTGTGCAGCAAAAAAAGCTGCCTGTGCCCACAGTATTCACTTTGTTGGATGGCCTCATTCCCTTGTCTTCCATGAGCCATCTGGAAAAAGAAGTGCAAAAAATGGCTGCAACGACCGTTCAACAGGCTATGACTCCAAATCCGACCGCTGTATCTCCGGATACAGAACTGGAAGATGTGGCCGATTTGATGGTTACCAAGAACTTTCACACCATCCCTGTGGTAGACAAAGGGAAACTGGTGGGCATCGTGGGCAAGGAAGACGTGCTCAAGACCCTGGTCAAATAGACAGGTAAAGTGCCCTTGCCCGGCTTTGGCACATATGATCCGCAAGGCACTATGCAGCTCGTTCTAGCCGACCTGGACCACACAGCCCGCCTGGGGCGCATCCTGGCCCATACTTTGGTTTCCCATGGAGTTTGCCCCCTCTTGATATCCGGTCCCTTGGGGGCAGGGAAAACCGCTTTGATTCGGTATGTGGTCGCCAGTCTTCCGGGTGGGGACAACGCAGAAGTAAGCAGCCCCAGCTTCAACTTAGTCAACATCTATCCGACACAGCCGGAAACAGTGCACATGGATCTCTATCGCCTGGGCGGAACCGGACTTGACGAATCATTGATTGAGCATCTGGAATCGGACCATGCGGCTCTTTGTGTGGAATGGGCCGAGCACCTTCCCCAAAGCGCCCTCCCCGCCTATTATGTGCGTTTGCAGATGGCAGTCTCTGCACATGAAAGATCCGTGCACATACATGCCCAGGGTCCTCGAGCCGAGACCTGGCTTTTGGCCCTGCAAGAACAAATTTGACCGCAGGTCAAAAAAACACATCATGATTGCCAGTTTCACTTTCAAAACTTTTAAAGGCGGTCTGAGCTGAGAGGCAGCGCGAAACAGGAGCAACGAATCGTCATGAAGGTCGTGGTACAAAAATTCGGGGGAAGCTCGGTGGCCGATCTGCAGTGCATGCAGCAAGTCCAGGCCAAAGTGCAGCGCAAGCTGGATCAGGGCTATAAAGTTGTGGTCGTCCTTTCAGCTATGGCCGGTGAGACGGACCGGCTGCTGAAAATGGCCAGGGAATGGACAGATCAACCCGATCCCAGTGAGCTGGATGTCTTACTGACCACTGGGGAGCAGATTTCGGTAGCCCTGTTTGCCATGCTGCTCCAAAAAAACGGCATTAAAGCCAGATCCTTGCTCGGATTTCAAATTCCCATTCACACCGATCCCAGCTATGGCCGAGCCAGAATTCTGGACATTGACGCCGACAATCTTCAAGAGATGCTCCATCGGTTCAATGTATTGGTTGTAGCCGGCTTTCAAGGCTGGGACTGCAATCATTACCTGACCACACTCGGCCGTGGCGGTTCGGATACCAGCGCCGTGGCCTTGGCCGCTGCCCTGCAAGCTGAAGTCTGCGAAATTTACACCGATGTCAATGGGGTGTACACCACAGACCCCAACATCTGCCCCCAAGCCAGAAAACTGCCCAAAATCGCCTATGACGAGATGCTGGAAATGTCCAGCATGGGGGCCAAGGTCTTGCAAATCCGTTCTGTGGAGTTCGCTAAAAAATACAACGTCCCGGTGCATGTTCGTTCGACTTTTGCCGACCAAGCCGGGACATTTCTTGTGCAGGAGGATGAGGACATGGAAGCTGTTCTGGTTTCCGGCATCGCATACGACAAGGACCAGGCCCGGGTCACACTCGTTGATGTATATGACGAGCCAGGAGTGGCCGCCTCTGTTTTTGAGCCGTTGGCCACTGCCAATATTATTGTGGACATGATTGTGCAAAACCCCAGTCGGGAGGGCCGAACAGACATCACCTTCACCGTTCAGCGGGGAGACCTGGAACGGACCATGAAGGTCATCGACCGGCTCAAGGACAACCTTGGGGCCAAGGCCGTCCTTCCGGATACCCAGGTGAGCAAGGTATCCATCATCGGGGTGGGTATGCGCAATCATTCCGGAGTGGCAGCCATTGCCTTTAAGGCTTTGCAAGCTGAGGACATCAATATCATGATCATCAGCACCTCAGAGATAAAGATCTCCTGCTTGATCCAGGAAAAATATACTGAATTGGCTGTACGTACCCTGCATGAGGCCTTTGGCCTGGATCAGGAACCGGCGGCTGCGGCATCGTAAGATCAGAGATCAGGGCCGCCTCTGGCGGAAGACCGCCGGTTTGATCGAGGATGAAACCGGCAAAGAGGGCAGGGCTTGGGGTCAAGCCCGCCTTACTGGAAGAGCCCGGCTCGTAAGTAGGCCGCCCTTGCCCTCAAGGGCAGGCCCTCTTCAGGGTAAAGTCTCGTTCATACGAGAGATCAGGGTTCAGAGATCAGGGCCGCCTCTGGCGGCGCTGTGAGCTGTTATTCGTAAGAAACCGGCAGGTTGATCACGAATGAAACGTGTTTTGGGGTAATACTAGAATTCCCAAAAGGGCGACTGCCAGTCGCCCCTACAAGTTATTCGATGCCCCTTATGTAACAATCAACACCGTGCTGGCGTGAAGTTTGTAGGGGCGAATGATCATTCGCCCTCTTTGCCCCGGCTGGGTCCTGGCGATCTCATACAGCGAAAGACGCCGAGTGCCTTGGCATCAATCATCCATCCTGTATATTCCGTGGTCCAAAATCTCCAGTAAATACAAAGGTACAATCGATAAAGGTTATGAGCACGAAAATCACTGTCTACGACACGACATTGCGTGATGGGACCCAGGCTGAGGATGTGCATTTCTCCACAGAGGACAAGATCCGGGTCACCCAAAAGCTGGATGAACTCGGGCTGGATTTCATCGAGGGCGGCTGGCCCAGCTCCAATCCTACGGACGAACATTACTTCCAGGAAATCAAGCACTACAACCTCAAGCATTCTATCATAACCGCCTTTGGCAGCACACACAATCCCAAGGCCACCCCGGAGACTGACCAGCAGTTCCAGGTCCTGCTCAGGGCGGCAACGTCAGCTGTGACCATTTTCGGCAAAACCTGGACCATCCACGTCCAGGAGGCCCTGCGCACAACCCTGGAGCGCAATCTGGAGCTCATCCACGACTCCCTGGCCTACCTGCGCCCCCATGTCAGCCACCTGTTTTTTGATGCCGAACATTTCTTTGACGGCTTCAAGGCCGATCCGGACTATGCCTTGAACTGCCTCCGCCAAGCCCATATGGCCGGGGCCGATGCCTTGGTCCTCTGCGACACGAACGGCGGGACCATGACCACGGAAATCCGGGACATTGTCAACCGTGTGACCCAGGAACTGCCGGAGGCCACTTTAGGCATCCACAGCCACAACGATTCCGAGTTGGCTGTGGCCAACTCCCTGGAAGCGGTCCGGGCCGGCGTGAGTCACGTACAAGGAACCATAAACGGCGTTGGTGAAAGATGCGGCAATGCCAACTTGTGCTCCATAATCCCCAGCTTAGAGCTGAAGATGGGTTTTTCGGCCTTGCCGGAAGACAGCTTGAACCGACTGACGGCAACGGCAAACTATATTTCAGAAGTGGCCAACATCCGGCCCTTTGTCCGCCAACCCTTTGTAGGCCGGGCCGCTTTCGCCCACAAAGGCGGCGTCCATGTCAGCGCTATCCGCAGAAACCCCAAAACCTATGAACATATTCCTCCAGAGGCTGTGGGCAATAAGCAAAGGGTCCTGCTTTCGGACTTGGCCGGACAGAGCAACATCCTGTTCAAGGCCAAGCAGTACGGCTTCCCCCTGGAAAAAGACGATCCTTTTGTGCTGGAACTGCTCAATAAAGTCAAAACCCTGGAGAGCAGAGGCTTTGAGTTCAGCGTTGCCGAGGCTTCCTTTGAGCTGCTTTTGAACAAGACCCTGGGTCGGGCCAGAAGATACTACTCTCTGCTCGGTTTCCGGGTCATGGACGCCAAAAACCAGGAAAACGGGGAACCTTTTTCCGAGGCAACGGTCATGATCCAGGTGGGTGGAGAAGTGGAGCATACCGCAGCCACCGGCCGCGGACCGGTCAATGCCCTGGACAATGCCTTGCGCAAGGGATTGGAAAAATTCTACCCACGACTCAAGGAAATGAGTCTCTTGGACTTCAAGGTCCGGGTTTTGTCTCCCAATCTCAACGACGCCCCGGGAACGGCCTCCAGAGTTCGGGTGCTCATTGAGTCCGGCGATCATAAATCGCGGTGGATGACCATGGGGGTGTCCTTCAATATCATCGAAGCCAGCTGGCAGGCCCTGGTGGACTCAGTAAACTACAAACTATTTAAAGACGATCAGGAAAAGTTGGCCCGCATGCAAACCCAAGACGGCAACTGAGAACAAACCCTTCTGATCCCTGCAGCACGGTAATTTTGTTCTCAAATGTAAGTTTCCAGGAGTGTTCAGGTTTCAGCGCCGCCTCCGGCAAATCTGAAATATTTTTTTGCCCCAAAGCGGGCAAAAAAAGGGGAAATTTGCCGGATTGATCAGGTAT
>JBNJII010000115.1:0-6757 GCA_051749205.1 Thermodesulfobacteriota bacterium | reverse complement strand
CAAGGAGGGGTGAAGGGGTGGTTGGGGGCATGACTCTTGACCTTATTTGTCAGGATCTTAGAGCTCATCTGTATCAGAGATATTCAACCTTACGTTCCGGAAAAAAGAAGAAAAGAAAATTTTGGATTTCTGAAGGTAATGATCATCATCCAACCACCCCTGCCCCTCCTTGAAAAGGAGGGGAGCCTGAACTGCCTGTTTTAGCTTTATATCTTTTACTTCGATGTTCGATAAACCGGACATTTGAAGATAAGAACTGAATAGACGACCGTGGTCCTCTTTTCTTAACTCCACTCCTTAGCAAGGAGAGGCAGGGGTGGTTGGGAGTATGATGTAAAAACCTTGCGGTGGTGACCACTTGAAATGCAAAATACAATCACTCCCAGATCCCAAAAAAATGGTGCACCGGACCGTGCCCACGGCCCAGCCTATAGCCGGCTCCGGCCCGGATGGCCCGGGTGATGTACTCCTTTGCCCTGCGCACCGCCTCCTCCATATCCAACCCATGGGCCAGGTAGGCGGCCACAGCCGAGGACAGGGTGCACCCAGTCCCATGGTTGTTCACAGTTGACACATAATCGGCCTTCAAGGACAGGCAACGGTCCCCATCCCGGATATAGAGAAGATCGATGCACTCCATCTCCTCCCTGTGGCCGCCCTTGAGCAGCACAGCCTTGCTGCCCCAGGCGCACAGGTCCCGGACCGCTTGCTGCATAGCCTCTTGGTCGGGTATCTTGCGTTGCAAAAGAACCTCGGCCTCGGGCAGGTTGGGGGTGATCAGATCAGCCAGGGGCATCAGCTCCTGCCCCATAGCTTCGATGGCCTGGTCTTCCAGAAGCTTGTCTCCGCTCTGAGCCACCATGACCGGATCCAGAACAATATTTGTGACATGTCCCTTCTTGAGCCCCCCAGCCACAGTCTGGATGACTTCTACAGAAAAGAGCATCCCGATCTTCACCGCGTCCACACCAATATCTTCCAGCACTGCTTCCAACTGGGACCGAACACAGGAAGAAGGCACCGGATGTATATCCCTGACCCCTTGGGTATTCTGAGCAGTCAGGGCGGTGATGGCCGTCATCCCGTAGCAGCCCAGAGCAGAAAAGGTCTTCAGATCGGCCTGTATCCCGGCCCCTCCCCCGCTGTCCGATCCGGCAATGCTCAGGACCCGGCGATAGGAACCAACTTCATATTCAGCTGCATTGGTCATAGGATCACTCCCTCGTTCGTCTCGATTGCAACTTGATGAGGGCCTGCCCTTGGGAGGCAAGGGCGGCTTGCTTGCCAGCCGGGCTTTTCAGTATGGGGGCTTGCCCTCCAGCCCTGCCCTCTTAGCCAGTTTCTTCCCGGATCAAAGTGATTGTCTGCGGCCAGTGACGGAGCTCACAGTTTTCTGGCTCCTCGACAAACCGTGCGGATTTCACGTGATTGTAAACCCCTTAATCACCGCCCGCGGAAATGATCCCACCCGGTCGCCGACAAAGGCCTTGCCTCTCCGGAGGCATCCACCAGAATCAATTCCTTTTCTGGAGTCATCTCCCCGATCACGGCAAAGGGCGCGCCGAACTCCTGGGCATAGTCCCGGATCAAACCGGAAAGGCTTTGTGGACGGACGGTAAACAGCAAGGTGTAGTCCTCGCCTCCGGCCAAGGCCCAGTCCACTGCATCCCAATCGTAGTCAGCGCAGAAACGGCGCAGCTCAGGGGAAAGGGGCAGACTGGAGGCCCGGAGCCTGGCTCCGGTCCCGCTGGCCTCACATATATGGGCCAGATCGGAGCTCAGTCCGTCGCTTATATCCATGGCCGCACTGACCGCTTGCGAGGCGGCCAAAAAGCGGCCTTGCCCAAGGCAGGGCCAGGGTGCGACATGGGAATTAAATAAGGCCTGCAGATATTCGTTTGACCTGTTGATGTCCTGCATCAGAAGATGCAGTCCGGCCCGGCTGTCCCCGAGAAAGCCGGTGGTGCAGATCACATCCCCGGGCCGAGCACCCTCCCGGCGCAAGATCTCCTCTCTGGACACTTCTCCGGTCAGAGCCACATTGATGACCAGGTCCTGTCTGGAGCCTGTGGTGTCTCCGCCCAAGATGTTCACCCCGAACCGCCTGCACAGATCGTGCATCCCCTGGTACACCTCATCCAGATACTGCAGGGAACAGTCCTCTGGGATAGCCAGGCTGACAAAGGCTTCCCGGGCTGTTCCACCCATGGCCGCAATATCGCTCATATTCACCGCCATGGCCTTGTGTCCCAGATGAAATCCGCTTTGAGCCTTGCGCACAAAGTGCACTCCCTCCAGGAGCAGATCCGTGGTCACCAGAGCCAGGTTGTGCCCAGAGGCCCAAAAAGCAGCTGCATCATCGCCAATGCCTTGAAAAACCCTTTCCGGGCTATTCAGGCCTTGCCCTTGGATGCGGTGGATGAACCCGAATTCTCCAATATCAGCCAGAACAGGCATGTCATCTCCAATGCTTTTTTTGTCTGCAGTCAAAAAAAAGGCCGTCTCCCGAGGAGACGGCCCTTGTTGTAAGGCTCTGCTTTGTGCTCGTTTCTCCCTGCGCCGGGATGATCCGGATCAGGTTCAACGGGTATCATCTCAGGCCACCTCGCCACCCCGGAACGTATTGGTCATGGAAGGGCGACCGCCGGTCGCCCCTACAAACTGCACACCAGCACGGTGTTGATTTTCACATAGGGGTTATCAAACAACTTGTAAGGGCGACCGGCAGTCCCCCTTTTTAAGAATTCTGGTTTCACCACAACACATGTTTCATCCCAGATCAACCTGGCGTTATATTGACAAAGCAATACAGAACCTCAAAACCCCAATGTCCCTGGACTACGCGGACATGCTCAGAGACTTTCTTTGCAGCCTTCGGTCCTGGTTGCGTTCAATGGCCTTGACCAAGCGAAAGTCCTTGGATTCCACAAAAGAGGAGGCCAAGCCGTCCCTGGAGGCCCGTCCGGTGCGGCCGATACGGTGGGTGTAGTTTTCTGCTGTGTCCGGCATATCGTAGTTGATAACGTGGGCGATGCGGGTCACGTCAATACCCCGGGAAGCCACATCTGTAGCCACCAGGATGTTGAAGCCGCCCTGTTTGAAGTCCTGCAGCACCCGACGGCGGTTGTTCTGGGACATATTCCCCTGCAGATCCTTGGCCCGCAAACCAGCGGAGCTGAGCCGCTTGGCCAGCTTGGTGGCCATGTGCTTGGTCCGGGTGAAAATCAGGGTGGCCTGGTCCTTTTTCTGAGTCAGCAGAGTGACCAGCATCTCGGCCTTGGGAATGCGCTGCACCGGGTACAGGCACTGGGCGATATTTTCCAGGGGTTGTTCATGATCCACTTGAACCCAGGCCGGATCCTGGAGGATCTCTTCGGCCAGATGGCGGATGTCTGCGGGCATGGTGGCTGAAAAGAGCATGTTTTGCCGCTTTTTGGGCAACAGGGCCAGAATGCGCCGGATATCGGGCATAAAGCCCATGTCCAGCATCCGGTCTCCTTCATCCAGGACCAGGCTCTGGACCTGGGACAGATCCACGGACCGGTCGTTGACCAGATCCAAAAGCCGTCCGGGACAGGCCACGATAATATCCACTCCGGAACGGATCTTAGACGCCTGGGCCGGCTTGCTCACTCCGCCGTAGACTGTGACCGCTCGCAGGCCGATCTTGCGGCAAAAGGGCTGCATAAACTCAAAAGTCTGCTCGGCCAGCTCCCGTGTAGGGGCCAGGATCAGGCTGCGGGGACGGCCGCGGCGGCCTTGCATCAGGCGCTCCATGATGGGCAGGGCAAAGGCCGCGGTCTTGCCGGTCCCGGTTTGGGCCAGGCCCATAACATCTCCCCCGTTCAGGGCGTGGGGGATAGCCTGCTCCTGAATGGGAGTGGGCTCGGTGAACCCGCAGGCCTTAATGCCGGCGGCGATTTTGGGATGAAACTGAAACTGGGAAAAAAGCATATATTATCCTTTGTCTGTTGATGTCTATAGATAGAAATGAGAGTACAGCATGCCCAGCCAATTGGACACACCACTGCCTGGTCTGCTCAGACCACAAACCTGCACAACTCCATGGAATCATGCGTCTATGCATTATCATAAGATGCATCTATGGGTTATCATGAGATCAACGCAACAGCTCACAAACACAAGCACTGCCGGCGGTGCTTTGCAGGCAAAAGCCTATTCAAGTTTCCTTGCAAGTGATCAGCTGCGTTTCATACGGTGAGGGGTCGCATGCAGGATGCGCACAGAAGAAGGCTGGACACTTGGCGCTGAAAAAATTATGTATATCCCAATGAATTGCTTTTGGCAAGCTCTTTTTTTGAGTTCAGCCTTGCCTCCGGCAAGTCTGAAAAATTTTTTGCCCCAAAGCGGGCAAAAAAGGCAAATTTGCCGGGTTGATCAGTGATGAAAGGTGGGGTTGCAGCTATACTCATATGACTTCAATAAGTTACAAGACAATTGATAGGTCAGCTAACATCTCGTTTCATACCAGCCCCGGCAATTTGCAACCTTCCAAAGTAAGAAAGAGTCTATCCAAGGAGAGTACCTATGCGCGTAGTGAACCTGTACTATTCCAGCACCAACAATACGGCCATGGTGGCAAAGAGGATTGAGTCCGCCCTGAAGCAGGCTGGGCACACTGTGGACACCTTCAAAATGACCTCCGATCTGTCCATAGACGTTCTGGACTACGATATGGTCTTCGCCGGTTCCGGAGTGTACGCCTGGCTTCCGGGCAAGCCGGTTCAGGAGCTGTTCACCAAGCTCAGAAAGGCCTATGTCCAAGACAAAGAGATCAAGCCCGCCTCTCCCAAGCGCATGGGCAAAACGGCTGTTGTGTACTGCACCTACGGCGGGGTGCATACCGGCATCCGGGAAGCCGTGCCTGCAGTCAAGTACATGGCCCAGCTCTTTGACCATCTGGGCTTTCATATCCTGGATGAGTGGTACGTGGTTGGCGAATATCACCCGGAATCCATGCGCCAGATGTCCGAAAAGGGTCGCCTGGGCGACATCCGGGGCCGTCCGGATGAGCACGATCTCCAGGAAGTGGAGCAAAAGGTGCACGGTCTGCTGCGCAGCACCGGTGCCTAAAAAAGGATGGGGTACACCTTGCAGTTTGAAATGTGCGCAGCGATAACCAATCCCCATCTTGATTTCTTAACCTTTACTTTTTACCTTGTACTTTTAACTTTTTACTCTCCAGATTGAGACAGACAGGCCATGAATCCTGCCCAGCCCGTTATTGTGCACTTGGACATGGACGCCTTTTTCGCCTCTGTGGAGCAGGCGGACGATCCCGCTTTACAGGGAAAGCCGGTGATTATTGGCGGGCTTTCCGAGCGGGGTGTGGTGTCCACTGCATCCTACGAAGCCAGACCTTTTGGGGTCCACTCGGCCATGCCCATGGCCACAGCCCGCAAGCTGTGTCCTCAGGCCGTATTCCTTTCCGGAAACCGGCGCCGCTATGCCCACATATCCCGACAGATCATGGATCTGTTGCATACCTACTCTCCGGTTGTAGAAAAGGCCTCCATTGACGAGGCCTATATGGACCTTACCGGATGTCGGCGCCTTTTGGGACCTGCCCAGGAGGTGGCCCAGAAGATCAAGGACCGCATAGGTGAGCAGCACGGCTTGACATGCTCCATCGGCCTGGCTCCGAACAAATTCCTGGCCAAGATCGCATCCGATCTGGACAAGCCTGACGGCCTGCAAAGCATCCCTTTGGAGTCTGTTCCAAAGTTCATGGCCTCTTTGCCGGTGGCCAAGCTCCCCGGAGTGGGGGCCAAGACCGTGGCCCGCCTGCAGGAGATGGGCATGCGGGTCTGCGCCGACATCAGCCGCTTATCCCTTGAGTTCTGGGACGCCAAATGGGGCCCAAGAGGCAGGGCCTTGTATCATCTGGCCCAAGGCCTGGACGACTCTCCGGTGCTGCCCAGGCGCAGGGCCAAGTCCTGCGGGGCGGAAGACACCTTTGCCCAGGATACGGCCGATCGGGAAATTATCAAGGCCTGGCTCTTAGAACAAAGCCAAGAGGTCGGCCGGGCCCTGCGCCGGATTAAAGGCCAGGGCCGGACCGTGACCTTGAAGATCAAGTTCAACGACTTCCAGAGCATCACCCGCAACCGGACCCTGGCCCGGCCAACGGATTGCACCCAGGATATCTACCGCACAGCCTGCAGCCTCCTGGAAGAGGTCAGCCTGTCCCGTTCTGTGCGCTTATGCGGGGTGAGTATTTCCCAGTTCCAGACCCAGCAGACCCAGCTTTCCCTGTTTCCGGAACAGAACAGCACCCAGGCCCGGAACCTGGATCAGGCTGTGGACGCCATCACCGCCAAGTACGGAGACCGGGCCCTGACCCGGGGAGCTGTTCTCAACCTGCAAAAAATCGCCAATCCGGAAAAGAAGGAGACCACATGATTGAACAGATCCGCGACAATATTTTCCGGATCACTGTGCCCATGCCCAAAAATCCCTTGAAGTACCTCAATGCCTATGTCCTGCGCGGCCCAGAGCGCTCCTGCCTCATCGACACCGGGCTGAACCGGGACATATGCCACGAGGCCTTGCTTGCAGGCCTTGAGGAGCTGGGCGTGGATATCTCCGGCCTGGATGTCCTGGTCACCCATATGCATTCCGACCACAGCGGCCTGGTGCCAGCATTGTATGCCCAGGGAGCAAACATCTTCATGAGCCGGGCGGACGCCGAGGTGATCACCCGGCCTCTGGACTTGACCAATATCCAGCATTTCGC